>JBBQNH010000043.1:0-18805 GCA_038329705.1 Burkholderiales bacterium | reverse complement strand
GCCGGCACGCTGGCATTGGCAGTGCACACCACCGGCGTGCTCGGCCGCCTGTTCGCCGACGCACTGGAAAACTTGCAACCCGATGCAGAAGCCATCCTGCGCATCAATGGCGCAACTCCGATGGCTGCGTTCTTCTATGCTTCGCTGCCGCAGATCCTGCCGCAACTGATGTCCTATACGTTGTACCGCTGGGAGAACAATATCCGCGCGGCAGCGATACTGGGTATCGTCGGGGCCGGAGGATTGGGACAGATGCTTAAATACCATCTTTCCCTGTTCCAGATGCAGCAGGCCGCCAGTGTGATCGTCGCGATGCTGTTGATGATCACCGTGGTGGATGCTGCCAGTTTCTGGATGCGCCGAAAATTGACCGGCCGCTGATCGCGCCGTTACCGCTCAGGGATAATCCTGGCGCGTGGGCCTGACCATGATGTCGCTGATGTGCACATGCGGCGGTTGGGACACAATGAAATGGATCGCATTCGCCACATCCTCGCCGTGCAGCAGCGGGCCGAACTTGTCCTGAAAGGTCTGCACCATCTCGTCACTGTAGTTCGCGGCATCCTGGAATCCGCTGATCACGATGCCGGGTTCCACCAGCGACACGCGAATGCCCTTCGGGCCCACCTCGCGGCGCAGCCCCTCGGCCAACGCATGAACGGCAAACTTGGTTGCGCCGTAGACCGCGCTGAACGGGGAGATATGCCTGCCCACCACGGATCCGATGATGACGATATCGGCTGCCCGCCTGGGGAAGTTGGCCTGCTGCGCATCGACCATCTTCTGCGCCGCTTTTTGCAGTAGCGTCAGCGCGCCGGTCACATTGATCCTGAGCATCGCCTCGAACCCGGACAGGTCCGCATCCTTGACCGAACCACCCAGGCCGCGCCCGGCGTTCACGATGACGATGTCGGCCGGATTGCCAAAACGTTCGGCTGCTCCGGCGAACAATTTTTCCAGCACCTCGCCATCCGCCGCATCACCGGCGATGCCGTAAAACGCCGCGCCCAGTTCCTGTTCAATCGCTTCCAACTGCGCCGCGTTGCGACCGTTTCCCACCACCGCATAGCCGCTGCTGACGAACTTTCTGGCCGTGGCTTCGCCGATGCCCGAGGTGGCCCCGGTCACGATCGCGACACGTGTATGGTTTCCGCTGTGGCTATCTTGCTGTCTGGTCATGTGTATTCTCCCGGTGATTCAATTGTTGATCAGCCGATCCCTTCCTCCAGCGCGCGCAAACGATCCTCGACGTACTCGATCTCTTCGCTATCCATCGGCAGGACCATACGCATCGCGATGAAGAACCCCAGTACTTGTCCGAACAACTGGCGGTTGCCGGCCACATCCGGCCTGTTGGTCATGATTTCCATTTTTGCCGTGCTGTACAAATCTTCAAACCCGTCAATCATGTCTTCCTTGGTCACCATTTGCTTCTCCCGGAATATCTTTGCTGAGATATAAAGATACCATGACCCCGATGCCAAAGTCTCGAGACCTTGAGCCTCTGCAACGGTTGCCCGGGTACTTTGCTGCCAACGTCGCATGGCGTTTGCCGACATCATCAATCCAGAGCGAACGCAGCCAGTGATATCAAATGAAACATTGAATAAGTCGTCATCCCCGCGAAGGCGGGGATCCGGCTTGTTGATGCGGCTGGGTTCCCGCCTTCGCGGGAAAGACAAATGAGACTTGATCAGCGTTTCCCAAAATATAAACCCGGCATACCGGGATTTCCTGTTTGCGCACTTTATAATTCATCCTCCTCAAAAAACCGTGCAGCCTATCGGTTGGGAACAGATTCCACTGGAGAACCTTCATGACCAAAGACACCATGCACGTTGCCGTGATCGGCACCTGCTTTGCCGTACTGCCGCGTCGAGGGGCGGTGCGCCGTGGACGCGTACGACAAGGGCATGCTCGTCGTGCGCACGGCGGATCGCTGCATTGCCTGGCCCGAGATGAGACTGATGCACATGGCCAAGCGGCTCCTCGAGTGGTGGTATCTGCGGCAATTCAGATGAACCCGCTGATCTCTTTCGACTCCCTGCGATGCATCTCGCCCAACTAAGACTGCGCCTGCGTGAGCTCGGTGCCAAGCCTTGTCACGAAGACAGGCTGCTGCGCGGTTGGAGCCAGGTGAGCACGTACGACAGGAGTGGCAGTGCCGCAACTGATTTTTTTCCTCTGGCGATGCGCAATGAACTGCCCGCGATCGAAGCGGAGTTGCATGCCCTGGCGCGTCTCTCCAGCGAACACCCTGCCGATGAATCCGGTGTCGCACGGCTGCTGGTCGAGCTGCATGACGGCCAAATGGTGGAGAGCGTGCTGCTGCCGCGCGGCGGCCTATGTGTCTCGACGCAGGTGGGTTGCGCAGTGGGCTGCGTGTTCTGCATGAGTGGCCGCGACGGTCTGTTGCGTCAGCTCGGCAGTGCCGAGATCGTCGCGCAGGTGGTGCTCGCGCGCCGCCGCCGCACGGTGAGCAAGGTGGTGTTCATGGGCATGGGCGAGCCGGCGCACAATCTCGACAACGTGCTCGAAGCGATCCAGCTGCTCGGCACGCACGGCAACATCGGCCACAAGAATCTGGTGTTCTCCACGGTCGGCGATCCGCGCGTGTTCGAGCGGCTGATGACTGGTTTATCCAACTCCATCCGGTCTGAGCCTGTCGCAGGCCATCAATCCGTTCATGGTTCGACAGGCGCACCACGAACGGATCTGTACCCTGACCAACAAACGGTAAAACCCGCGCTCGCCGTATCGCTGCACAGCACCGATGCGGCGCTGCGTAAAAGATTGCTGCCGCGTGCACCGCAGATCGCCATCGAAGATCTGATAGAACGTGCCGAAGCCTACGCGCGCGCCACCGGTTATCCGGTGCAATACCAATGGACGCTGCTCGAGGGTATCAATGACAGCGACGCCGAGCTGGCTGGCATCGCCCGGCTGCTTTCCGGAAAATACGCGATCATGAACTTCATTCCCTTCAATGACGTAGACGGGCTCGCCTATCGCCGCCCCTCGGCTGAACGCGCCGCGCAGATGGTACATATCCTCAAGCAGCACGGTATCCTCGCCAAGCTGCGCGACTCGGCGGGTCAGGAGATCGAGGGCGCTTGCGGACAGTTGCGCGCGCGGGCAGTGAAAACACGTTCGACATCCGCAAGCATTGCCTGAAAATTTCAAGCGCTTCACCTGCTACCCCGCTGCATCCATTACACTCTCGCCCTCGCGTCCAGCCCGGTCGCTCACTTGTCCAGCAAAGGTTCACGATGTACCCAGTCCACGATGTTGATGCGATTCTTTTATTGTCCCTGTCGGTTGCGGCAAAGCGACGCCCTGCCGAACTGCTTGAGATCATGACGGCGATCGACCTGGCGCAGGATGCGCTTCCTTCCGCGAACAAATTGTCGGATGCATTCGCGAGGCTGTCGGCATACGGGCTGATCGTCGAGGTCGACGGGGGCTATGTCCTCTCGGCGGATGCGCAGCAGATGATGGAGAGTCAGCGCAAGAATGATGACAGCGCAAAGAAGATGTATCGCCTCAAGGAACATCTCGCCGATTATCACCTCAAGGGCGAACACGCGACGATACTGGCGCACCCTGACCTGTTGCAGACCGCGATCAACGAATACAAAAAAGCAAAGTCCTCGGGCCGCAGCTGGCTGATCGAGAAACCCAAGCAGGTCTGGGTCTCCAAAAAGGATCTGATGAGGGGGGTGCCTCATCCCAGAAAGCGCAAGGATTGATCTGAGCATGACTGATATCCCATCTTCCCCCGCTGGCAACAGCAGCCTCTCGTTCGGCACGCTGCCGCTGTCGCCCGGCATGCAGGCGACGTTGCAGCAACTCGGTTACCTGACGATGACACCGATACAGGCAGCCAGCCTGCCTGCCGCCCTGGCCGGCCATGACCTGATTGCGCAGGCCAAGACCGGCAGCGGCAAGACGGCGGCATTCGCACTGCCGCTGCTGACCAAGCTGAACCCGCGCCGTTTCGCGGTACAGGCGATGGTGTTGTGCCCGACACGCGAGCTGGCCGACCAGGTCACGCAGGAGATCCGCCGGCTAGCGCGCGCCGAGGACAACATCAAGATACTGACACTGTGCGGCGGCAGCACGATACGCCCGCAGGTGAACAGCCTGGAACACGGCGCGCACATCGTGGTCGGCACACCGGGACGCATCATGGATCATATGGAGCGCGGCTCGCTGAATCTCGACGCGCTCAACACGCTGGTGCTGGACGAGGCGGACCGCATGCTGGACATGGGCTTCTACGAGGACATCGCGTTCGTCGCGAAGCGTTGCCCCGCAGATCGCCAGACGCTGCTGTTCTCGGCAACCTATCCGGAAGGCATCAAGCGGCTGGCGCGCCAGTTCATGCGCGACCCGCAGGAAGTGAAGCTGCTCGAGCAACACGAGGAAAGCAAGATACGCCAGCGCTTCTACAAGATCGAAAACGAGGACCGCCTGCAGGCGGTGGGTGCCCTGCTCAGACATTACCGCCCGGTCAGCACGCTGGCGTTCTGCAACACCAAGCAGCAATGCCGCTCGCTGCTGGAAGTGTTGTACGCGCAGGGCATAACGGCGCTGACGCTGAACGGCGATATGGAACAGCGCGAACGCGACCAGGTATTGATCCAGTTCGCCAATCGCAGTTGTTCGGTGCTGGTGGCTACCGACGTGGCGGCGCGCGGCCTGGATATCGCGCAGCTCGAAGCGGTCATCAATGTCGATGTGACGCCCGACGCGGAGGTGCACATCCACCGCATCGGGCGCACCGGTCGCGCCGACCAGAACGGTTGGGCGCTCACCCTGTGCGGCCCGTCCGACCGGCAACGCATCATCACCATCGCGAAGATGATGCACATCGAACCGGAGTGGCACGAGCTGGCCGAATTGAAGGACGAGGATGAAGCGCCGCTGGTGCCGGCGATGGTGACGCTGCAGATACTCGGCGGGCGCAAGGAGAAGATCCGCGCCGGCGACGTGTTGGGCGCGCTCACCGGCGATGCGGGCTACACGCGCGAACAGGTCGGCAAGATCAATGTGACTGAATTCAATACCTATGTCGCCGTTGTGCGCGACATCGCCCGCGAGGCGGTGCGCAAACTGTCGGCGGGCAAGGTGAAGGGCAAGACTGTCAAAGTGCGCGCGCTGTAGCAAGCACTTGCAAGGTCGACTTCCCTGGCGACATGACCGGGATACGATTTGCAAACCAATAAGCCCGGCAAGCGGGGTCACCACCTGCCGCCATAGCCGACTCTCTTACAAAAATAGTGTTTAAATCGAAAAAGATTGGACTTGAAGTGCCAAACTTATAGCCAATATTGAGCCTCAAGTATATTAGACTATGGTTATGAACTAATTTACTTGCTGCGTGTCTGTTCTTACAGTGCCAAAACCGGGATTCGCCGTTTTACAAGGGAAGTCGACCTGATGTGTGGTCTTGTCCAATCTTTTTAGGGAGCATATTTTGAAGCGTATCTTACTAGCAGCAGTCACTTGCGTACCCATATTTGCCCATGCTGCCGATGCGGCCATGACCATCGCCACGCAGGGCAACAAACAAGGCACACCGGCTTGCCAGACATGTCATGGTGCAGATGGTGGGGGTGTAGCTGCGGCCGGATTCCCCAGGCTGGCCGGCCTTGATGCCGGGTACATCGAGCAACAGTTGCTGAATTTTCGTTCCGGCAAGCGCAGCAATCCGGTCATGCAACCCATTGCAATATCGCTGTCCAAAAAAGAAGTCCCGCTGATCGCTGCATACTACGCAGCATTGCCTATCCCGGTTTCCACGCCAGAAGGCGGAGATACGACATTGCTGGCCAAAGGCGAGATCCTTGCGACTCGCGGCGACTGGAGCAATGAGATTCCTGCCTGCTTTCAATGCCACGGCCCCGAAGGAAAAGGATTGGGGCCGAGCTTCCCGGCCATTTCCGGCCAGTCCGCAAGTTATATTTCAAATCAGATCGCTGCCTTCAAATCCGGCACACGCGCCAATGACCCAGTGGGATTGATGAAATCTGTTGCGGACAAAATGTCTGCAGACCAGATAGAGGAAGTATCAGCCTACCTTGCAAACCAAAGCACAACGAACAGGAATCAATAATGAAAAATACCTTCGCAATCGCCATGGCTGTGTCCATGCTCTCCATGTCAGGCTTGGTCGCTGCGGCCGGTGAAAACATTGCCGTGGCTCAGGCCAAAGCACCGTCATCTTTCACCCCGCCAAGTGAAGCCGATATTCCCAATGATGAGTTCGGCAAAATCGTACGACTGGGGAAAAATATATTTGAAGATACCCAGAATTATGCCAAGCCCTATGTCGGCAACGGCATGAACTGCGTCAACTGCCACCTCGCTTCCGGTAGCAAGGCCAATTCAGCGCCATTATGGGGTGCGTATGTGCGTTACCCGGCCTATCGAGCCAAGAACAACAAGGTCAACACCTTCGAAGAAAGATTACAGGGCTGCTTCAAATACAGCATGAACGGTAAAGCGCCCGCTGCCGATAGCCCGGAAATGGTCGCTTTGGTGACATATGCATACTGGATGTCTACGGGCGTTCCTGTCGGTGCAAAACTCAAGGGCGCGGGTTACCCGAAATTGGAGAAACCATCCGTCACGCCAGACGCCGCACGCGGCAAAACCGTTTACACCGAAAACTGCCTGGTTTGTCACGGCGCCAACGGTGAAGGCAAAAAAGCCGGTGGAAAATCCGTATTCCCACCGCTGTGGGGTTCCGAATCATTCAACTGGGGCGCAGGCATGCACCGGATAGATACCGCAGCCGCTTTCATCAAGGCCAACATGCCGCTTTCCAAGAGCGACACGCTCACCGACCAGGAAGCCTGGGATGTCGCCACTTTCGTCATGTCACAAGAGCGTCCGCTGGATCCGCGTTCCAAGGGTGATGTGGCACAGACCAAGAAAGACTATCACGACGAGAATTGCAAATATGGCGAAACCGTCGATGGAAAGATACTTGGCAGCAACCACTAAGCAGTCATTCAGCAGTCACCCGGTCCGTGCAATCGTCACTTAGATGATTGCACGGGCCGTTTCATTTAATGCCGTTTATGGGATCATATGATCCAAAGGCAGTAATTAGAGAGGCCACGCCCATTTAATTGATCGCATCCGAACCCGATTGTTAAAACAATTCGACTCCGATACATTGTCCATTGATACATTGCTCCATTAATGGACAACAGGCCATGCCGACAAAGATATATACCCATCTGTTGAAGATCATCTGCCTGTGCCTGCTATACACACAAGCACAGGCGGCAGAGACCATCATCCAAAAAAACGACGCCAGCGGCCTGTTGACCTGGACATCAAAGGACGATGGCTTCAGCATAGAACTCATCCAACTGAATCCCGATTTTGTTCGTGCCGTATACGCCAAACATGACTTCCCTGCCGATGAGGTCGAACGCATCGCCGGCTACTGTGTGTTTGGCAGCATCATCCAGAACACGTCGCAACAGCAGCTGAGTTATCGGGTTGCCGACTGGCGATATGTGGACAAGAACGGCAAATCCTACCCGGTCAAAACCAAGGCCCAGTGGTTGGAAGAATGGCGCAAAGTGGGCATACCCTTTGCATGGACCTTACTGCCCGAAAGCGGTGACTTTGGCATCGGCGACTGGCAGCAGGGTTTCACCACGATACAGATAGACAGAAATGAAAAATTCGATTTCATCTACACCTGGACACTTGACGGGAAAAAACATCAGGGGAGAATTGACAACATGAGCTGCGCGCCCGCCGCCCTTTAGCCAGCCTAACTACAAGGAAGCGAACTATCATGCCTTTCAAATTCATAGCTATCATCTTAGGCTGCCTGCTGATGTTCTCGGCACAGGCTGCTGAACGTCAACAACCCAAGCTGGGTTACCAGTTGACAGCCCTGCCAGAACCCGCAACAGCGCCGGGCTTTTCGCTGGAAGATATCGATGGAAAAAAATTCAGCCTGAAAGACTATCGCGGCAAAGTCGTACTACTCAATTTCTGGGCAACGTGGTGCCCGCCTTGCCGGAGGGAAATGCCCTCAATGGAACGCCTGCACCAAAAGTTCAAGAACAGGGATTTTGTCGTGCTGGCGCTTAACCAGATGGAAGACGGTGACCAGGTATTCACTTTCGTTGGCGATCTCGGCGTTGACCTGACATTCCCTATCCTGTTTGACAAGGACAGCAGCGTGTCCCGTGCCTATGGGGTAATGGGCTTGCCAACCACATACCTCATCGACAAAAAAGGCAATGTACGTTTTCGTGCCATCGGCGGGCGTGAGTTCGATCACCCTGAAGTGGAAAAACAGATCCTGCAGTTGATGCAGGAATAGGTATAGAGGTGCAGCTTAAATTGGGCTCCGTCCCCATTTAATTTCGTCCAATTTGTAGGTGAGTCTGCTGAATACAGGAGGCGTCATGACCAACAGAATTACCGTGGCAGCATCGGAAGTACGGGTGGGCGACCATATCTATAATGGCATCGGGGTCAACGCGCACCCCACCAACGCATGGGAAACCATCACCGAGATACGCCTGGAGGACGGGCTGATCCTTATCATCGCCGGCGATAAAAAAACGCAGCACGGCGAATTCTGGTTCGAACCCGAAGAGCAAGTCGTGGTGATGCGTTATCCCAAAGCCGGTGCATGAAAGCTGGCACATGAAATCCGGTGAAGCTAAACGCAAGCCCCTGGCTTTTCATGATTCATTTTATGATTAAGGGATCAGCCTGGGCTGACCCCCATTAATTGCGCTATCGAGTCTGTCAGGAGACAAACCCGAACCTCCCACTTAACTTATAGCTATCGGCACAGCACAACGCGATAGCGTGCCTTGCCGCTCCTCAGTCTTTCGACAGCCTTGTTGATGTCCGTAAATTTGAATTTTTCGATCTCCGGCTTGATCTGGTGCAGGTTGACGAAATCCAGCATCTTCGCGACCGTGGCGGGGCTTCCCACCGGCGAACCGGACACGGAACGTTGCCCGCCGATGAGTGAGAACACGCCGATATCCAGCGGATCCAGCGTCGCCCCAACGAAGTGCAATCTGCCGCGCGGCGCCAGTGTACTTAGGTAAAGGTTCCAATCCAGTTTCACGTTGACTGTGGAAAGGATGTAGTCGAATCGCCCTGCCGCGCTCCTGATCTCGTTCTCGTCGCGGGAGTTCAGCGTATGGTGCGCACCCAGGCTGAGCGCTTCTTTCTTCTTGCTTGCGGTCGAGGTGAAAGCCGTCACTTCGCAGCCCCACGCATTGAGAAATTTCAGCGCCATGTGCCCCAGGCCGCCGATGCCGATCACCGCCACTTTGTCGGTGGGTTTGATGCCAAATTGCACTAGCGGATTGAACACGGTACTCCCGGCGCAGAACAGCGGGCCGGCCGACTCCAGATCGATGCCATCGGGAATGGGAATCACGCTGTTTGACGCGGCGCGCACCTTGTCCGCAAAGCCGCCGTAATGGCCGACGATGGTGGCTTGTGCGTTGGAGCACAGATTGTGGTCACCCGCGAGGCAAAGCGCACATTTGTTGCAATAGCCCGCGTGCCAACCCAGGCCGACGATCTGGCCAACCGTAAGATCCCTGACATGGCTGCCGACCTGGCTGATTTTGCCCACCACTTCATGACCGGCCACCACCGGGTATGCGCTTTTTCCCCACTCGCTGTCGATCACGCTCAGATCGCTATGGCAAATGCCGCAATAGTGAACGTCGATCTCCACCTCCAGTGGTTTCAATTCGCCGGGGTCATACTCGTAAGGTTTGAGTTCGCCTTTGGGCTCGAATGCGGCATAAGCTTTGATCATTTTGTTTCTCCTTGAAGTATTTTAGGGAATCACTGATTAAGTCATCATCCCCGCGATGGCGGGGATTCAGCTTGTTGACATGACTGGGTTCCCGCCTTCGCGGGAACGACAAAAGAAACTTGATCAGCGCTTCCTTGGGAAATTGAATATCAGACGGATGAAAATCCGCGGTATCTGGCTCTCTGGGTTTTGTGATTAGGGTGCCGGTCAGACTATCCTTACTTCCAGCGCCCGCTAACAATCTTGATTTATTGTAAATACAAAAACGCCCGGCATCGCCGGGCTTTCCTGCCTACAGCCTAAGGGAGTTCAAGGCTTGACGAAGCGCAGTGCGAATTTGTCTGTCTGGATTTTCATTTTGAAGAACGGCTGGTCGCGCGGGTCATCCGGATTTCTGAGGAAATCGCCTTCCTTTTCGAGTTTGAAACCGGCTTGCTGAAATTCGTCCAGCACCACCTGCTCATCAATGCGGTGCAGCCTCTTGGTATCCGCCACGCCGCTGCCCGCTTTGGCCGAGTGGTCCATCACGACAAGATGCCCGCCCTTTTTCAGCGCCTTGAACAAAAGCTCATCCATCTTTGCGCGGTCAACCGGCATATACGCGATATCGTGATAGTTCATGATGATGGTAATCAGATCCAGATCGGTTGCCTTCTCGGGCACCGGATCATCAAAAGGCGCGATATCCGGGACGATGTTGACCTGGTTGCCGGCGTTCACCCGCTTCAAAAGCGCCTCGTTCATTTCTGTTCCCTGTGCCCATACCGTCCCGCCGGTTCCGACGGCCAGCGCCAGCAATTGTGTGGTATAGCCGCCGCCAGCCGCGATATCCAGCACCCGCATGCCGGGGCGCACCCCGGTGAACTGCAGAAATTCCAGCGGCTTGCGCTTGGCATCCGCCGCCCTGTCATCATCTGTTCTGACCGGGCTGGCAATCACCTGCTTGTATAAGCCTTCCTGATCACCTGTCATTGTCTCCGCCTGGCTGTTCACCGCCAATGTCATACCCAGGGCGGCAACGAATACCGTAAAAAGTCGTGACACAAGATTGCATCTTGATTTCAACATCGCGTATTCCTTTCACAGATATTTTCAGATCAAAAACCGGCAACAACCCACCAATCATAACATCGCCAGAAATCGGATAAAAAATTATATCCTGCCATCAACCTGAATTACATGCGAGACGCCGAGCGATAATGTTACAAAATGCAAATTTCCGCGCTACCTCCTCTTAACCCTGATGGAACAACCAGTGCTTCAGCAGATAACGAGTGCCTACTTTTAGTACTCTTACAAATTCGGCATGCTCAACAACGTATGTCACTGGCTTCTGCGAGATTAACTGGCTGATGTTTACCCAGAGCCAACACTGTTAGAATTCACCCGTATTGTCCATTAGGCCAGTGTCCCTTCCCCCTTGCAGTGGGGGAGAGCGAAGCGTGGGGGCAATTAGGATGGGGGTAGAAAAGTCGCATGAATGATGAGTTCCTACCCCCTCCCTAGCCCTCCCCCTGCAAGGGGGAGGGAATGACGACATGTTCGATTTTTCTTGAATTTTTTACCTTTACCGGAACAGCCTCTCATGACCAAGCCCATCACCATCCATCGCAAAGACTACACCGCCCCAGCCTATTGGGTGGACACCGTTGAAATGGGTTTCGATCTCGACCCCGCAGCAACCCGTGTGGCCACGCGCATCACGATGCGGCGCAACATCGCATCGCCCAACAAGGATGTGGAGCTGCTGGGCGATGGCGCCAAGCTGGTGGCCTTGCGCATGAACGGCAAAACGCTGAGAAAAGGTGCCAAGGGTTACTCAATAGCAGATGGGAAATTGCTCATCGCCAATGCACCGGACGAGATCACGCTGGAGATCGAGACGCTGATCCACCCCGATAAAAACACCTCGATGATGGGGCTGTATGTTTCCAACGGCAATTTCTTTACCCAATGCGAGGCCGAAGGTTTCCGCAAGATCACCTGGTTCCCCGATCGCCCGGACGTGATGGCGAAATACACCGTGATGCTGCGCGGCGACAAGAAAAAATACCCGGTGTTGCTGTCCAACGGCAACCTGATCGAACAGGGCGACCTGCCAAAAGGTCGCCACTATGCCAAGTGGGAAGACCCGTTCAAAAAACCCTCTTATCTGTTTGCGCTGGTGGCAGGCAAGCTGGTGTGCCAGGAAGAAAAGTTCAAACTCAAATCGGGTCGCAAGGCGCTGCTGCAAGTGTGGGTGGAGCCGGGCAATCTGGACAAGACACAGCATGCAATGACATCGCTCAAGCACAGCATCCGCTGGGATGAAGAGCGCTACGGGCTGGAACTGGATCTGGATCGTTTCATGATCGTCGCGGTGGGCGACTTCAACATGGGCGCGATGGAAAACAAGGGCCTGAATATATTCAACACCAAGTATGTGCTGGCCAACCCCAGCATCGCCACCGATAGCGATTACGCCGGTATCGAGTCGGTGGTCGGCCATGAATATTTTCATAACTGGACCGGCAACCGCGTGACCTGCCTCGACTGGTTCCAGTTGTCGTTAAAAGAAGGACTCACCGTATTCCGCGACCAGGAATTTTCCGCAGACATGGTCGGCACGGACAGCGGTCGCGCGGTCAATCGCATCGATGATGTGCGCGGGCTGCGTCAGGCGCAATTTTCCGAGGACGCGGGGCCCATGGCCCATCCGGTGCGGCCGGACAGCGTTGTGGAGATCAGCAATTTCTACACCGCCACCGTTTATCAAAAAGGCGCGGAAGTGGTGCGCATGTACCAGACTCTGCTGGGACGCGACGGTTTCCGCAAGGGCATGGACCTGTACTTTGCGCGGCATGACGGGCAGGCGGTTTCCTGCGACGATTTTCGCGCGGCGATGGCACACAGCAGCAAGCGTAATCTCTCCCAATTTGAACGTTGGTATAGCCAGTCCGGCACGCCGCAGCTCAAGGTGCAAAGTCACTACGACGCCAAAAAACACACCTATGAACTGACGCTCAGCCAGAGCAGCAGACCCAGCAAAGCACAAAAGAACACTCAGCCCTTTCATATTCCCGTGGCGGTGGGATTGCTCGATGCCAAGGGCCGCGACCTGCCCCTGTATCTTTCCGGTACAGCATCTGCAAAAGCTGATAAATCTGCAAAACCCGCCACCACCTGCGTACTGGAGCTGACCAAGGCAAAACAAACCTTCACCTTCAACCGCGTCACCAGCAAACCCACGCCCTCATTGCTGCGCAACTTCTCTGCGCCGGTGGTGATGGAATACGACTATACCGACCAGGAACTGGCCAAGCTGATGGCGCATGACAGCGATGCCTTCAACCGCTGGGAGGCCGGACAGCGCCTCGCGACGCAACGCCTGCTCAAACTAATCAAACAGGTGCAGGCGGGTGAAATGCTTTCGCTGGACGACCTGTTCATCAACGCCCTGCGTACCACGCTCAACGACCAGAAGCTGGATCCTTCCTTCCGCGCAGTGGTGCTGACGCTGCCTTCGGAATTGATGCTGGCCGAACAATGCGCAGTGATAGACCCGCAGGCGATACACACCGCGCGCCAGTTCATGCGCAAGACGATATCCGAAGGACTCAAGGCCGATTTCATCGCTGCCTATGCGGCCAACCTGACGCCCGGCAAATACAGCGCCGATGCAAAATCCGCCGGCAAGCGAGGCCTGAAGAATCTGTGCCTGTCTTATCTTTTAGGTTGGAAAGATGAATCCACGCTGCAACTGGCCCACGCGCAGATCGACGCCGCCGACAACATGACCGACCGCATTGCCGCGCTGATGTCGCTGATCAACACCGGGAGCAAGACAGCAGCGCAGCCATTGAACCGCTTCTATCAGGATTTCAAAAAAGAAGCCCTGGTGGTGGACAAATGGTTCAGCCTGCAGGCGGTGGCGATGCACACCGATGTCAATGCGGTGCGCAAGCTGATGACCCATCCCGCGTTCACGGTGAAGAATCCAAACCGTGCACGCAGCCTGATCTTCAGCTTCTGCAACGGCAACCCGTCACAGTTCCACGCGGCGGATGGCAGCGGCTATGCCTACTGGACAGAACAGGTGATCGCGCTGAACAAGCTCAATCCGCAGGTGGCCGCGCGACTGGTACGCACGCTGGATCACTGGAAAAAATACCAGCCCGCGCTGAAAAAACAGATGAAGGCCGCGTTGCAAAAAGTGGCAGCGGCCAAGGGCTTGTCGAAGGATGTGCAGGAGGTGCTGGTCAGGGCTTTGGGGTGAGCGCGCTGAAGGGTCCGGGCCCGTTAAATTCTTTAATTCTGGATACGACTTATCCTATATGATCATTTTTATAGAATCTGGCGTAGCCCGGCTAATGCCCAAAGATAACAGGCATCTTGCGCTGCGTTAGCGGTCTCGCATGACCAAGCCAGCGGTTTCAGTTAACAAAATGAGTGAAGCTCAATGCAAGGTAACAACATGAACGATCAGATCATCCGCACCGGTGGACACCAGCATTGCAACCTGCGCAAGGTCATCGACCTGACACACCCATGACCACAAGCCCTATTACGGCAGGCTCGGCTGATTCAAGTCAGCCAACCGTTACCCTCACCATCAACGGACAAGCTGTCGTCGCACACGCTGGCATGACCTTGGTTGAGGCTGCCTGGGAGGGGAAAGTGCCGCAGATAACCAGTGTCGGCTGCGTTGAGGGCGTATGCGGCTCCTGCCGCATCATGATGCGCCAGGGCAAGGATGTGACGGTAGGCCTGGCCTGCCAGATCTTTGTCGAGAACGGTATCGATGTCATTTTCCTGCCACCTGCTCCCGCCCCCAGACACTATTACGACATCGACGACTTCACCGATGGCTGGGATACCCAGGCACGTTTCCATGAGATATATCCGGAAGCCTCGCATTGCCGCGAATGTCACGGTTGCGATGTCTCCTGTCCCAAGGGCATCACCGTCGAAGCAGGCGTGGCCGAGGCCGCCGCAGGTCACTTCCGTATCGCGGGAGACATGTTCCTGGAATGCGTCATGTGCGGGCTGTGTGATGTGGCCTGCCCCGAACTGATCGCGCCGTCGCATGTGGGATTATTCTCGCGCCGTGTGACGGCACATTTCCACTTGCGCCCGCCCAACCTCATCAACAGACTGGCAGAATTGCAGCGCAACAAACAGCAATCGGCTGCCGGCAATCAGGAAGAAAAAGATGAGTAACGGCCTCACCCTGAACGAGGCACGCAAGCGCTATCGCCCCGATGCGGACTTGGCGGAACCGCCCGCACTCGGCGATGCCGACAAGCTGATCAAAGCCTATCACCCGGATCATCTGCGTGACAGCACGATCAAACTCTCCGTGGGTGCCAATGCGGGCGACAATTGCCAGCGTGAACTGGCCGATCTGCTGCAAGCCGAAGCCTACATAGACGAGGCCGATCTGGCCGGCACACCGGTGACCGATGTGGACATCCTGGTGATCGGCGGCGGCGGTGCCGGCTGCGCGGCTGCGCTGACGGCAGCCAAGCAAGGCGCGCGCGTGCTGCTCGCGACCAAATTGCGCCTCGGCGACAGCAACACGGTCATGGCCGAAGGCGGTATACAGGCAGCCATCGAACCGCAAGACTCGATCCGCCAACACATACAGGACACAATGCGCGGCGGCCTTGATGTCGCCGATCCGGCACTGGTGTCCGCACTGGCCGGAGATGGCCCCGAGGTATTGCGCTGGCTCATCGATCAGGGCATGCAATTCGACGTGACTGCCAGCGGCGATCTGCATACGCGTCGTGCCGGCGGCACCAGTATGCCGCGCCTCGTCCATTGTCGCGATTACACCGGGCTGGAAATGATGCGCGTGCTGCGCGAAGCCGTCACCCAGAACCGCGACATCGAAGTCTGGGAACAAAGTCCGACAGTTGAATTGCTGTCCAACGAGACCGGGGATAGATGCGTGGGTGCGGTGCTCACCTCGCTGCTGGACGGCAGCTTGCACATCGTCCGCACGCGCTCGGTGATCCTGGCAACCGGTGGGCTGGGACGCCTGCACCTGAACGGTTTCCCCACCTCCAACCATCTGGGCGCAACCGGCGATGGTCTGGTGCTGGCCTATCGCATCGGCGCGAAACTGCGCGAACTGGATTCCTTCCAGTACCACCCCACCGGCCTGCTGCATCCCTCGCACCTGGCCGGTAAGCTGGTCACCGAAGGCCTGCGTGCAGCGGGTGCACTGCTGGTGAACGGACTCGGCCAACGCTTCATCGACGAAGTTCAGCCGCGCAACGTCGTATGCGCCGCCATCCTGCGCGAATGTGCAGAGGGTCGCGGCGTGCGCATCGACGACCGACACGTCGGCGTATGGCTGGACACACCGCGTCTGGAACTGGCGCAACCGGGATTGCTGGAGCAACAATTTCCCAAACTGATGTCACGCACCAAAGTCGCAGGCGTAGACCCGCGTCTCGAACCGCTACTGGTGCATCCAACATTGCATTACCAAAACGGTGGCGTGGTCATCGATACCAATGGCGCCACCACGGTGCCCGGACTTTACGCAGTCGGCGAAGTGTCGGGCGGCGTGCACGGGCACAACCGCCTGATGGGCAACGCCCTGCTCGAGATCATCAGCTTCGGCCGTCGCGCGGGTGTGGCCGCCACCGCCAACCATGATCGCGGCCCCAAGAAAGTCACGCTGGAACATGTCAACCGGCACCGTCGTGCGCTGACCCTGGCCAAGCTGCCGATGACGCACCGCGCGCCGCAGTTATTGCCGCCTTATTCAACGGGGGACGACACATGGAAGCGATGAACACCGGCGTGCATAACATCTTGCTGCATGCGGATCAACGTGTCGGCGCCGACATGGCACGCTGGCGCAAGGCGGGTGGCGGCGAAGGGCTAAGCCGCGCGATGCGCGATCCCGCAGCCGTGCGCGAAGCAGTCCGCCTGTCCGACCTGCGCGGCCTGGGCGGCAGCGGCTTCCCGGTCGCGCGCAAATGGGATGCCGTCGTTGCAGCACCCGGGCCGGACAAATACCTGATCGTGAACGGCAACGAAGACGAGCCGGGCACATACAAAGACCGGCTGCTGCTGG
The DNA here is from genome assembly GCA_038329705.1 of Burkholderiales bacterium. Classification (GTDB taxonomy): domain Bacteria; phylum Pseudomonadota; class Gammaproteobacteria; order Burkholderiales; family Gallionellaceae; genus Gallionella. The sequence goes on along the minus strand of JBBQNH010000043.1, from coordinate 1,901 downwards.
AAGAAACGCCGCACCAGGTGATCGAAGGCGCACTGACGGCAGCGCTGGCGGTTGGCATCAATCACATCGTGTTCTATGTCAATCCCGATCTCGCCGGCTCGTTGGCCGCGATGGAATCAGCCATCGCGCAATGGCAAGCATCGGATCTGCTGGCATCCGCCTCGTCCGCGCTCGGTAAGCAGTTGCACATCAAACTGCTGCCCGGCTCCGGACATTACATCGGCGGCGAAGAAACGGCCGCCATGGAATGGGTCGAGGGCCGCTTCTCCTTCCCGCGCGGCAAACCGCCCTACCCGGCTCAGGCTGGTGTGCACGGTTACCCCACATTGATCAACAACGTCGAGACCATCGCGCATGTATCGCACATTGCGCTGCGCGGCGGCGCATGGTTCAAGGCACTCGGCAAAGGCAATGGATCGGGCACCAAGCTTTACTCCCTGAGCGGCGATGTGCTGCATCCCGGCGTATATGAACTGCCCATGGGAACTTCACTGCGCGAACTCATCTATGTTCACGGCGGCGGCATGCTTTCCGGCAAGCCGCTCAAGGCGGTGTTCACCGGCGGCCCTTCAAGCAATATGTTGACTCCCGTGGACCTCGATGTGGCGATGGATTTCGAATCCATACGCGCGCGCGGCAGCAGTCTGGGAACCGGTGCGATGATCGTCGTTTCCGAAGGCACCGGCATCGTCAAGCGTGTAGCGGAATATATGCGCTTCTTCGCCCATTCCTCCTGCGGCCAATGCCCCCCGTGCAAGACCGGCACCGCCATCATGAGCCGCCTGCTGGACAAGATAGACACCGGCAGTGGCACCGAAGCCGATCTCCTCACCCTGAAGAACCTCTGCATCATGTTGCCCGACAGCGGTCGCTGCCACCTCGTCAACGGTGCCGTGCAGCTGCTCGACAGCGCCTTCCGCCATTTTTCCGAGGAATTCCGGCAGGCCCTGTGCACTGACCCCAGGGTCAGTTCGTAACCTCATGGGGACGCGAACTTCATGGCGACGAAGCCCGTTTCCTTCGGCAGGCCTTTTCAATTGCACACCAATGTCAAAGCTGTGCGCAAGCTGATGGCCCATGCCAATGCTGTTCAGTTAAGCTAGTCAAACCAGAAAACCGTTCAGGCTGAGCTTGTCGAAGCCTTATGTCCAAACAATATTGTGACCCATCCCGCGTTCACGCTGAAAAATCCCAGCCGCGCACGCAGCCTGATCTTCAGCTTCTGCAACGGCAACCCGTCACAGTTCCATGCAGCGGATGGCAGCGGATATGCCTACTGGGCGGAATAGGTGATCGCGCTGAACAAGCTCAATCCACAGGTGGCCGCGCGCCTGGTACGCACGCTGGATCACTGGAAAAAATACCAGCCCGCGCTGAAAAAACAGATGAAGGCCGCGTTGCAAAAAGTGGCAGCGGTCAAGGGATTGTCGAAGGATGTGCAGGAGGTGGTGGTCAGGGCGTTGGGGTGAGAAGAGTATGGAGCCTGCCCCTTTAATAACCCCGCGTTCTCATCAAAATTGATTATTATTCCCATATAGGTATAATTCCCGCATGAGCCAAACGCCTGCCAAGCCGCTGGAGTGGGTTGCTTCTTCCAAGAAGGATTTGCGGTCCATGCCAACCGATGTCGTGGACATCTTTGGATACGCGCTGCACTTGGCACAAAACGGTGGAAAACATGCACAGGCAAAGCCGCTCAAGGGCTTCGGTTCGGCAGGTGTGCTTGAAGTGGTCGAGGTCGAGGACGATGACGGCAATACCTACCGGGCGGTGTACACCGTGCGATTCAGCAATGCGATCTATGTGCTGCATTGCTTCCAGAAAAAATCGCACAAAGGCATCGCAACACCCAAGCAAGACCTGGACTTGATTCGCGACAGATTAATGCTGGCGCAACAACA
>JBBQNH010000042.1:0-19081 GCA_038329705.1 Burkholderiales bacterium | reverse complement strand
TATTGATCTTTCCATAATTGAAGACAGTATGCCGGCAATTCGGGTGCGCCAGTCGCAGGAAAAGTCTACCACTTCGTCATTCCCGCGCAGGCGGGAATCCAGTGGCTCTTAACAAAAAGGCATTTTTCTCTTGCTGGATCCCCGCCTGCGCGGGGATGACGGTAAGTATGTCATGAATTACGGAAACCTCAATAGTTAGCCGTACTGGCTACACCATCTCCACCGTATGAGCTTCAAGGCCGACATTTAAGCGCGAGCGGACTGCTCCAAAAATAGCGGCCAGATTGTCCATGCTCGGGTTGCCATTCGGAGACAACATTCTATGCAAGCTCTTGCTGGGTTTGTCGGTCATCGTCGCAAGTTGCTCGAAACCAAGCGTCGCGTTAACCAGATCACGCAAGATGAGGCGAGCTGTTTCCGGTTCGCCGCTAAGAAACAATGTTGCAGCTTCATCAAGCAGTGCTTTAGCAAATTCAGGATCGCGTTCTACGCGCTCAACAACAGTTTGTTTGAAATTTCGAGTTAGTGCCATGTTGATCACCTCTTACGTTGATCTGCCTTTTTGGCAGCATTCATAACTTTCTTCCGAGACTTGTACTCATCATGCAGTACTTTTGCACGTTCAACATCTCGTTGCTGTCCTCGCTTAATACCCCCGCCAAACAAGATGATGAGCGTATCACCATCCTTCGCCAGGTAAATTCGGTAACCCGGCCCCCAGTCGATGCTGTATTCGCCGATACCAGCAAACCACTTAACGCTGGAAGTATTATCAAGCTCCAAACGCAACTTGGCTGTGACTATCTTCGCAGCAGCTTGGGCATCAAGACTATCGAACCATGATTTGTATGGATTCGACCCGTCTTCGCGGAGATATTCTTCAACCGTGAGCTTCATAAATGAAATGGTAACCAATAAGTTACCAATAAACAAGTGTTAGTTATTGCCAGTTGTTGTGATTGGTCGAGACCGGTCACCCAGCCGCGATTTCCCGCAGCTTAGACTTCAGTCTGCTCTGCCATCTCCAGTGCATCATCCACCTCTTTCCCAAGGTAGCGCACAGCGCTTTCCACCTTAGTGTGGCCAAGTAGAATCTGAACGGCTCGCAGATTTTTGGTACGTCGATATATCAACGATGCCTTAGTTCGACGCATCGTATGCGTTCCATAATTGGCAGTATCCAAGCCAATCTCCGAGACCCACTGGTGCACAATGCGTGCATATTGCCTTGTGGAGAGATGCATCGAGCCATGGATACGGCTATGGAACAGATAATCGTCAGCTTGCAGCTTGTTCACCTCGATCCACCGATTCAAGGCCACACGGGTCGGATCGGTGATTTCGAACTGAACGGAGCTGGGCGCCACCCACCAAACCGGATGGACCGCCCTGGTAGCTTCACTGATCGATAAGTGGCGGCAATAGAAATTTTCTTGGGGCAACGTAAATGATAGTACTGACTGGTGACATATGTGGAACCAAGACCCTAATGCAATTATCGCGTGTTACTTGAACGGGGAAACAGTGTGGAGCGATGTAGCGAAAGGCGGCAACGTGCCATCAAGCGACGTTCACTTAAAAAACCGACTGACTCTTGTTCGGCCAAAGGCGCCTGTCATAGCCGACACTTTGAACGACCGTTCCTCAGCTAAGCAGCCGCTGGCAGATGCTGTCCGTATGATTAGCCTTGTTAATAACAGGAAGATTGGATAATCTTCAAACCATCAATAAGTTAGGTGCTAATTATCGCATCCGTATTATTAAATACGCTCGGTCGAATCTGTCATATGAATAACTGTTAGCTCTTCAAATACTCCATGCGCGAACGAATCCCAACAGCCTTTGTTTCATTTGCTTCTACCGAGCTGACTAATAACGGCCTCACTGGCCCAAAGCTTGTTGAGATTACTTCGGCGTATGCGGCAGACTTCGCAGCCGACATACCTCACGCCCGTTATCCGTTCGACTCGCCGAACAAGAGAACAGCACTCCTTGATAATTTATTATGCTTTGCCCCAAAGCAGCAGTACCAAATCATTCGTGAGCTATGCGACAGGCTAAACCCCGATGGAAGCAATTCAGCTCTTGTGGCGCTGAAAGTCAAACTCTCGACTGAATACGCTAAATTCTCAGATCAAGACAATTCCACTGATGTTCATCGCACGCTGCTTACTGAAACCCGACATTGGCTCAGCAACCACCCGGAAGCTAGAAAGCTGTTTGACGAGGCTCTCTTAAAACACGATCACGGTGTGTTCAAGCGCAATACGCTTGACGATCTCCGGCTTTCCCTAGAAATTCTAGCTCGCAGGTTATTTGGAAATCAGAAGTCGCTAGAAAACCAAATCGCTCAAGTTGGCCAGTTCGTGAAAGAAAAAGGTGGCTCACCCCAACTCGCCAACATGTTTGAAAAGTTGGTTGACTACTACACGAAGTATCAGAACACTTACGTGAAGCATGACGACGCAGTTATCACCGCAGAGATCGAGTTTATTTTTGAGCTTACAGCTTCTTTTATGAAACACCTGCTTCGGCTAAATGGCGAGAAGAGCTAACCCAGCAGTCAAGAGGGACTGCGCGAATAAGGGCTCGCGTAGCCCCTTACTTTTACGTTGGACGTCAATCCATGCGCATATCTGAACCTGAACGCTACAAATTGAACTTTGACTCTGCATCTTTTGCTGTGCAGTGTCAGAGGGGAACTCCAAAGTTCTCCGGCATCGCGACATCACGAAAGCCGAAGCTGTATATCGTGAGCGTTGATAACCAGCCAATTTATGTCGGGGTCACAAAACAACCAATCCGCAATCGCTTGCGTCTTGGTTGGAGCGCCAATGGAGAAAGTGGCTATTACGGCTATGCTTGGCGCCATCACCTCAGCGAGGCAAATATAGACATTTGGTGCCATGAAGACGCACCTGATGAAAATCCAAGCTTGGACATCGAGACAGTTGAGGCTGAAGTCGTGTATCTCATTCGGAGCGCTGGGCAGTGGCCTCTGCACCAAACAGAGATTCATTTTCACCCATCCACACCAGCCCATCGCGAAGTCGCGGCCAAAATTATGGGCCGTTATACATTGCCGCCCAACACTGCAATCGAGAGGGGCGTGCCTCTCAATTTGAACGTCAGGAAGAGGAAAACATGAGCGACTGGGATTTTCTTCACGAAATGAACGAACGCGGCTACAGCGCAGAAGAAATAGCCGATGCTGCAGGCTCCGGCGCTGCACCTTGGGAATGGGAATGCATAGACAGAGAGTGGATCGATTCTCAGTTTCAAGATGCATCAGAAGATAAGTCTCTCGCGGTTGAGCCAGTATCCCCCTTTCAGAGCAGAGATGGTTTTCCCATTAGCACCTTAGAGCAAACACAGATTTTCAACGATCTGATTGATTGCGCTACACGCCACTTCGAGAACACTGGCAGGTACTTACAAATTTGGGGAGAACTCGGAGAAATATACGCCGAGATTAGATTCGGACTTCGCCGTCATGGGACACACGAGGCCGGTTCTGACGGAATAATCGCCGGAAAACTTGTCGAGGTAAAGACCATCTCGCCAGAGAAAACAAGCGACCACGTATTCGTCAAGAGCCAAGGTAACTTCGAGCAGTTGCTCATCGTTCGTATTGATCAGGATTTCCAGTTCCAAAGCAAACTAATCGATAGATGCGAGCTGAAAGGAGCTTCTGGCAAATTCCTTAGAGGAAGACTCAAGGATGACAAAAGCAATGCCTAACCTGCGTTCGCCCCCATTCCCTTCTGTTTCTGGACGCAGCACGAAATAGCCATACAGCGAATGTCATCTCAACGTTGACCGGCAGCTTTCCAAAGAGCAGCAGGCTTTCAAACTGAGAGTCCAAAGGTCTGCTTCGGCCGATTAAGAGTCAGTCGAAGAAATTTTCATCTGACTCCAATGGATCGACAGTGGGCTGTGAGTGTCAGTTAGGGCAGCGGCACTTTTGATTCTCAGTGCCCAGATTTATCTTTTCGGGCGCGCAAGCGGGCAATCTGGCGTTGACAGCCAAAGCCACCGGGGCGTTTACGTGGCCGGCGGCGCTGCCCCGAAAATCATCGCCAAACTTAAAGACGGGACTTTCATGCGCGCTTCCCACGGCAAGGAAGAACGCATGCAGCCATTGCACAGCGCCATGCTGGTCAGAGTGATAATCAATACTAAGGAACATCTGATTAACCCTGGTTTTGTCATTCCGGCGGAGGCCGGAATCCAGTATATTCAATCAACTGGACACCGGCCTCCGCCGGTGAGACAGCTTAATCAGAGATTCCCTAATGTCGGTCTACTCGGCTCGGCGATTGCGGCTGCGCGGTTCTGAGTTTATGGGACAATGAAATTCGCGGTGCAAATAACTCGAGGAGAAATATATGCGATTAGCGATGATAGGACTGGGCAAGATGGGCGGGAACATGGTACGCCGCATGCGCCGCAATGGCATCGAAGTGGTGGGCTATGACCGCGCTGCGGAGGTGGTGGCGCAACTGGTCGGCGAGAGCGGCATGATAGCGGCAACTTCTGTGGAGGATGCGGTCGCGAAGTTATCCGGACCCCGCATCGTGTGGCTGATGTTGCCGAGCGGCGATCCGACCGAGCAGCAGATCCGCACGCTTGCGCCGCTGCTATCCAGAGGCGATATTGTCGTGGACGGCGGCAACTCGAATTATCACGACAGCCAGAGGCGCGGCGCATGGCTTGCGGAGCAAGGTATAGGCTTCATGGATTCCGGCACCTCCGGCGGTATCTGGGGGCTTGAGAACGGTTATTGTCTGATGGTGGGGGCATCGCCGGAGGTAGCAAAGATCATGACGCCTGTCCTGCAAGCGCTGGCGCCCGCGCCGGATCGCGGCTGGGCGCATGTTGGTCCGGTCGGCTCAGGACATTTTACCAAGATGATCCACAACGGCATCGAGTACGGCATGATGCAGGCATTCGCCGAAGGTCTTGAACTGCTGCGCGGCAAACAGGAATTCAATCTCGACCTGGCGCAGATCACCGAGTTGTGGCGGCACAGTTCGGTGGTGCGCAGCTGGCTGCTGGACTTGACTGCTGAAGCCTTGAAGCACGATCAGGAACTGAAGGATATTGCCCCGTTTGTGCCAGACTCGGGCGAGGGGCGCTGGACAGCGGTGGAAGCGGTCGATCAAGGTGTCGCGGCACCAGTGCTGACGCTGGCGTTGCAGATGCGTTTCAACAGCCAGAACGAAACCGGCTATGGCTACCGTCTGCTCTCCACCATGCGCAACGCTTTCGGCGGTCACGCCGTCAAATCAGTGGACAAATAATATGTAAGAGAACGATCACTGAAATTTGGTGATTTTCGGCGCGGGCGATAACCTGAGCTACCGCAAACTGCCGCCCACCCTGTTTCGGCTGGAGCTGGCCTATCGTCTGCCGGTGCACGTGAAGATAATGGGTGCGATCTCGTGCCGCGCCGTAATGTTGTGCTCCTGACTACTGCCCGTGTTCCCCCGCAACACACCTGTAGCACATTTCACTGCTGACCCAACCAATCGCCGTGCGGCGCGGCAATGGGCGCTTCGAGCTGCAACTCCAATAGAACTCCATCGGCGTTCATCGCCAGCCATAGCGGCGACTGAGGAACAGCGGCTACTTGCCCGCGTAACTGATAAATGATTCCGGACTGACGCGAATCGCGGCTCCTGTAGGACAGGCACGCACGCACGCAGGACCGCCTGACAAGTCCTTGCACATGTCGCACTTCACCGCCTTCTTGCCCAGATCATCATTGTGGTAGTCCGCTTCGCGACCGGGTTCGGTCGTCATTCCCGTCAGCAGCCACGACAGAAGGCTGGGCCGTCGACGCTTCGGATTGACCTGCGACAGCTGGATCACGCCGTAGGGACAATTGCGTTGGCAGTTACCGCAGCCTATACATGTGCTGTCGATATACACTTCGCCGTTGGGATTGCGGTGTATCGCATCGGGTGGACAATCTTTCATGCAGTGCGGATTCTCACAATGCCGGCATGAGGTTGGGACATGTATGTTCTCGTATGTCGGGCCGGCTTCCCGGTCGAGGCGTGAGGTCCCGTCGTGCACGTCGCCGCACGCCTTCTCGCAGTTATCGCACCTCACGCACAGACTCTCGTCGATCAGCAGAACATCAGTGCCCTCCCCCAACCCCTGTGCGATCAGAAAACTGATCAGGTTACCCGGATCAGTCTCCGTTTCGCGCCGCACATTTTTCGACAACCGCTCCAGCACCTGGGCCTCGATGCCGCCGCGCAGCGTCAGATTGCGGCTGAGAACATCATTGAACATTTTCGCCGACAGCAGGATCGATTCGCAGTTGACCGCCGCACGCACGGTGGCCGAACGTTTCGCCTCCGAAGACAGTAATGCCATTTCACCAACGTAGTTGCCGGCCGCAACGTAGGAAAGTACGATTTCCTTGCCGCCGATGTTGCGAGAAATCATGACCGAGCCGCGCCGGATCAGGTGCAACCCGTCTGCCACGTCGCCTTCCTTGAACAAAGTCTGGCCCGCTGCATAGCTCTTGATCAACGCGTCCTTGACCATTTCGTCCATGTCTTCTTCCGACATAAAAGGTGCGATCTGGGTGCGCACTGCCCGCCGCAGCGAGGTTTCATCGATCTTTCTGCGCACCGATTCGATGCTCGAGATCAACTTAAGCATGGAGCGGCGCGGCGTCTCGATCAATACGCAGTCGGGACCGGCCTTGACCGTACTGGCGCGGCGGCGGCCGGAGAGCAGCCCCATTTCGCCGAAGAACTGTCCGCATTTCAGCGAGACGGTCTTGACCTTGCCGCCCTTGGCCGGAACCTCGATGTGGACTTCGCCCTCGACGACGGAGAAAAACGAATTCGTGTAATCGTCCTTCATGAAAATAACTTCCCCGCTCTTCGGCACAAGCACCTCGCTGTCGAGCATGAATTCGCGCAACTGCAGCGTAGTAAGGTCCTTGAACAGGGGCACATTGGTCTGCACCAGGGCAAGCGCCTCTGAAACATTTTTCGCACTCTTGATGTTGCCGAATTTGGCTTTCAGCAGGAATTCGTCGGCCGGCTCCACGGGGTTACCGAGAATGTACTCGACTACTTCATAACCCTGATTCATCGCCTGCTTGATCAACGGATAGCCGCCAAGCGCACCGATGATATATAGGCCGGGAACGTTCGATTCGTAGGTTCCCGAAACCTGGGGCACCGCTTCCATGGTCGCGTTCGGAAACTGTACACCGAAGCTCTCGACAAGCTTGCGCGGCGGAATCGCACCCAGCCTCGCAACCACACGGTTGCAGGCAATATTTTCCAAACCCTGCGGTGTCTGTGCGGTAAAACACAGGGGACGACCCTCCGTCTCAACCGCCTCCACCGTCACCACATTCGTACTGAAACGGCACTCCATCTTGCCATCGCGGATCGCCGCAGTCACCAGATCGAAGTTTCCCTGTTTGCAGCGCGAAAACTCGTCGGCACGGTTGATCATGATAACGCGGTTGTTTTCAATGAGCGCCAACGCATTCTCGATACCGGCATCGCCCGAGCCGACCACGATTATCGTCTCGCCGTTATACTCGGCGGGGTCATCGAGCTGGTATTGCACACGCTCAAGGTTTTCTCCCGGCACACCCAGCTTGCGAAGATTGCCCTGCAGACCGATGCACAGCACCACGTGCTCTGCATCCACCGTGTCGCCGGAAACCGTCTTGATTTCAAACGATCCTTTTGAACCGGATATCGCGCTTACCGCCGAACTGTAGCGGATGTTTACCTTGTGCTTTTCTATTTCCTCTTCCCACTTGCCAAGTATGGCTTCACGCTTGCCGGCCGCAAACGTGATCGGGCTGCGCAATGGCAAAATTCCAGGTTCTGCCATGACATGCTTGCCCTTCTGATAGCGGAATATCGTATGTGAGGGATGATCTTCGGCCTCGAGCAGTACGTGCGGGATACCCAACTCCGCGGCGTGCGCTGCGCATGAGAGCCCGCTCGGGCCCGATCCGATGATTGCTATGCGAAAACTGTCGCTCATTTGATTGTCTCCGTATGGATAACCGCTTTGAGATCGCGCAGGGCTTTCTTGAAGGCGACCGGCCGATACTTCTCGTCGTGCGACACGGTTGCCAGCAGCTTTTTCATTGGAACTTCCAGCGGTTGCGTGCGCAACAACTCAAGCCTCCCCATGAAGTCGGCCACGCTCTGAACTGCCATGACCGCCTGTTCGGCGCCCTGATAATCGGTATATTGGCCGGCAAGCCCGTCGTCGATCAATCCGACCAGAATGCTTTGCACGTCTTTGCCCGAAAATCCGTGAGTGCTGATTTTCGGAATCATCGATGTAATCATGCCCTCAACCACTTTCGCCTGCGCCAGTGCGTTGCTGCCGGAAGCAACTGCCTTGTGCAGAAGCGCGATCTGCTGCGCAAATGTTCCTGATTCACCAGGCACGACCCGCCGTGCAATCTGCCGCAGCATGAGGAAACTGGCATCATTCAGCCGGACATAACCCGGGCCCGCACCGGCCCGTGCTGCCGTATTGCGCTTGTCGGACATCTCGTGATGACAGGAATAGCAATCGAACAGCACCAGTTCCGGGAACATGCCGTCACGTCCGCGAGGGCCCCGCAAAAGCGCCAGCAGTTCCTGAGCGGCGACAGCCTGCCCGACTGCCCAGGCGCGCACGCCATTCCATGACCCCTTGCGCTTCTCCCAATCGGCGTCTATACGAAAATGCGGCGGTTCGATCTGCGTAAACGTATCGAGCTCGAAGCTCATACGCGGGTGGCCGGCCGCCATCATCTTATGGGTTACAAACTTTTTTTCGGTACCAAGGTGGCAGGACAGGCACAATTGCGCGCGCGCCACGTCAACGTTGGTCGGGTACATGCCCGAAGACACGTTCTTCTCATGGGTCGCATTCGGCTCGACGTGAGTTTTGATCCACCGTTCGGCGGGGCCATGACACGCTTCGCATTGGACGCCATCGGTGATCTGATAGCCGCTTCCCCGTTGCGCCGGCAACGGATAATGGGTATGGCAATCAAGGCACAGGTCACTCTTGTTCGCGGGTTGCCGTAAGCCGAGTTTTTTCGCAATTTTCTTCGAGCGATCATTAAGCAGCACGGCATAGGCTCTGGCATGCTTGTCCAAACGCGACCAGGTCACATATTCATTCTGCAAGACGTCTGAATCCTTCCAGACTTCTATCGCACCGTGGCACAGGCTGCTGGCGCAACTACCTATCCCCAGCGTTTTATCTTGAGAATACTGCGGCAGCGCCGGTACGGCGCCAGTCGCGGCTGCAACCTGCAGCAGGCCGACGATGGCAGCAGTCAAAAGCAATTTGAAATGTTTGGTCATGGCTTTTTCTGCGAAAGATCAGGTTTGTCCTTTACCACCCATGTCGACCCGTCGGGCTTGAGATACATTTTACGTTGTTCCCCAAGGTTAAGCGGCCTCGACCCGATGCGCCCGAACACCGCCACCTGGCCACCGGTTTCATCAACAGCGCGATCGCGCTCCAGGGGGCGTGACAGCGACAGGGCTGGCGTGAGTGTCTTGCGCCAGGCGATCAGCTGCGGTTTCGGGTCGGGACTGAAGCCGTAGAATTTGGGCTGCGTATCGGGCGCAGTCAGTTGTATCACCTTGAGCCCGTTGTGCCCGTCTGCAATATAAGCAAAGGCGGAAGCGTTGGTCGAAGCGACAGTCACATCGCGGGCATCATTAAGCGTGCCGTCCGCAGTGAATTTCATGTAGACCCTGGGCTTTTCAGGATTTTCGATGTCCACGATCACCAGCCCTTCTTTGCCGGCGGCGACGTAGGCATAAGTTCGCGCGATTTGAATCCCGTGCGCATCGGCAAGCGGCACAAATGCAGAGGCCACGAGTTTTGCCCGCTCGGGAATAGTGACGTCGATCATGCGCAACCCGGTCCCATCGGTCACCGCCAGATACCGCAATTGCAGTCCGGTAGCACGCGCGTCCTTGAGCGGGACCACTGCGGCAACCACGGGGTTGAGCGGATCCTTCAGGTCGACGATGACGACACCCACAGTCGCGGTGATATAGGCATACGATCCACCCATCGTGATGTACCGCGCGCCATCGAGTATGCCGTCCTTGTTCCACGTTAGTGCCCGCTTGAGAAAATTGTTGCGCGGCTCGCCGTCTTGCAGCGTGTTCACGTTGACCAGAATCAGACCCTCTTCCGCATCCGTGATCAAAGCGTAGTTATAAATCGGATGCATCGGCTGTTCCTGATTATCGATGCTCATCAGGGCACCCTTGTTTTTCTCCGGCGCCACCGGCTGGGTGGTAGGCAACGCGACGCAGGTCGCGTTCCTGCTTGCAATGTGGGTATCCTGTCCGAGCGCCGAAAAAGGCGCGGAAATAATGCGCTGGGACACGCCCTTGTTGGCTATCGACGCAACGTCGTACACGCGCATGCCGCCGGCGCCTTCGGCAACATACAGGTATTCACCCCGGCGCTGCACGCACGCGGCTTGCCCGTCAGTCGAATGATCGTACGCCTCAGGCAGCTCACGGTTGCGCTTCAAATGGGCCGCGTACCAGTCAGGATAGGCATAGCGTTGCAGATAACTACCGATGACAGCCTGTGGCTCGTCCCATTCTGTAACCACCACACCCTCGATGTTGGCTGCCTCTCCCACCCAGGCGTTATATCCCATAAAACCGATATAGCCGGTCCCCTGCATGAGTGTTTGCGCAAGAATCGCGTTGTTGTCGTTGTCGGCGGACAAATGGCAGTCAGAGCAAGTCTTGGTTTCAGTCTTGCGCACCGTATGGGGGAAGTGCGGCGCAAATGCCTGACTGGAATATCCGCTGGCCGAGGTCGGCGGCTGCTGGATATAGATTTTCTCGCGGTTGGAATTGGTGGAAGACAACACCAGCGCTGAAGATGAGCGAATCGGCGTGATCTTGCTGCCCTTGACCGGGCCATTGCGGCCAATGAAGAACATGTCGTCGCGCACCACCTGCGGGTTGTAGGTCGCAAAGTTGCGCGTAAAGCCGCCTTCATAGTGATGGCGCTCGGTCTTTTCATTGGCCTCGATAGGCAAATGGCAACCCGCGCAACTCGTCGTCCACGAAAGATGGCAAGTCTGGCAGGCCATCTTGTCGTCGCCGTGCGCGCGCATCTTTGCCGGCACGTCGAGTCCCCAGTCCTGCTTGTAGTTGTCATATTTGCCCTGCGCGACCAGCTTGGCGCGAGCGGCCTTGGCGTTGTAACGCGGGCTTTTCGGGTTGACCGAGTCCTTGACCAGGGACAACTCCCATTCCTTACCGGGGAACATTACCGAACGCTGGAAAAGTTTGCCATCTTTCCACTCGAAGCGCTTGCGGCCGTCTGGAGTTCGCAACAGGCTTATGTCGGTGCCTCCCGGCGGCGCCGCCGGCCCGGAGGTGAACAGCGTCGGATAAAGATCCACAGTACCATGACAGTCCACGCAATCAATTTCGATGGCCGCAGCCACTTCGCCGTAGATATGCCCGTTGCCATGCGAATCCTGCGCGAAGTGGCAATCCGCGCACTGCATTCCGACCTCCATGTGAATCGACATGAGTTGCAGCGCTTTATTGGGATTTTCAGGGTTGAACTTCTCCGGGTCGGTATCAGAAACCGGATTGCCATCCTTGTCGAGCAGCGTTCCTTTACGATCATGTTTGAAAACAGCCCGGAAATTCCAGCCATGTCCATGATAATCGGCAAACTGTGTATCTTTGAGCGTCGGATTGAGCTTGGACACATTCTTCAAAAATTCCGGGGCGCTCCAATTGCCGCGCACCGCCGCCCCTTCCGGATTGCGATTCAGAATTTCCCGGCGTTCCGCATCCGTCGGGTAGCGCTGCTTCTCAGGCCACATTGATGGCGCGTCAGATTCGTAATCCCACATCGTATAGCCGTAGAAACTGTTCACGAAGATATTCGGCTGGTGCATGTGGCAGACCATGCACTGCGAGGATGGAATAGACCGCGTGAATTCATGCTTCAGCGGGTGCCCGGATTTATCCTTGGGGATGGTCGGATCCGCAGTGACGGTTTTGCCATCGTTGCCATATTTAGCGTAAACCCCCGCATGCAGCGGATCACGGTCGTTGGCGTAGATCACGTGGCAACTGGCGCAACCCGACGAACGATAATCTCCCGGCTGCTCATTGGTGCCGAGGAACCACATGAGCGGATCGTTCAGGCGCGTCTTGGTGAGGTTGATTACCGGCACTGCTATGCGTTGCCCAGTGCCCGGCCCACGGATGGACTGCTTGATGTCAGGGCGCCCCGGTTCGTCGAGTACCTGTATCTTCCCGCTACTGTTCGGGATAGCGATTTCGGGAAACTGGCTGCTGATCACGCGGCCGCCGCGCTCGAACACACGAAAGATGTCTGCCGGCGGAACGGTCTCCCATGCCGGCAGCGGGTACAACTCCGGCAGAATGCCTTTTCTAGTCATCCAGTCGTCCGGCTTGACCGGATTCTTGATCGCGGCAGGCTCGCCCTTGCTCGTATAGGATTCACCGAGCACACCGCGCTTGAAAGGCAGAATGCCGTTGTTGTATGCAGCACCGTTAAACAGCATCGCTCCGGTCGCCATCAAACTGCGCTCCGCAGCCTGAATCACAGGCAGATGGCAGGCCCCACAGGCCTCGCGCGCGACCCGATAGTCCGACGGGTTGATAAAGCGCACAAACGCGGGACTTTCCCGATTGAGGAGCGTGTATGAATCTTCCGGATTCGCGGAAGCCGGCGTTTTCCAGGCCAAAGGGTAACGCGGCAACACGTGTGCTTTGCTCATGGCTTCGAGATAGTCCTTGTTATCCTTGTCGCTGTACTGCGAACCGGTGATTTTTCTCACCTCAGGATTCCCTCCGTGACAATCGGTGCATCCAAGCACCACGGCAGGGTTGGCGTGCATGGTATGGCTGTCTGAAGCTGTATGACAGGTAATGCATCCCGCCGATTTTTTGTCGGCTGCAGCCGCAGTCTGCTTTGCCGGCGCGGCAGGGCTCGACGGCTCATTCACCACGGGTGTGTTAGCAAAGCAGGCTGAACAAGCCGCCAGAAGTATTATTGTGGTTAATAGGGTTCTCATCAGAATGTCACCAGCACGTTAACCAGTGCGGAGTACTGGATGGAATCGACCGCGTTGCCATATATTTCTTTCAATCCCTCGCCGGGGAACAAAACGCCCACGGAAGGATTGATCACGATATTTTGCGTAAAGCGGGGACGGTACTGCACTCCAACCGAAGCGTCCACGCCGATCCGGGTGCTGTGCAACTGCTGATTGCGCAACACGGCAAGCGACGAGAGATTGTCGAACTCAAGATAGTTTATGTTGCTGACCACGCGCAGACCCGGCTTGACATCGATATCCGCGCCCACTCCAGCCAGGTGCAGCCCGGGGTTGGTAAAGTTTGATTGCCCGAATTCCCGCGAGGCCCGCAGCGACGGCAGCAGGCCGTTGCGCATCGAAAGTGCAACACCTCCGCCACCAATCAGCGGCACCGCCTGACGTATCCAGTAACTTGTGTCTGCCCCCGCAAACTGCGGATTCTCCAGCACCGCATCGAAGCCTTGGGCCTTGCCGTCGTAAGGATCCTTGTCGCCCGACGCGTACAGCCCGCTGACGCGCAGGCGTATCCAGTCGAAGTCCCGCGACACCTCGATCGCACCGAACATTGCGCCGATCTTCTCTTTAACTCCCGAGATCTGTCCACGGTCAACCGAGCCGCCGGCATAATATGCCGAAGCTGTCACATTCCATTTGCCGATGTGACCGTCACCGTTGTATCCGAAGTAAGTCACATCGTAGTTATACCGGCGGCCTGACCCGAAGACAGCCGGGCGCTCCAGAAATCCGTTCTCGTTGTAGTAATCGGGGCGATCACCCTCGCGGTTGCGGTTGTAGAGCACAGTGCCCTGCGAGGTAAATCCCGGAACAAGCGAATCCTGGCGGTACAGGTTGAACAGAAATACGTCGTCTGCACGAAGACGCTGACCAATATCGTTAAGGCCACTGTTGGTGTCTTTCTCAAGCCGTCTGAACCACGCGATATTGTATTGCCACTGATTGTTGTCGCGGGTGCCGAACAAGCGCACGCCGAACGGCTGATCGAGGAACAGGAAACCGCGAAAATCCACTGTGATCGGCTGAATGCCGACGCGCAGACTGTCAAAATCATAGCGCGGCGACACGTCGCGCAGATGCTTGTCGATGAAAAATTCCTGCACGCCGACGAAATGATCGTTTCGATCGGGGCCCATCGCGGGGTTGATGTTCACCGCGCGAACTTCCTGCGTGACCGTGCGATTGAGATTGAACACCGGGACGAAACGGAATTCATATTCGGGCGGCTTGAAGGTGGTGTCGCCCTTGACCAGCGAAAGACTCAGGATGCCTGTCTCTGCGATCGTCGACTGGCGTCCGCGCCCGAACGTGCCATTCGACCCGGGGTCGAGTGAAGACTGCGCGCCGGTCGGCGTCGGTAAACGGCGCGCTTCAAACAAAGTATCAGACACTGCAGTCAGATTGAAGAACCAGCCCTCCCCGAGTTCCTTCTCCAAAACCGGCAAATCGCCTTTTATCACGTTAGGGTTGTATGGATCAAACAGCTTGTACGGAAGCAGGCCCAGAGCCTGAACCAGGCGCCACCGGTCACGGATCGGTAATTCTTCGCTCAGGTAAAGCGGCGAAGGCGGCTCGACCCGCGAGGGATCGATGAGCGGCAGGCGTGGCTCCAGCGCAGCCTCCTGCGGCCGCCGGCGTTCGATGCCGGAATCTCCGGTTTTGTCTTTTTCCGCCTGCGGCACGCGCGAGTTTCCCGAATCGGATTCGTAGCCGATGCGGCGATCGGCCGGGAACGGTCGTACCGCCATCGCAACGTTCGATTTTCCTGTGCTGTTATAAACCCATCCTTCTTCGCCGGAAACGCGTTTGATGCGATACCAGTCGCCACTTTTCTGTACGGCCTCGATTTCGCTGCCCTGCTCCAGCCGGCCCACAACCGGCGCCGTGACATTGGGCTTGTCGTAGATCAGCACTACCGGAACGCCCACTTGCAACAGATACCGCTCCGGCGCAGACACAACAGGCGCTGCAGCAGACATGGGCGTCTGAGCCTGGGCACTGAACGGCAGGGGCAAACATGCAGCCATTGCCGCCATTGCCAGCGCGCGCGCCACAGGAAAACAGTGTCGGTTAGATTCCATTGCAAACGTTCGCCGCTGTAGAGTCAAGGAATGGCGCGACCGGACAGTTCACGTAGCGCAATTGTCCGCCTGGCACAGTAATCTGGTCTGCGCGCAGCGCTGCCGGTGCGTTCGCAATGCCGGTGCCCAGCGCAGCCCCGGCGTTGGCAAGGCCGAGGAAAGAAACCATATCGTCCTGATCGATGCCGTCGCCGGATACGCCGATCGCACCGACGAGAACATTGCCACGGTAAATCGGCACGGCGCCGGGAAAAATCTGTATGCCATTGGCCAGAGCCGGGATGGTGCACGGGCCGCCAATGGTTCCGCCGAGAATATTGGCAACCACTTTGTCTCGAATCAGGTCCAGTTGCAGGCCATCCGTGAACGGACTCCACTGGGCGAATGGTTTGGACAACGGACCGGTGGAATTGCCGTTGATGCCATCAGGCAGAAAAGGTCGGGCAAGATTGGCAATCGCACGATTGCTGTAGGCCACGCCGTTGGTCAGCGCGCCCGGAATCAGGCCTTGCATGTTAGTGACGTAGGTGCTGATTGGGGAGGCCTGGATCAGCGGCGGCAGCGGGCCGGGGACGATGGCATTCAAAGTCGTCGCTGCTGTTGTTTTGGAAAACAGCAACACCGTGCGCGCCTTCTGTACCGCCACATCCGTGCCGAATAACGGGGCATCCGGCGTCCGGATCAGCCCCAGGATGGCGGCATTGGTATCGACCACCGTGATGTTCACCTGCGCCGCCAAACCGAGGGGCTGGCGTATCTGCGCACGTGCGCGGTTCGCAACTTTCATCGCTGCAGCGAGAATGCTCGTCACCTCCGCTTGCGTCAGCAAACCATCAGTACCGGCCATGACCGGAAAACGATTGACGCCTGCCCCATTGTCAAGCACGTAGGCATTAAGCCCGGCAAACGCGGGCGTAGTCGTATCGGGACGGAACCCGGACGCAACCGTGCCGAACGCAACGCCAGCGGTGATCGCCGATGCGGGTTTGTAGACAGGCACCGTGATCAGGCACGCGGGGCATGCGGCCACCGCATCCGGTGCTACCGCGGGGTTCGACACGATAGCCTCGGA
Source organism: Burkholderiales bacterium (assembly GCA_038329705.1). GTDB lineage: Bacteria > Pseudomonadota > Gammaproteobacteria > Burkholderiales > Gallionellaceae > Gallionella. Next base: position 2,778 of record JBBQNH010000042.1, on the reverse strand, counting down.
ATCCACGTAGCGCAGCGTCCGTCCGTCCACCGTAATGTGGTCAGCTCGGCGATTGACCGGCGCATCGAAGCCTCGCGCGCCTGCAACCGCAATCAGTTCGTCCAGATTCTGGTCGACATCGTTGATATTGAGATCGAGGCCGTACACCCCATCGGCGAGCACACCGATGCCACCGACAACGATGCCATTCTTGTAAAGCGGCAACCCGCCGGGGTCGGCTGCCAGACCCAGCGGCGCCGGTTTTGGCCCGGCAGTGCTGCCAGTTCCGACAACATCAGAGCATGAAAGCGATGAAAACTGTGTGCCGAACAAGGGGCCCCCCGACGAATTGATCTCGCCCGGATTGAAATTTTCCTGAATGATCTGGTTTGCGGTGCGGGTAGAAAATGCGTTACCTTCTGACGACAGATAGGCACCGGTAACCGCCTTGCTGATCGCGGCATACTCAACGGGGATGAGTCCGACAGGCACGCCGTCGAGTCCACCAACCACGCCGCGCCCGCCCGAAATCGCAAACCCGCCTGCACCCGACATTTTATAAACTGCCAGCACATTGCCGGAACGGTCGACCACCACGATGGTTCCCAGCGCGCCGTGCGACTGCGCCTCAAAAACCGCCTGGTTTAAAATGATATTGACTTCGGAAGTTGTCAATGCAGTGGGGGTGGCTGCGGCGCAACCGCCGGTGCAACCGGGCGCCGCCAACGTCGAACCGCCATCACCTCCAGTGCGGCCGCCGCACCCGGCCAGCGCAGCAACGAGGAGTAGCACAACGCCCCTCCGCATCATCTTCCGCCTTTGGGCAACATCTGGGCCTCGTGCACGCCATGCCAATAGCCCCGGCCGTCATGGAATTTGTGACAGGTGGCACAATCCGAAGTCACTTTGCCGGCAACCGGCGCTGCGCCGACGTGGCATTCGCGGCACTTCGTGATGTCCGGCATGGCAATATCTTTGGAATCTTTTGATTCTGAAACGTTGTGGCACACCGTGCATTTTTCAGTCACGTGCTTGGCGTGGCTGAATATTGCCCCCGGCATCCAGGCCTCGGTAATTCGCACCCGCGCCACCTTCCACCCCACGCCATCTTCCATGCTGCTCACCTCGTGGCAAGTAGAGCAGACCTTGCGAGTCACAAACAATTCGCGCAACACCTGGTTCGCCTTCTGATCAGCAATTTGCAGCGCCCGTTGCCGATCCTGATATGTCAGAACCGCGCCAGGGCGCATGCGCGGCAGATCGGCCGGCGGATTCACGCCCGGAGGCACGTCGCCAAGCACGAGACGGGCATAAAACTCTCGCAACATCGTCGCAATCTTGGGCTCATCGCCGTGGACCACCTGCCGGTCTGTCACTTTGGGCTCGAATGCGAGTGAATGGCAACGCTGGCAGTGCAATTCCATCGAGACTGGCGCCATCAGGCGGCCATCCTCGTTCGGTTTGTGGCAATCACTGCATTTCAACACGGTACGCTGGCCCTCGGCATCTCGCGTCCCCCTGATATCACGCTTGCCTTCGGGGTCGCGAACCCCGCCGGGATCGAGATGCAGTTTGTGGTTGAACTTGAGGTTAGAGTGCTCGACCATGTCAGGCGAGGTTGGCTTGCCTTGGCGCACGCGCTGAATTGCATCAGGTTTGCGGGCGTCGAGAATCGAGAGCCTGAATTCGGGATGATCGGTGCGAAAATCCGTGGTTTTTCCCGATTTAGCATCCGCCGCAACGCTCTTCACATCACGATGACAGTCCGCGCATATCTCCTGCCCGCTCGTAGTCATTTGCATGCCGGTATGATCGCGGTGGCAATGCGTGCACTGTATGTCGCGGAAGGCATGGCCTTGCGCGCCACTGAGTTCGGCTGCCGGCACATGTTCTTTGATCTTTTTGTGGCATGAGAGGCACGCCTGATCCCTGATCTGTACGAACGAAAACTGGTGGCAGGCGCGACAGTCCGCGCCGAACGGTTGATGCCCTTGGGCCACAGGCCCGGGATTCCAGCTCTGCAAAAATTTATCCGCCACCGTGTGCACCATGTTCTTGGTGTTGTCAGACATCGATTTAACAATGATTGACGCCGAATAACCGAGCAAATCCAGAGAAACCGGGACCAGCAGGCACAACAGTAGCGTCCCAAAGAACCCGATATAGGATAGCCGGCGCTTGGACAAACGCGGCGGGCGAAGCAAATAGCGGTGGTGTTCACCGGCTGATGCAGCAAGGGGTGAGACGAGCGTGACCGACATCGCCAATGTCACACCTGCGGGCGGCAGCTCGACCTCGACCAGATACGGACCCACTTCGATACGATCTCCAACCGCCAGTCTTGTGCCGTCAACCGGGCGACCGTTTACCTGTATGCGTCCGGGCTCTGCCTCGATTGTTGCACCGGACTCCGACACGGTAATGAGTGCGTGATGCAACGCGACCCTGGGATCGGGCAAATGAACCTGGCACTGTGCGCCGCGACCGATGCTGATTGCAGGACCTGCAACGCGCCGCATTTCGCGCTGCTCCTGCCCGCGCCGATTGACCGTGATATAGGTGGTTTGAATTTCCATCGAGTGCCTGGCCCGGACTTACCAGAAGTAGAAGACGGAAATAACATGCGCGGTCAGCGCCGCGAGCAGCGCAAACGATAACGGCACATGGAAGTAAAGCCAGACCTGCATCATTGCACGAAGCTGTAAATGGCGACGCACCCGGTCCATGAGCTCGACGGTGCGCGACATCTCCACGATGAGCTGTTCCTTCGATTTTGCCTGATGAGCCGTGAATTTTGCG
>JBBQNH010000041.1:0-19337 GCA_038329705.1 Burkholderiales bacterium | reverse complement strand
GGGTGACATGGCTGGCTCCAAATTTTGCGGGATGGTGATGAGTTCTGGATTATAAGGTTTTGGGCTGCTTCCGTCTTGCCCGTATGGAGATTATGCAGAGCCTTTCAGGATTATTTGTTCAGCAAGCCGGCACCGATAGGGTAGTTCGGGGCATTGCTGCTTCAGGACCAGGGGACATCCAGGCACAGCAGCGCGCTGCCGTAAGCCGCTTCGCTATGGATTGCTGTACCGACCGGCACCCCGAGCAGTCTTTCCCGCAATATTCTCCATGTATCATTCCCGGCGCCGCCGCCGCTGGTCACGACACGTTTGAGTGGCGGCGCACCCAGTGCGGCGAGTCTGGCATAGCCCGTTGTTTCGATACGTGCCAGGCCCTGCAACAATCCATGCAGAAATTCCACATCATGATCCGGGCGCGGTTCCAGTCGCAGCGCAAGATGCGCATCATTGACGGGAAAGCGTTCGCCGATTCCGGTCAGCGGGTAGTAATCCAGCGGACTGTCACAACGCGGATCGATCTGTGCACTCAGGGCTGCGAGTTGGCCATTGTCAAAGTAATGGCGCAACACGCCGGCTCCCGCATTTGAAGCCCCGCCCACCAGCCACAGGTCGCCGTAGCGATGGCTGTATACGCCGAATGCAGCTGCTTCGATGCGCTGTGCCGAGAGTTGCTTGAGTACCAGTGTTGTACCTAGGGTCGTCACGCCAACGCCGGTCTCACTCACGTCCGCAGCGATGAACGCTGCTGTGCTGTCGGTGGTTCCGGCGTGAATCAAGCATTCCGGATGGATGCCGAAATGCGCGGCGATGTCCGGCTGTATCTGCCCGATTACTTCGCCGGGCGCCAGTACCCGTGGCAGCAGATGGCTGTGCGGCAGTGCCAATACCCAATCCGGCCAGCACAACCTTTCGATGTCGTAGCCGGTCTTCAGCGCGTTGTGATAATCGCTGTTGCCCGGCTGACCGCTGAGCAGCGCGGTGAGCCAATCGGCCTGATGTAAAAAGTATGCGGCATGATGGACATCGGATTGTTGCGCACCCGTAAAGGGTACGCCGCCAGACACTCGTCCAGCGGACGGTCTTGGCGCAGTCAGCCATAGAAACTTGGCCAGGCCGGAAGTTGCGGTGCAAACGGTATGTCCGTGCGGTGCGACGGACTTGAGTTGTTCGGCCTGAAAATGTGCACGGTTGTCGTGGTAAAGCAGGGCCGGAGAACATGGATGCAATCCCTCATCGCACAACAGCACCGTACCCGAGGTGCCGTCCAGCGCAATGCCTTGCAACCCGGCCGCGATATCTTCGGGTAGCGCGCTGAGCAATGAGTGCAGTGCGTTACGCCAGTCGGAAGAAGTTTGCCCGTCAGGGGCGGGGTACGTGACGTGATGTTGCCAGACGACGGCTTTCGCGTTGTCGATAACGCAGGCACGCGCGCCGGAAGTGCCGAAGTCCAGGCCCAAAAACATCATGAGGGCAACATCATGAGGACAACATCAGGGAACCATCAGCACCGGGTATTCGATTGCGTGTCGAACCGGTTCAACTCGACGTGCGGTGCAGGCTGCCAGCCGGGCTTGCGATGTTCGGCGACCACGTTGGTGAAGATGCCGCCGCGCACATAGAATTTCGCAGTCAGGCGCATGAAACGCGGCTGAAGGACGGCGACCAGATCGTCCAGGATGCGGTTGGTGACGTCCTCGTGGAAATGTCCCTCGTTGCGGAACGACCAGATATACAGCTTGAGGCTTTTCAATTCGACGCAGTTCTGATCTGCGATGTAATCCAGCACCAGCGTGGCGAAATCGGGCTGGCCGGTCTTGGGACACAGGCAGGTGAATTCGGGGATCTCCATGTGAATATGGTAGTCGCGCTGCGGGCTCGGATTGGGAAAAGTTTCAAGTGTTTTATCGGGTTGTGTGGTCATATTGGTATGCCAGTCCGGTTCGGTTAGAATAGCGCGCATTATAAAACGTTGTGGCAACCCAATTGCGTCTTTCCCATATAAAACTGGCCGGTTTCAAATCCTTCGTCGATCCCACGCACATTTCGCTGCCGGGGCAGATCGTGGGCGTGGTCGGGCCGAACGGCTGCGGCAAGTCGAACGTGATCGACGCTCTGCGCTGGGTGCTGGGCGAGTCCAAGGCATCCGCGTTGCGCGGCGAGACCATGCAGGACGTGATCTTCAACGGTTCCAGCAAGCGCAAACCGGTGTCGCGCGCCAGCGTCGAACTGGTCTTCGACAACTCGCTGGGCAAGGCGAACGGACAGTGGTCCAGCTATGCCGAGATATCCATCAAGCGCGTGTTGCAACGCGACGGCGATTCCAGTTACCACATCAACAACCAGCATGTGCGGCGCAAGGACATCACCGACATTTTCCTCGGCACCGGGCTGGGTGCACGCGCCTATGCCATCATCGAACAGGGCATGATCTCGCGCATCATCGAGGCGAAGCCCGAAGAGTTGCGCATCTTTCTCGAGGAAGCAGCGGGTGTTTCCAAATATCGCGACCGCCGCCGCGAGACGGAATTGCGCATCGGCGACACGCGCGACAATCTTTTGCGTGTGAGCGATATCCTGCGGGAGCTGGAAAAACAGCTGGTGCATCTGGGTGAGCAGGCCGAGGTGGCGAAACAATACCGCGCGCTGGAAACGCAGCGCGACACCACGCAACAGCTGTTCTGGCTGGTCAAGAAACAGGAAGCCGAAGCGCAGCGGATCCGGTTCGCGCAGGGCGCCGAGAAGACCCACACCGAACTCGAAGGCGAAACCGCACGCTTGCGCGAAATTGAAAGCCAGCTCGAAACAGCGCGCAGCGGGCATTACCAGCTTTCCGACGCACTGCACGTCAAACAGGGTGATCTGTACACGGCAAACGCAGAGATCGCGCGGCTGGAACAGCACATCAAGCACGTTACCGAGCAGCGCCAGCGCATGACGCAGCAACTGGCCAACACGGAAAAACAGATCGAACAGCAGAAGCACCAGCGCCAGGGCGTGCACTCGCTGCTGGAACATTGGCAACGCCAGCAGGACGGGGCCGGCGCCAAGGTGAGCGAGGCCGAGCAGCTCGCGCAGATGGAAGGTCAGAACCTGCCGCAGGCGGAAGACTCCGCGCGCATCGCCCGGGAGCGCCACAACGAACTGCAGCGCGAACAATTGTTGCTGCAGCAGCAACTGCAATTGGCTGAGACGCAGCATGCCAATTTGCAACGCAACATCCAGCAGCTTGATTCCCGCCGCCTGCGGCTGATGATGGAAAAAGACAATCTCCCGGGTGCCGATGGCGGCGCGCTGCAACAGGCACAGCAACAGGTGGGCGAACTCGAGCAGGAACGGACCAAACAGACCGAGAAGCTGTCAGTGTTGCAGGAACAGTTGCCGCAGGCCGACACGCAGCGACGCAACCAGCAGGATTCATTGCAACAGCAGGAACGCATTCTGGCCCAGACCGAAGCCAGGCTGAATGCCCTGCGGCAACTGCAGAGCCAGATCGACAGCGACAAGAATCTGAATGCTTGGCTGCAACAGCATCAACTGGATAACAAGCCGCGCCTGTGGCAATCGATACGCATCGAAGCGGGCTGGGAAGACGCGCTCGAAGCGGTGTTGCGGGAACGGCTGAATGCTCTGCCCCTGCCGTCCCTGTATGCTGCTGCCGCGTGGGGCGACGTTCCCCCGGCAAAGCTCGCGTTGTTTGCGCCTTCCGGCAAAGACCACGACGACAGTGTCCCCGCACAGATGAAGACCCTGTTGAGTTATGTGCAATGTCAGGACGAACAGGTGTTGCCGGTGCTGCGCGACTGGTTGAACCATGTATATGCGGTGGCGGATGTCGCGCAGGGTTACGCGCAGCGCGCACAGTTGCCGGCGGGTGGCTGGTTCGTCACGCCGCAGGGACATTTGATCGGTGCGCACAGCGTGCTGTTTCACGCGCCGGACAGCCAGTTGCACGGTGTGCTGGCGAGACAGCGCGAAATAGAGCAGCTGGAAACGGACCTGGTCAAGCAGAACCGCAACGCGGAATATTCCCGCGAGCAAGTCGCACAGGCCGAACAGCATTACCAGTCCATCGATATCCAGATCGCGCCGTTGCGCACCGCAGGCAACGAATCGCAGCAACGCCTGCACGGTCTGCAGATGAATATACTCAAGCTCAATCAGGCGCACGAACGCAGCGTGGAACGTGCCGCGCAGATTGAGAGTGAGATGCGGGAAGTGGCCGATCTGCTTGATACGGAACAACGCCAGCAGGAGGGAATAGACGAACAGATGGCGATATTGCGCGAGCAGATCGCGGCATTTTATGCGCAGGTCGACGAGGCACAGCGCAACGCCAATACTGGCGATATCGCATTGCGTGAACAACGCAGCCGTGCGCAACAGGCGCAGCACGCCCTGCAGGAAGCCCATTTCTTTGCCAAAACCTGTACAGAGAAGATCGCCGATCTTCAGCACAACGTGCTGCAAATCAGCGACGCGTTGGCGCAGCTCGAACAGAACCTGGCGCAATTGCGCGAGGATATGTCAGTCAGCGAGGATGACTCGGCACAACAGCAATTGCAGGCGGCACTTCTGGTGCGCCAGGCTTGCGAACAGGCGCTGGGAGAGGCACGCAACATCCTGGAAAACTCCACCGTCAGCCTGCAGAAGCAGGAGCAGGAGCGCATGACCTGCGAGCACAGGCTGAACCCGCTACGCGAGAAACTCAACGAGTTGACGCTCAAGGAACAGGAAGCGCGTCTGCATTTCGAGCAATGGTCCGAGCAGTTGCAGGGTGTGGATGAACAGGCGCTGCTGCCGCTACTGGGGCCTGATAGTAGGCAAGGGGGCAACAACAAGCCGAATGCCCTGCAGAGCGAATTGAACCGCCTGAATGCCGACATCGAAGCACTGGGCGCGGTGAATCTCGCGGCACTCGAGGAGTTGCAGGTCGCGACCGAACGCAAGGCCTATCTGGATGCGCAGGCCAAGGACCTGAACGAGGCGATGGCGACACTGGAAGATGCGATACGCCGCATCGACAAGGAATCGCGTGAACTGCTGATGGACACCTACAACAAGGTGAACCAGCATCTGTCGGAATTGTTCCCGATATTATTTGCCGGCGGCGAAGCGCGTCTGGTGCTGACCGGCGAAGAGATTCTCGACAGCGGCGTGCAGGTGATGGCGCAACCGCCGGGCAAGAAGAACAGCACGATACACCTGTTATCCGGCGGGGAAAAAGCCCTCACCGCGATCGCACTGGTGTTCTCGTTATTCCAGCTCAATCCCGCGCCGTTCTGCCTGCTCGACGAAGTGGACGCGCCGCTGGATGACACCAATACCGAACGGCTGTGCGCGCTGATCAAGAAAATGGCGCAACACACCCAGTTTGTATTCATAAGTCACAACAAGATCACCATGGAACTGGCGCAACAACTGGTCGGAGTGACCATGCAGGAAAAGGGTGTATCCAAGGTGGTGGCGGTAGACATCGAGGAAGCGTTGCGGATGCGTGACGAACAGCTGGTCGCCTAGGGATCCATCAAGTCCATCGCGAGCACCCGTTTTTGTTGCAAGCCACAAGGGCATTGGCCTTTAGGCTGTCCATGCGGGATTTGATTAGAGCTTACTCGGGATTATTTGCAGAGGTTGCCAATGTCCTGCTGAACCTTCTCGATGCGTTTCTGGCGTTCTGCATCGTCTATGAAGTAACGCTCACCGCTGGCATTGATATCCATCATGCGCGCGCCCGATTGCAATGAGCGCAGATTTTGCTGTGCAGCTTCGCAGTTGGCTTTCATCGCGTCTGCCGTTGCCTGCTTTGCCGCGGCTTGCGCCGCATCCATCTGTTGCGCCTGTTGTGTTCTTTTCAATGCGGCTTCCTGTTGAACATAGGTGGGGGCCACACCGCTTGCGCTTCCGGCGCCTTCGGATGCTGAACGCAGTGCCGCTGCTTGTACCTCGGGAGGAGGCGCCTGATCCGAATAATGCACACGGCCCTGGTCATCCACCCATTTATTGACCTCGGCAAATGCATTTGTGCCGGCCAGTATCAAGAAAATCAGCAAAAATTTGCCCATGTAATTATTCCCGGGAACGGTAATGTTGATTGAAATCAAATCGGGCCGAAAAAATTCACCCATTTCTCACATGAGTCTAGCATGTGGATGTATGATTGAAAACGTATTAAATTTGCGAAATTTTATGGAACACGGGGATTCGTTTTATGCAGGAAAGCAAGGGAGGGGCAATTCCCAATAAAACCAATAATGTTGCGGGACAGAGTAACGATGCGGTATTGAGGCTGTTCAATGCCTATTTTCGCGACCACATTCATACCGGCAAGCTATACGAGGATTTCCCGAATTTTTTCCTGTTCTTGCCCAGTGTCCTGGAAGGCAGGGAAATCGCCTCGCGAAGCTCGGAAAAGTTGTTGCTGGATGACGTCATTCAGCGTGCCAAAGAGCGCAATGGTTACATCAGCATATCCAAACATCGAAACCCCAAGCTCGGATATTACTGGCTGGAATTGTCGGTGATGCCGTTCATGATGGGCGATGCGGTGAGCAAAGATAACAAGGGCGAATTCTTTTACATACTCGCCAAATTCATCGAATTTACCAGGCAACATCCGAAAATGTACGGGGATTTGACTGCCGAAGTGGAATCCGACAAGGATATTTTGCTGATGCTGAACGGGATCAAGAAAATGGCGGACCGTCTCAGCGTATCACTGAAAATCTACCCGGAGAACATGCTGGTGTCGTACAACCCGAACTGGCCCGTGACGGAAGTCAAAAAGCTGCTGCAATCGCTCAAGGAAAACGACCAGGATTGGTGTGAAATGTTCTTTGAGTACATGATGTATGTAATGAGCAAAAAAAACTAGCAACCGGTCTTGAGCAGCACCAATACCGCACCACTGCCACCATTCCGGGGTTGGGCATCGCAAAATCCCAATACCTGCCCATGCTGGGTGAGCCAATGGCGTGTGAGCTTGCGCAATACCGCTTCCCCACCCTGACTGTTCAGCCCCTTGCCGTGTATCACCAGTACACAGCGCAAGTTGTGCCCGGTCGCTTCATGCAGGAACGCCTGTAACAGTTTGCGCGCTACGTCGGAGTTGTTGCCGTGCAGGTCGAGACTGTCCTGTATCGGCCAGATTCCCCGCCGCAGCTTGCGCAAGGTCATGCGTGACAGACCGTTGCCCAAAAAATCATCAGGCGCGCTTTCGGCGGAGTAATCTTGCAATGTGTCGGCAATTTTGGGGGGCGGGATAGCCGGGCGCAGCCGGGGTCTGCGAGGCACTGTCTGTGGCGTGACACGGTTTTGTTCCGTTAGCGGTTTCACCGTGCCGACTGCCGCACGAAACAGCGCGGCATCTTCGGGAGCTATCTTGTCAGATTTTCCTTTCGCAGCTTTCTTCACAACATCAATTCGCGGTAGTTGTGCAGAAATTGACAGGTCAGGTCTTGGCCAGCGAAGCCAGATACTTGTCCGCGTCCAGCGCAGCCATGCAGCCTGTCCCGGCGCTGGTGACTGCCTGGCGGTAGATCTGGTCCTGCACATCACCGGCCGCGAACACGCCGGGTATGCTGGTCGCTGTGATATTGCCATTCGAACCGCCGCGCGTCTGGATATAGCCGTTGTTCATCTCCAGTTGTCCGGTAAAGATATCGGTGTTGGGTTTGTGACCGATGGCGATGAATACGCCCTGCACAGCGATGTCCTTGGTTCCGCCGTCCTGCACGAGTTTGACACGCATGCCCGTCACGCCGCTGTCATCGCCCAGCACTTCGTCCAGCGTGCTGTTGAGTTGCAGCGAGATTTTCCCCTCTTCCACTTTTTCCATCAGGTGATCGACCATGATGCGCTCGGCGCGGAAGGTGTCGCGCCTGTGCACCAGGGTGACGTGTCTGGTGATGTTGGACAGGTACAGGGCTTCTTCCACGGCGGTATTTCCGCCGCCCACAACGGCGACATCCTGTCCTTTATAGAAAAATCCGTCGCAAGTCGCGCAGCCCGAAACGCCGCGTCCCATGAAGGCTTCTTCGGAAGGCAGGCCCAGATATTGGGCAGATGCGCCGGTACTTATTATCAGTGCATCGCAAGTGTAGTAGCTGTCGGCATCGCCGATCAACAGGAAAGGCTTTTGTTGCAGCTTGGCAGTATGGATATGGTCGTGAATCATCTGGGTGTTGAAACGTTCGGCATGCTTCCGGAATCGTTCCATCAGTTCGGGCCCTTGCACACCCATCACATCGGCGGGCCAGTTGTCCACGTCGGTGGTGGTCATCATCTGGCCGCCCTGGGCCAGGCCGGTAATCAGGGCCGGATTGAGGTCGGCGCGAGCGGCGTAAACTGCGGCGGTATATCCGGCCGGGCCGGAACCGAGAATGATAAGGCGGTGATGTTGAGTCGTTGCGTTCATGGCTGGGGTTCTTTCAGTAGTTGCTTAACAGGTTGAGGTTGGCCGACAGGTGAATTATGGGCTGAGCCTGATTCCGACCGAACAAAACATGGAATTTAACAGTAGTTGAGACTGTCTGTCGAGCAGGCATGGGTTAGAATTGACACATTATGAAATTTTTCCACGTTGTTGCTTTGCTCGCGCTGTTTCTGGTAGCCCCTTCCGCACACTCGGCAGTGATGCCGGGGATACCTGACTTCATAGACCAGATGGTTGCCAAGCACAAGTTCAAGCGTAGCGAACTTGTAAGTGTGTTTGCCCATGCCGAGCGTGTCCAGTCCGTGATAGACGCTATTTCCCGGCCTGCAACCGCCAAACCCTGGCCGGAATATCGTGCCAACTTTGTCAACCCGCAACGCATCAGCCTGGGCCTGAAATTCTGGCACAGATACCGGAAAACCCTGCAGCGCGCCGAGCGAAAATACGGTGTGCCGCAAGAAATCATTGTCGCGGTGATCGGTGTGGAAACCGTCTATGGCCAGGATGCGGGTAATTTCCGCACCCTGGATGCGTTGACCACACTGGCATTCGACTATCCGCCGCGTGCCGATTTCTTCCGTAGCGAGCTGGAGAATTTTCTGCTGCTGGCGCGTGAACAGCAGTTCAATTTACTTGCCATACGCGGCTCTTACGCAGGTGCGCTGGGGATCCCGCAATTCATGCCAAGCAGTTATCGCACCTATGCAGTGGATTTCAACGGCAATCGCAAGATCAATTTGCTGCGTGAAGACAAGGATGCGATAGGCAGCGTTGCCAATTACCTGAAAGACTTTGGCTGGATCAGCCGGACAGTGGCACAATCTACCGGGGCAGGGAAGTCAGCACACAAAATGACGATACCCCCGATTGCGGTGCGCGCACAGGTCAGTGAGGATATCTGTCCCGGAGATATCACCACCCCGCGCACACTCGCGGCATGGGCGATATCCGGAATAACGCCGACCGTGAAACTGGCCCCGGATCAGACTGCGCGCCTGATTGATTTTACGGTGGGGGAGGGGAAGGAATTCTGGCTGGTGTTCAACGACTTTGATGTCATCACGCGTTATAACAACAGCGATTATTATGCGATGTCGGTATTTCAGCTGGCGGAAGCTTTGCAAGAGGCACACAGGGCTCAATCACGCAAAGTAATGCGCCGCGCGCCGCTGTAGTGTTCTTTCCAGTAAGCTTCGCGCATGTTTTCCATGCGTACCCTGCCGCCGCTGCTCGGTGCATGAATGAACCGACCGTTGCCCATATAGATCCCGACGTGTGAAAAAGCATGTCTGTCTGTGTCGTAGAACACCATATCGCCCGCGCGCAATTGTAAAGACTTAACCGGCAATCCGTACCGGCTTATTTTTTGCGCGTTATGCGGCAGCGATATATGCGCCGCATGCCGGAACACATAATCGACGAAACCGCTGCAATCGAATCCCGTCTTTGGTGAGTAACCGCCATATTTGTACGGGGTGCCGATGAAACTGCGTGCGTAAGAAGTAAGTTGTCTGGTTTTGGAAGTGTTGTTGACCTGGTGCGAGGCCACATGTTCACTGGTGGTCGCACAAGCGCCGAGTAACAGCACTGATAGCAGCAGGAGTCTCATGCCGTTAATGTAGTTTATCGGACCCGCATTTGTAAAGGATGTATCCTGAATCCGCGCGGGTGAAAAAAGCCCGACTGGCCATTGCGGCCATCGGGCATAGTGAAAACGGCTGAATTATTACTTTTTTATCGGGCAGGTGCTCATGCCGAAGATGGCGTAGGCAGGGCAAAAGCCGAACAGACCAGTGAACAACGGTGCGACACCGATCCAACCCCACCAGCCAACAGTTCCACTGGCAGCCAATCCAATTAATACCAGACCGACAATAACGCGCAATGCGCGATCCATAGTTCCTTCATTAATTTTCATTTTGATCTCCTTGGAGTTTGATTAGGGAAGTGCGAAGCTTAGAGGATTTGTACGAGAAAGTCTGTGATAAAAATCACATAGCGTAAGGTACCCGGGAAGCCTTATCCGGTATGTTAGAGCGCACTGAATTTTTTCAGGGCATCCACATCGGTAATGTCGATCTGCTCCCGTCCCAGCCTGACCCAGCCCTGTTCGGCAAAGCTTTTGAGCAAACGACTCACGATTTCCCGCGCGCTGCCCAGTTCGTCGGCCAGCGCCTGATGAGTAACATGGATCGGATTGGGTTTGTTGACCAGCAGATTGGCCAGGCGCTGGTCAAGCTTTTGAAATGCCACGGCAGAAACCAGTTGCATCAGATCGGTGAGGCGCTCGGAAAACAGGTGAAAGACATGTTCGCGAAACGATTTCTGCTTTTCTAGTAGTGCATGAAAGGATGGCGCCGGCAGCAGCACCATCTCCACCGCCTGTTCGGTGATGCCGCGTGCATGATAGTGCGTGTTGCCCAGCAGGCAGCTGCTGGTAAGGATGCAACTCTCACCCGGCACTACGCGATACAGTTGCAATTCGCGCCCGTTCGGCGCGGCCTTGATGACGCGAATGTTACCGGACAGCAGCATCGGGAAACCCTGGCAAATCTGATCCTCGTCAAAAATGACCGTACCCGCCGGGAGGTGCATTACCGTTGCCGTTGCCATCAACTCAGCCTGATCTGCACCCGGCAGTTTTCGCAGCATCGAATATTGCTGCAACAGACGGGATTGGGTATCACTGTTGAGCATGGTTTCTGCTAACAGGGCGAAGAAAAGCGTCGCGAGCAATGGCAGGACAAGGCGCTCAAGGGCGAGAAAGCGGAATTTACATATTGGTCTATCACTACGCGATCCCGCATTTTGAGTCCTTGTGCAACGCAGCCATGCCGAGCGCATAACCAATGACTTGACTGTCGTCTTTTGGCAGCATAGTCAGATGGCTATAACCAACCACTTGGTAACCGTCTTTTGGTTGCTTAGTGGGATGACTAGTAGTTCTATCAGTTGTTTCATCAGCAGTTTTATCACTCTGGTTGTTCGGGCCGCATGTGCGGGAAGAGAATCACATCTCGTATGCTGGCGCAGTCGGTGAGCAGCATCACCAGCCTGTCTATCCCGATACCTTCACCCGCGGTGGGGGGCAGACCGTATTCCAGCGCACGCACGTAGTCATTGTCCTTGAACATCGCCTCCTCGTCGCCGGCTTCCTTCGCGGCCACCTGTGCATCGAAACGCGCGGCCTGGTCTTCCGCGTCATTCAGCTCCGAAAAGCCGTTGGCGATCTCGCGTCCGACGATGAACAATTCAAACCGTTCGGTGATCGCCGGATTCTTGTCGCTGCTGCGCGCCAGCGGAGAGACTTCCACCGGGTAGTCGACGATGAAGGTCGGCTCGAATAGCAGCGCTTCGGCCAATTCCTCGAACAACGAAAGTTGCAGGCCACCGATGCCATCCTGGGATTTGTATTTGGCCTTCAGGTCTTCCAGTTCGGCGATCAGGAAACTGCGGTCGTTGAGTTGCGCGGTGGTGAACTGGGGATGATATTTCTGGATAGCCTGCACCATGGTCAGGCGATGGAACGGCTTGCCCAGATCCAGTTCCTTGCCCTGATAGCTGATCAGCGTTTTGCCTAGAACTTTTTGCGCCACTTCGCGGAACAGGCTTTCGCTGAAGTCCATCAGGTATTTGTAATCGCGGTAGGCCTCGTAGAATTCAAGCATGGTGAATTCCGGATTGTGGCGCGTGGACAGTCCCTCGTTGCGGAAGTTGCGGTTGATCTCGAACACCTTCTCGAAGCCGCCCACCACCAGCCGTTTCAGGTACAACTCCGGCGCGATGCGCAGATACATCTTCATGTCCAGCGCGTTATGGTGTGTCTCGAACGGTTTGGCGGCCGCGCCACCCGGTATCGGGTGCATCATCGGCGTCTCCACTTCCAGATAGTCGTGGCGGATGAAGAATTCGCGTATCGCCTGGATGATCCGGGTGCGCGTGATGAATACCTTGCGCGTATCCTCGTTGGTGATCAGGTCCAGATAGCGCTGGCGGTACTTTTGTTCCTGGTCGGACAGGCCGTGGAATTTTTCCGGCAGCGGGCGCAGCGCCTTGGTCAGCAGGCGCACCTGCGACACGCGCACAGAAAGTTCGTCGGTCTTGGTCTTGAACAGCACACCCTGCGTGCCCAGTATGTCGCCGAGGTCATAGTGCTTGAACGCGTTGTGCGCTTCCTCGCCGGTGTCGTTATTGCTGATGAACAACTGGAGCTTTCCGCTCATGTCCTGCACCGTGGCGAAGCTGGCCTTGCCCATCACCCGCTTCAACATCATGCGCCCGGCCACCGCGACATAGACCTGTAATGACTCCAGTTCCTCATGGGTCTTGTCGCCGAATTCGGCGTGCAGGTCCCCGGCCAGGTGCTTGCGCTCGAAATTGTTGGGGAAGGCGATCCCGGACTCACGTATCGCAGCGAGTTTGCTGCGGCGTTCAGCGATGATCTGATTTTCGTCTTGTAGTGTAGCTGGTTCGTTCATGATTTCATTTCTCAAAAAAAGAATAATTCAAACCCGATCTGGCGGGCGGCTTCGCCCTGATTCCGGTCGGAGGTGGCAAATTTCCTGGAGCCAATTTCCTGGGCTATCGACAAATGTAAGGCATCTAGCGTGCGCAACGAAACCTTGGGAACTTTTGCCATTATGTGGAGCGCATGTGTGGCGTGTGAGTCTGCTAATGGGTGCAACACTAATGCACCCTCCTGAATATCGGTGCGCAATTCTTCGAAGGCATCTACTTCCAGCTTGCGAGTGATCTGTCCGATCCGACGACGGCGGGCCAATGCACTACGCGCCTCAACCAGCGTCAGACGACTGGAATGAAAGGGAGCATGTGCCGCAAAAAAGTCCTCAAAATCGGAGCTGCCCGGTTCCATGATGTAACGTTTGAGTAGGGCGCTGGTGTCGAGATAGATCATCAGAATCGGTCGGCTCGATCTTCGCCAACGACTTCTTCGCTGGTAACGGTTTGCATCGGTTGACGCGCGCGGAAAGCTGCCAGCGAACGGACTTTTAATTTTGGCGTTACCGGCAAGATACGCGCGACCGGCTCACCGCGGCAGACGACCAGCACCTCTTCGTTGCCGGCAAACATTTGCTCGGGATGGCTCAAGCCTTCGCGTGCTTCGCGTATGGTCATGGTTTTCATCGGAATAATCTCCAGTGGGATTGCGTGACACGAATTGTACACTTGTGACACATGGGTTGTCATGTGCCGTTTTGCTTCAGGGAGGCGAAATCAAAATCTCCTAGCCTGCGGAATACGTCTTGGTGCGGTGCAGTTATCCTTTTGGCACAGTAGCATTGTGCAGTAAACTGTCCCGCAAAGTTAACCTGATGATAAATGCCTGATAAATCCAGAACGATTACTACGCCTAGCTGCCGAGTATTTCCGAGTGCTGGAAGAAATTGTCCGGCGTGATTTCCGGTCGCTTACTGCCGCAGAATTTCGCGAACTGCTGCGTTTGAAATGCCCAGATGAGGCGCGTCCTGCGTTTCAAGTTATTGCCCTTTTAGAAGAAGTTGGGCTGCTTGAAAAGTCGCCAGATTCAGAAGCCAATTGGGAGCTGCCAGCAAAGGTTAATGAGTTTGTGCGACATCTTTCGCAACGGCAGCGGGTGTCTTCGCCCGGCGCATTACTCCCTATGCTCGACGATCTTGCCTTCCACACTGATGCCATGCGCCAAGCGATTGCTGCACGGATACCGGATATTTTTGATCAAGAAGCGCGAGTATATCTACCCAGTGTTATCGAGAATATCCGCTCGGTGAGCCAAGATAATCGAAAGGCCATAGAAAATGAGGTGATGGCCATTAAGACGCGTAGCGACAATCGAACGCTCGGCCAGCGCTATGCAGTTATTCATATGCTCTACACACGTCATGTCGAGTCCCTGCGCGAGATTGTCGATTACGGCAAGGCAATGGATACGGCGTTAAAAAATTTACTTGATGTAATTCGTCTTGGTCTGGAGGTGTTTTCCAGTGATCACGATGCGCCCGATTTGCTGATCACGCTACGGCGTCGGATTAAGCGTCTGCAGCGCGAGGCTTACGAACACTTCAACTCATCGCTAAAGGACATCCTGCCGCTCTATCAAAAGCTTCGCAAAGACCATGCGTTGGCAGTTGCGGTCAACCGCGTGCTAGATAAGGTTGGCCGCGAAGGTGCTGCCGCGCTTTCTATGCGCGATCACATGCCGATAGCGCGCTGGCGCGCTGAAAATCTGTTCTCGGTCTACGCACTTGAAGACTATCTCATTGGCGCAGCAAACTATACACAGCAGGTGCAGCCACCCCTATTGACCGCAGCGGATATATCTCTTCCTCGATTTCGAATGATCGACCCGGATGTTTTGAATGAACGATTACAGAAAACTTTGCCGATACCAGATATGCTCACGTGGCTATTCGAGGAATTTGGGCAGTACCCGGAGAGCCAAATCTTAACGGCGTTCGATATGATCGGTCGCTCAGTGGACTACCGATACACTTTTGATGAACGGCCGGTAGAGAGGATAATTGGCAAGGCGCGCTATATTTTTTACCCCATGAGGATTGATCATGTTGCCTGAAGGTCTTGCAGAAGCTTTTGATAAGCTCTCTGGTGGTCGACACATTTGTGCGGATGATGGGGATGTGTTTTTTGATTTGCAGAATCGTGTAGATGACTATGCTCGTATTTTTACCGCGCTTGGTTTCAAAATGGAGCATGACGGTCGAGGATTTTTCTACTTTCACGGGTCGGCAAAGGGGTTGGCATCAAGCACGGAAAAAATTGCGCTTTTTTTGTTTATCCTCATTGATTGGCTTGCAGACCGTGGAGAGGGCATTATCGATACCTTGTTTGGACGCGATTTTATTCTTGATGAATTGCCACATTTTGATGTGGATCGCTATCAGAGATATTTGCGCGAGGCTGGTGTGGATTCAAAAGATGAACTGCGAGATGTGATCCGAAAAATGGCTAACTTTGGTTTCATTCGAAGCGCTGATTGCACACGCTTTCGGTGCTTACCACCCACGCATCGCCTGCTAGACGCATCTCTTGCGCTGGTCGAGGCGTTTGACAAGGATGACAACGAGGCCACGCATGAAGACTAAGCTTGGGCCAACCCGGATTATTGTTATTCGCTCCGGGCCGTATGACTATGCCGAGATTGATTTCAGTCAATCTTGCCATCTTGTCGGAACAAATAATTTCGGCAAGACCACGTTAATTTCGGTGTTGCAATTCTTATTCGTCAGCGATTTCAACGAAACCTATTTTGGAGCACATGAATGGAACGAGACAAAGCGTTTTTACTTTCCCAGCAATGAGAGCTACATCTTGTTCGAATGTGCTACCGCTGGCGGGCGGTTTGTCACGGTCGGGTTGCATGGGGCTGGCCCGCTTGCTCAATTTGAGATCGAGCGATTTGCTTATGCCGGCACCTATTCACCGGAGGATTTCTTGTCAGCCGACCACAAATCTGTCAGGCCGTTCGAGGAAATACGGGATCGACTCGCCGCCGAGAAAGGTTACGAGGCGTGGGCTCCAAAACACTTGCGTGCAGCTCTGCTTGGAGAAGCTGAGAGCAAGCAAATCAATCTTGGTATTGTTCCTCTAGCCGATACGAGCCAATATAGCCGTTTTACCCGATTGTTCAAAAACTTGTTACGGCTGAACAATCTGACGCAAGAGGACATTAAGCAGACCCTGATTGAGGTCTACAAGACAGAGTTCCAACAGTCAAAAATCTCGTTGGTGAAAGATCATGCTGGCCTCTACGATCAAGTGAGTCGGGAGAAGCTGAAGCTTGATGCGCTTCGCTTAGTGGAGCCTATAGCGCAACAGCTACGTAATGCGGTATCCAAGCGCAACAACTTGAAGCGTATGTTGCCAGCGTTGTGGACGCGCCTTGAAGCAACCAAGCGCGAACGCATTAAGGAGTTGAATGCAAATGTTGAACGCTTCAAGAAGTGTAGTGATGAAGAAGCAGGAAAACAGGCTTTGCTGGAAGGGCAGTGCGGCGTCAAGAACGGCGAGAACGAGGTGCTTAATCGCCAGATTGGCGCGCTATCAAACAACCTTCAGATGCTCGATAAGTCGGCTGAGAGGTTCGCCCGGTTTCTCCTGGAGCTGGCCGAGCAATCAGTCAGTAATCTTGATGGACAAATCGCCGACCTTCAAGGACGGCTGCATGGAGCTGCGCTCGAATCGGTTACTGAATTGGAGCAAGCGTGCTCTCGTTTGCGCGCAAATCAAAAGCGATGGGTTGGGCAGCGTGACAACTACGCCAACCTTCTCGGAACCAAGCTCAAAGAGTGGTTGCCCAGCGAGAATCTGTCCGAATCCTTTAAATTGTTGAACCCTGCGATATTGGGGCTTACGGTTCCTGATCAGGTGAATGTTCGGGACAAGGCCGTGCTTGCTAACGCTATCAAGGCGCTGCGCGAGAGTTGTGAGAGCGGCGTATTCGAGGGGTTCGGCATATTTTTGCGACTTGATGCACTTGAGCAAGCTGATGTCGCGCAATTTGTTGATGTGGCTGTCCTGAACGAGAGCATTGAAGCGGTTGGGAGGGAGTTGTCAAATAAGGAGCAACTGCTGGAGACGGCTCGTAGTGCCGCGGAATTAAGGCAGCAATTAGTGAAGCTAAAGAAGCTGCATGAGGAAGAACTGGCCACGCTCAACGAGTATCGGCAGTATCGCGAGCAAGAAGGCAACCGGGTCGAATGGAAGAAAGAACTGGCTGATAAGGAAAAGAACATTGCATGGATTGCTGGCGAGCTATCAGATTTGCGGCAGCAAACTGCCGACAGCAAGGAGGTAGCAGAGCGCTACGCGAACTCAATCCGGTCTGCCAACGAAGAGTTGGCCCGCATTCATGGCGAGCGCTACGACACTCCTCCCGGTGACTGGCCGACTGGCCTGCAAGATTCTTCATGGCCGGATGATTTTTCTGGCTTGTTGCCACTCTACCGAAGTGAATGGGAAGCACTTCTTGGTGCCGAGAAGGATGTCACAAGTTTTCTTTACCAGATCGAGGTCGTAACGAAAGGTGGGTACGCGGGCGAGAGCGAAGCCGAAACGGTCGAGATGATTCTCGAAGCGATAGACAGTATCCCGGATCAGGAAAGCAACCTCGACGATATGTGGAAAAACCTACTTACTTCTATTCGAACCGCGCTCAATGGACTGCTTTCCGATGTAAGGACGCTGGAGGACAAGGCACGCGACTTCAATCGGCATCTCTCTGGCTTTTCAGTTTCCGACCTTAAAGGGTTGTCACTGGAGATTATTGAAAACCGTGCAGTGACAGACGATCTTCGCGGGATGCTTGCTGAAGAAGGTACACTTTTTGGATCTCTCGATGAGACTGAAACCGCCATTCAGAATATCGGCAACATGCTTCGAGCACGCCCAGAGATACACCTGCGCGACTTGTTTGGGGTGCGCTTTTGTGTCGAGATGGCGAACGGCAAGAAGAGGATTTACGATGATCTCTCAACTATCGAATCAAATGGCACAACCATTACCATCAAGGTTTTGGTTAATATCATGCTCCTCAAAGATATGATGAAGAAGGGGCGCGCGTTTTCGATCCCATTCTATCTGGACGAAGCCGACTCGATAGATGACGATAATTTACGAGAAATTGTTGGCATCGCCTCGCGTTTTGGGTTCGTTGCTGTACTTGCAAGCCCTAGTCCAAGACCGATTGCGCACACAACATATTTTGTCCACAAGATCGGAGACCGTTCTGTGATTGATCCGCACCGGAAGATTATCCGTGAGAGTTTGGAAGATGAGCCAACCACCGCTTGATGCCTTCGCTGGTTTATTGGCTGAACTAATGGAGGTTGGACGTGTGCCGCGCACTCGAATTTCGGCAAGGGCAAAACGTGAGCTGGCCCCGTTATACGCCGCAGGGGCGTTGAGAGAAAATCGTAGTGGTTCCGGATTGGCTATTATCGTCGATAAGCCCGAGGTGTTGGCGCGCTATGCAGTTCGTAAGTATCCGAATGGACTGACGGCAACAGCGCAAGAAGGTATTGGCCCACGCACAGCAAGCGTACACGGCTATGCTGATACGAAAGTCGGTGGCAGTCTTGATCGTGAAGTTGTTGTACTGCGTGCGTTTGGTGACACAACGATTAGTTTACGCGGGTATGAAATCAATGTTGGAGTGCTTACCCGCCAATTGGGCTGTGTGGCATTTGTGTTGGGTGAGGTTGATTACCCTGTTCTTGTCGGTACGGTTGCTGTTGTAGAAAACCCGGAATTCTTTTTCGATTTTGAGCGTAGCGGGGTAGTGGCGGATACAGACATACTTGCTAGCGGACGTATGTCTGCACGACTTATTGGCTGGCTTGCTTCGGATGCACTTGCCCAAGCGCAGATTCTTCATTGTGGAGATTATGATCCGGTAGGACTTGCTGAGTATCTGCGACTCAAGCGCGCCATGAGTGGGCGTGTTAGGTTGCATATGCCGGATAATCTAGAGGCTATGTTTGCTCGTTATCGCAATCATGCATTGGTGGAAGATAGCCCAGCTATTAAGCGCAAATTGGAAGCGTCGAATGATCCAGATGTGCGCTGTGTAATGGAATTAATTAAACGTTTTGATGGCGGTTTAGAGCAAGAAGCGTTGCTTATTTGCGACTGATATAACTTTGCGCAGAAGGTAAGTGGAATTACACGCCTTGCTTCAGACTGGCCGAGATGAAATCGTCGAGGTCGCCATCCAGCACAACTTGGGTATTTCCGGTTTCGTGATTGGTACGCAGATCCTTGATGCGCGACTGGTCGAGTACATAGCTGCGGATCTGGTGTCCCCAGCCGATGTCGGTCTTGCCGTCTTCCATCGCCTGCTTCTCGGCATTGCGTTTGCGCAGTTCCTCTTCGTACAGCCGCGATTTTAGCA
>JBBQNH010000040.1:0-19628 GCA_038329705.1 Burkholderiales bacterium | reverse complement strand
TCGCCCTGCTCTATATACGCCAGCGAACAGCTCTTTTTAAGATGGCCTGATTATTTGCTTTACGTACTTCCATGAAGAACAATCTGAGACAGACCATTTATTTCAGAAACAAAAAAGCCCGACATCGCCGGGCTTTTTCTTTACAGAACCATCATTACTTCTCGAACTTCATCACCCCGCTCTTGCAGTCCACCTTGATCGTATCTTTCGCGGCAAACTTGCCTTCGAGGATGAGCTTGGCGAGCGGGTTCTCCAGTTGCGACTGGATCGCGCGCTTGAGCGGACGTGCTCCGTACACCGGATCGAATCCCGCAGCGGCTATTTCGGCCAGTGCGGCGTCGCTGACTTTCAGATTCATTTCCATCGCGGCAAGGCGTTTTTCAAGATACTGCAACTGTATCTTCGCGATGGACTTGATGTTCTTTTCGTCCAGCGCGTGGAATACCACGACCTCGTCGATGCGGTTGATGAACTCGGGGCGGAAATAGTTCTTCACTTCTGCCATCACCGCGAGCTTCACCACCTGATAGTCGTCACCTTCCATCTGCTGGATCATCTGGCTGCCGAGGTTGGAGGTCATCACGATCACGGTGTTCTTGAAGTCCACGGTGCGTCCCTGGCCGTCGGTCATGCGGCCGTCATCCAGTGCTTGCAGCAGCACGTTGAACACATCGGGGTGCGCCTTTTCCACTTCGTCGAGCAGGATCACGCTGTACGGTTTGCGCCGCACTGCTTCGGTTAACCCACCGCCTTCTTCATAGCCAACATAGCCGGGCGGCGCACCGATCAGGCGAGCGACGGAATGCTTCTCCATGTATTCGCTCATGTCGATGCGGATCAAATGGTCTTCGGAGTCGAACATGAATCCGGCCAGCGCCTTGCACAGCTCGGTCTTGCCCACGCCGGTGGGGCCGAGGAACAGGAAGGAACCATAGGGACGGTTCGGATCGGACAGGCCCGAGCGCGAACGACGGATCGCGTCGGACACCAGCTTCACCGCTTCGTCCTGACCGACAACGCGCTCGTGCAGCTTGTCTTCCATGTGCAAGAGTTTGTCGCGCTCGCCTTCCATCATCTTGGACACCGGGATGCCGGTCGCGCGGCTGACCACTTCGGCGATCTCTTCCGCGCCGACCTGGGTACGCAGCAAGCGGTTCTTCGGTTTGTTCTCTTCGGCTTTCACCGCCTCTTTCAGCTTGGCTTCTAGCTGCGGCAACTGGCCGTATTGCAGCTCCGCCACCTGCTCAAGTTTGCCGGCGCGTTGCAGTTGCACGATCTCGGCGCGCACTTTTTCCATCTCTTCCTTGAGGTGTGCAGTGCCTTGTGCCGCGCCCTTCTCCGCCTTCCAGATCTCTTCGAGGTCGGCGTACTCGCGTTGCAATTTGGCTATCTCTTCCTCGATCAGCGCAAAACGTTTTTTTGATGATTCATCTTTTTCCTTTTTCACCGCTTCGCGCTCGATCTTGAGCTGGATCAGGCGGCGATCAAGCTTGTCCATAACCTCGGGCTTCGAGTCGATCTCCATCCTCACCCGCGCAGCGGCCTCGTCGATCAGATCGATGGCCTTGTCGGGCAGGAAGCGGTCGGTGATATAGCGATGCGACAGCTCCGCGGCGGCGATGATGGCCGGGTCGGTAATGTCCACGCCGTGGTGCAGCTCGTAGCGTTCGCGCAGGCCGCGCAGGATCGCGATGGTCGACTCCACGCTGGGTTCGTCCACCAGCACTTTCTGGAAGCGGCGCTCCAGCGCGGCATCCTTCTCGACGTATTTGCGGTATTCATCCAGCGTGGTCGCGCCGACGCAATGCAGCTCGCCGCGCGCCAGCGCCGGTTTCAACATATTGCCCGCGTCCATCGCACCCTCGGCTTTGCCCGCGCCCACCATGGTATGCAGTTCGTCGATGAACACGATGGTCTGGCCTTCGTCCTGCGCCAACTCTTTCAGCACGGCTTTCAGGCGCTCCTCGAATTCGCCGCGATATTTGGCACCGGCGATCAACATCGCCATGTCCAGGCTCAATACCTTCTTGTTCTTCAGCGACTCGGGCACTTCGCCATTGACGATGCGTTGTGCCAGGCCTTCAACGATGGCGGTCTTGCCCACGCCGGGCTCGCCGATCAGCACCGGATTGTTCTTGGTACGGCGCTGCAATACCTGGATCGCGCGGCGGATCTCGTCATCGCGGCCGATCACCGGATCAAGCTTGCCCTGGCGGGCGCGCTCGGTCAGGTCTATGGTGTATTTCTTCAGGGCTTCGCGCTGACCCTCGGATTCCTGCGAACCGACCGACTCACCGCCGCGTACCGCGTTGATGGCCTGCTCCAGCGGCGCTTTTGCCACGCCATGCTGCTTGAGCAACCGTCCGGTCTCACCCTTGTCATCGCAGGCCGCCAGAAGGAACATCTCCGAGGCGATGTACTCATCTCCGCGCTTCTGTGCGGCCTTGTCGGTCAGATTCAACAGATTCGACAGGTCACGTCCGACCGTCACTTCGCCGCCGTGGCCCTCGACCTTGGCCAGACGCTCGACCGCGTCCTTCAACGCGGCCTTCAGCGGCGTGACATTGCCGCCGGCACGCGACAACAACGAAGCTGCGCCGCTGTCAGCGTCGTTAAGCAGAGCCAGCAACAGATGCTGGGGCTCAATGAACTGGTTGTCGCTGCCGACCGCCAGACTCTGGGCATCGGACAAGGCTTGCTGAAACTTTGTTGTAAATTTGTCGAAACGCATGACGTACTCCTGAAATAGTATTTTCTTTGTTATGGAGGAGCTTACAGCGTATTTCAAGAGTCATTTGCAAACTCGGCACGCATCAGCCCAAGAAAATAATAGACCGTTATCGTACAATTCTCGCGGATAAACAGGATATTTCCCTTGTCCGTTTGACCTGAAGTTGAACTTTTTGGAGTCGAGCATCTCGGAGCTGTAGCATTTTCAGATCGCTTGAAAGCATACATTTCCAAAGTATGACTCGCACCACGTTTGGTTTGGTCATCCGGCAGCAAGTCAGGAGCACGCATCATGAACAACAAAATCTTAGCAACCTTGCTCGTAGCCACACTGGGCACCTCGATGGCCTTTTCCGCCCCATCGGCATGGGCCGACGAAAACCAGTCCAGCCTGTCGACAAGATTCGACAACGGCACCAAACAATATGCAACCGGCCCCTGGATGTTCAAACTGACTCCCCCGATCGGCCTTTCCGCCGCGGGAAACCCGGCTTCCGGTTCAAGGCACTCCGGTGCTGCCGGCAACCAACCGGGTGAAACCGAAGCCGCTGCCAGTTACAACCTCTATCCGGGCGACGCAACTGCACCGGAGATCGACGTGACCGGCAAGGTCAAAGTCAATATCGCTGACACACACAATACCTTCGCCTTGAATCAGAACGATTACGCTGCGCAAATGGACGTTTATCAAAGCCTGGACAAATTCACCGCGAAGGGTTCACTTGGTTCCCGCTTCATGGGCAGCCAGACCGGGCTGACCCTCAACCCGCTGCTTTACGGGTCATTTGGCGGCGTCTACAAGCTCACCGAGCAAACCAGCACGGGTATTGACATGAGCTTATCCCAGGATCCTTCTGCAACGGGAACGACGCTCCAGGAATTCAGCGCTTTTGTAAATTACAAGCTCGACAAGAACTTCAAGGCGCGCGGTTATATGCTCAGGGGAATTTCCAACGGTACGCCGAACAACACGGTTGGCGGGCAAGTCTATTACGGGTTTTAAGGTTCAAGGTTCAAGGTTCAAGGTTCAAGGTTCAAGGTTCAAGGTTCAAGGTTCAAGGTTCAAGGTTCAAGGTTCAAGGTTCAAGGTTCAAGTTCTAATTTTTGCGCTGCAGCCGGGTCAAAACGATCCGGCTTTTTTGTCGGCTTGTTTCGGGCGATATTGACATGATCCCGCGCAGTGCTGCCTCAAACTTCCCAATCCTTGTGCACTTGGGGTAATCTGCATCTCTTACAAAACGGTCAATGAGATAGCCACCATGATTGAAACCGAGCAGGCCGCGTATATCCATCGCAACGTCATCAATTCGTTCGACGAAGACATACAGACCGGTGATTTGAGCGCACAATTATTATCCGCTGAACTAACTTCTTCAGCGCAGATCATCACGCGGCAACAGGGTGTGTTATGCGGCACAGCGTGGTTCGACGAATGCTTTCGCATCCTGGACACAAGCTGCAAAATCAACTGGCTGGCCAAGGACGGCGACCGGATATTACCGGGGCAGACGCTTTGTGAAGTGAAGGGTCACACGCGCGCGCTGCTCAGCGCCGAACGTTGCGCGCTGAACTTCCTGCAAACCCTTTCGGGCACGGCCACACGAACCCGGCAATATGTCGAAGCCGTAACCGGCATCAACGTCAAAATCATGGATACACGCAAGACCCTGCCCGGTTTGCGACAGGCACAAAAATATGCGGTGCGGATGGGTGGTGGATATAACCAGCGTGTCGGTTTGTACGACGGCATCCTGATCAAGGAGAACCACATCGCGGCGGCAGGCGGCATCAAGCCTGTATTGGAAAAAGCGTTCAGTCTTTCCAAATCGGGTGTCAGCGTGCAGATCGAAGTCGAGACACTTGCGCAACTCGATGAAGCTTTGGATGCGGGCGCCAAATTGATCCTGCTCGACAACTTCGATCTGGATAAACTTCGTACTGCGGTGAAACACACCGGCAAACGCGCCGAACTGGAAGCCTCCGGCGGCATCACCCTGGAAAGTCTGCGCGATGTCGCGCTGACCGGAGTTGACCGGATCTCGATCGGCAGCCTGACCAAAGACGTGGAAACGATCGACCTGTCGATGCGTTTTGTCTGAATCAACAATACCTCTCCCGAAAGAGGGAGAGGGTGGCCGAAGGCCCGGAGAGGGGTGAACGGAGAACACCATGTGCCAATTATTGGGAATGAACTGCAACACCCCAACCGACATCTGTTTTTCCTTTACCGGATTCCAGCAGCGCGGCGGCGGTACCGACGTGCATGCCGACGGCTGGGGCATCGCCTTCTTCGAGGGCAAGGGCGTGCGCCTGTTCCTCGACCCGCAGCCCTCGGTAAATTCTTCCGTTGCGGAGCTGGTGCGCAACTATCCGATCAAGTCGCTCAACGTCATCGCGCATATCCGCAAAGCCACACAGGGTGTGGTCACACTGGAGAATACTCATCCGTTCATGCGCGAGTTGTGGGGGCGCTACTGGGTGTTCGCACACAACGGCAACCTGCCGCAGTTTCAACCCGAGTTGAACGGCAGCTTCATGCCGGTCGGCAATACCGACAGTGAACTGATCTTCTGCT
Source organism: Burkholderiales bacterium (assembly GCA_038329705.1). Lineage (GTDB taxonomy): Bacteria > Pseudomonadota > Gammaproteobacteria > Burkholderiales > Gallionellaceae > Gallionella. The sequence continues at coordinate 14,323 of JBBQNH010000040.1, read as the reverse complement.
GGCTGCTGCAAAGCCTGCGCGAGCGTTTCGGTGATGCACCGCCGTCGCGGGATGAATTGTTCGCCGTGCTGCATGAATTGACCCTGCCGCTGGCCGGCACCGGTATCTTCAATTATCTGCTGTCCAACGGAAGTTGTTTGTTCGCGCACTCCTCTACCGAATTGAGTTACATCATCAGGCACGCGCCGTTCAATGTGGCACACCTGAAAGACGAAGACGTCAAAGTGGATTTCAGCCGGGAGACCACGCCCGATGACCGCGTGGCGATCATCGCCACCGAACCGCTCACCGACAACGAAGCGTGGGTGGTCATGCAATCCGGTAGTCTGTGGATGTTCCATGACGGCGAGGCGTTGGCTCACCTGATCACCGCACCCAGTCCGGTCAAGACGCTTGCGGGGAGTTGAAATCGGCTTACATGCCCTCACCTGACAATCAAGTCAATTCCCGGTGAATAATATGTCAAACCCGCTAAACATCGTCTGCCCGCATTGCGAAGCTGTCAACCGCGTGCCATCCGACAAACTGGTCGCGCAACCCACCTGTGGCAAGTGCAAGCAAAACCTGTTCGACGCACATCCCGTGGAATTGAATGCGAACAATTTCGGCAAACACATCAGCCGCAACGAGATCCCCGTGCTGGTGGATTTCTGGGCGCCGTGGTGCGGTCCGTGCCGCATGATGGCACCCGCCTTCGTGCAGGCTGCTGCTCAACTCGAACCACAGATGCGTCTGGCAAAACTGAACACCGAGGAAGCCCGGGAACTCGGGGCACGCTACAACATCCGCAGCATCCCCACGCTCGCACTGTTCTCCGGCGGGCGTGAGATCGCGCGCCAAGCCGGCGCGATGGACACCGGCGGTATCGTGCGCTGGGCACGCAGCAAAACCAACCCGGGCTAAGCAGAAAAAAAAGCAACCGCGAATGGCGGTTGCCTTTTTTCATTCAACTTGCAGGTGGCTTTATGCCCCTATTCTGCAGCTGTTGCCATTCTTGTCCGTCATGATGATATCCAGACTATCACCCATGAATCCCGGCGTATTCGAAAGTAAATCGAGAAGCGTGCCATCGGTGAACCCGGTTTCACCACGGTACAGTTCCAGTGTTTTATCGCCCACGCTCATGATCACATGGCCTTCGTGCACCGTCACATATAGTCCGGGATCACCGGCATCCGCCCCGGTACCGAACAGTTTCTCCATATCCAGCGGGATGCTGTCCGGGCGCGGCGTGTCGTTATCGGTGACCGCCGGCGGGATAGCGATGATGCGTACCGGCTTTCCCGAATCGCGGGCGAGCATGGCGGCTTGTTGCAATGCCACGACAAACGAACCGCCCGGAGACACCATGACCACTTCACCCGCCCATACATAAACCCCCGCGCCATCCAGCGGATCGCCCTGCGTCGCACCGGGATTGCTACCGCCACTCGCACAAGCCCCGTTGCACCACGCATCGAACCCGGTGCCGCGGATACCGATTGTGGCAGTGGCGACATTGAACTTGTAATTGTCGTGCTTCGCGCGTCCAACCCAGCCGGTGACCACGCGCACACCGCCCTTGAGCAATCGCAATATGGCACTCTCTTCGGACTTGGCCTTGTCGTACTTGAATTTTTCAACACGGAACTGCGTGCTTGCCTGCAAACTCACACGACCCTCGTCGCGAAACGCCACAACCGCATAGGACTTCTCGCCGGTGACCAGCGTGTCTCCCTCATAGACCGGGGCGCCCACCTGGAGATTGCGATCCGCTCCGCTCTCCGGCTTCGCTGAAAGCTCACCCTTGGTCAGCATCACCCGTCCCACCACCGGCGATTTTGCGGCATTGTCACTGGGTTTTGCTGCCGGTTTTGCCGATTTTTCATCCTCCTGGCAGTTTTTAATAGCGCACAGGAGGGCTGTGAAATCCGTACCGCGGATACCGATAGTGGCTGTCGCCGCACGCAGTTTGTAAGCATCGGGGTTGCCGCGCTTGCCGATCAGCCCGGTAACGGTGCGGAATCCGCCCCTGAGCAAACGAATAAAGATATTGTCTTCCTTGGGTGCTTCCTTGCGGAACTGGAAGGCTTCGATGCGCACATTGGAATTGGGCCGTATCGTCATTTTCGAGCCGTCGTTCATTTCCACCTGGGCATAGCTGTCCCTGGCGGTAATGAGCATGTCGCCGGCAAAAACCTCAGTCTTGGGACCTACCACTTTTACCGTGCCATCGACGCGCTGCACCACCAGCGTGCCGCTCATGTTCCCTATCCTGCCGGCCGCTTCCGCGGCTGGTTGATTAACAGCCGCCAGAGACATTGTCGACATGAACGCCAACAGCACTGAAAATAATAAAGTAGCGGATCTCATCTTGTACCTCGTCAATCTAGGAAACACTAAAAGGTTGCATTCAAGCTGAAATGGATACGATTATCACCTGACAGTTGTGTCGGGTCATTACCGGCTTTCATGATCTTCGCCACATCGAAGCGCATCGAAGCGCGTTCCCTGTAAAAAGCGCGCAACCCGATTCCCGCACCCGAGATCGTGGTCTTTGCAGAGCTTGTATTACTGGATGCCTGCCCGGCATCATAGAACACCAAGCCGCGTATTTTGAAATCGCTGCTGCCGAAATCGGGCGTATAGCCTTCCAGATTCAGCCGTGCGCCTTTGTCTCCGCCTTCGCTGCCCTCCGAGAAACCGCGCACCGCATCTGCACCGCCCAGGCGGATCTGCTCACCCAGCACCAGCACATTGTTGCTCCACTGCCCATTCAATACGGAGCGGAATTGCCAGTCGCCAACGACCTGGCGCGAGTAGCTTGCGCCATAGCGCACCACGCGATAGCGGGGATCCGGCATCAGCGTTGCACTGGGGTCATACGCGGCAAAATCGGCATCTTTGCCTTTGCCCATGTTGGGCAGATTGGCGGACAACGATGCATTCAAGCCGATCTCGCTCCTGGCGAACTTGCCTTGTGCCGCATAGCTGATGCTGACCGGCAGCACCACGATCTCGTTATACAACACGGTCACCGGCGGATTGATCTGTTCGATCTGCCGAAAATCCCGCCAGTCCAGACCAAACGACAAGCGCGGGTCGAACATGCCGATACGATCCAGCATCAGGTTATAACGGGTGCTCAACAATTTCCCACCGCCCTGAAAATTGGTGAGGCCGCCCACGATCGCATTCACGTTTGAATAACCACCGAAGAATTCCAGGCTACTGCTGTGCCGGTAGAACGGTATCTTGTAACTGCCGCCCAACACTTTCACACGTTCGGGATATTGCGGCGATGTCACATATTGGATACCCGCAACATGATCCGCATTGAACACGTTGGCATGACTATAGGAAAAACCCAGCCGGGCACGGCCGGTCTCGGGCGACCCGGTGTTATCGAGCAAAATACCCCAACTGGATGGCTTGCTGTCGGTGACGACCACACTGGCGTCCAGCACATCATCCGTTTCACCGGCCTTCAGCACCACGTTCATCTGGCGCGCCGGATTTTCATTGGCGAGCTTCAACTCGCGCGATATCTGTTTGTTGCGCGGCACTGCACTCGCGCGCACCGAGGGCAAAGCGTTCAGCGCGTTGGCCTCGCTGACAAAAAGATTGTTCTTTACCGAAACCTTGCCGAAACGGCTTTCCACCACGCGAAAATGCACCGTACCCTTATCCAGTTCCTGTTCCGGCAACAACACGCGCACTGCCGTATAGCCGCGCTTGGCGTAAGCAGCTTCCAGCGCTTCCAGTGCGCGCTCCACATCGGAAAAATCCTTGTCCTTGCCGACATAGGGCGCGACCACGGCATCGATCTCGGCTTTGTTCAACAGCGTCGCGCCTTCCGCAACGTAGCTTTCGATGGTAAATCGCAGCATCCCTGAATCCGCAACCGGTGATGCGTCCGGCTTTGCATCCGTTGCCGCCAGCGCAAAAGCAGGTGCGGTTGAAAATATCCCCAACAGCGATATGAAGAACAGTTTATGTTTCATAGTGTATCCAGCCGTCAAGTAATGATTAGTTGCACATCGGCAGCGGGTTGCCGCTATCGTCTGTCAGTGTATCTTCTAACACCAGCAGCTCCTCCAGTTTCGGCTTCTCGCGCTGATCGACGATATCGACTATTTCGTCAATCACATTTGGAGTCACATTCGTCGTTGGTGAAACGGCAAATGAGAGCAGCGGCATGGTCACGCCATCGGCGATGTACCAGACCGATCCTGAACTCAGGTTGCTGGAAATGTCCCAACCCGGATTGACATTGCCGTTGGCAACCGTTGCCGAGTTAAAATTCGCCATGGTCTTCATATTGGCATCGGTCATGCCGATAGCTCCGATGTTGGAGGGCGCTGCAAAGCCATCATTGCCAATACCGTACGAAACTCCCGTAGCAACTGTCGTATTCCAGAAATTATTACTGGCCACCGCGCCGCCATAAGAGTCGTTATAGCCAGCAAGCCCGCCGAAGTAACTACCCACAGAACCCATGCTGACGCTGGCGTAGCTGGTGCTGATGCTGCCGGTGTTATAGCCAACCAGTCCGCCAACATCACTACTGCCGCTCACCGTTCCACCACTGGCATAGGTGTTACTGATGGTGCCACTGTTTCTGCCCGCCAGTCCGCCAATCGAACTATAGCCGCTCACCGTGCCTTTACTGACAAAACTCTGGCTGATGCTGCCGCTGTTGTTGCCCACCAGCCCACCCATGACGCGCAACAAGGATGCACTACCGCCTACGCTGCCGTTGCTGGCATAGCCGGCGGTGATCAAGCCGCTGTTGTTGCCCACCAGTCCGCCTGCATTTGCATTACCGCTGCTAATGCTAGTGATCACGCTACCACCGTTGGCATAGTTGCCGCTGATCGATCCGGCATTGTCCCCAACCAGACCGCCGACATTGCTGCTGGATGCGCTGACCGTACCACCGCTGACGTAACTTCCGGTAATGGAGGCACCAACACCTCCAGCAGTACTGGTGCCATCATTCTTGCCCACTAGACCGCCAACGTTATTGCCGCCTGACACCACCGTACCATTGTTGACATAACTGTTACTGATGGTGCCGGCAGCGCTAATATTGGAACTGCCGCTTGCGCTGACCCCGTTAAGTCCCACCAGCCCGCCGGCATTCAAAACACCCGTCACGTTTCCGGCCGTGACATAACTCTTGTCAATAGCGCCAATGTTATAGCCGGACAGTCCGCCGACGTCTGAGGAGCCTATCACGCTACCGCCGCTGACGTGGCTGGCGCTGATCGTTCCCGCGTTATTACCTACCAGTCCGCCGACGTCTATCGAGCCTGTCACGCTGCCACTGCTGACATAGCTATTGCTGATTTTCCCGCCATAGACTGTGACATTATTTGAATTGGAATTCGTGCTTAAAATACTGTTATACCCAGCCAGTCCGCCGACATTCGCGTAGCCTGCAACCGTGCCGCCACTGGCGTAACTGTTGCTGACGATACCGCCATTCCAGCCTATCAGACCACCAACGTATAGACCACTACTCCCGGTCCCGCCATTAACGATACTGTTGACGACATGATTGTTGTCGGTATAGCCGGTGGAATAGCCGGATTTACCTACATACCCGATCAAGCCACCCACATTGCTATTGCCACTGACCGTGGTGCCAGTGACGGTGTTGCCATGAATGAACCCTTCGCCGCTATCATATCCAGCCAATCCGCCAACGTAATCAAAACCGTTTACCATCGTGCCGGTATCAACGTGGCTATTGCTGACCGTTCCGTAATAGTTATAACCCACCAGACCGCCGACGTCATTGCCGGAAGAACTGACCGTACCGCCACTCACATAGCTGGTACTGATGATCCCACCTGTCCTGACGCCACTAGAAGAGCCAGAACCGTCCCGGTTATACCCCACCAACCCACCCACTTGCTGGCTGCCTGTCACACTGCCACCACTGGCATAGCTGCCGCTGATCGTGCCATAGTTATATCCCGCCAGACCGCCAACATTGTTGGATGAGCCTGTGACCGTACTACCACTGACATGGCTCTGAGTGATCATGCCGTTGTTTTGACCCACTAAACCGCCGACTTTGGAATTACCAGCTACGTTGCCGGTTGTACTGCTACTGGTGTTGATAGTTCCATCGCTCAAACCTGCCAGTACGCCGATATTTGAACGGCCTGTCACAGCCGCATTCGACAACTGCACATTGCTCACTGTGCTGCCGGAAGCGATATGGCCGAACAAACCAAGATTGTCGTTAGCCAAGGTCACACTCAGGGTGGAGATCGTAAAATTCTTGCCGTTGAAATCAGCAGCCAGATAGGGAATGTACAGGCCGGGATCATTAGCAAGATCGATATTGGCTGCCAAGCTGAACGTATAAGCCGCATTGTCGGCAAAACCGAGCATGTCACGCAAACCCAGCGGGCTGTTGATGGAGAAACTATTGACGCCTGCCGGAATCAGCGAAGCACTGTAGTTTGCAATGTTCAACGACAGGCCACTGTTGAACCAGTCCTGGTACTGCACGGTATAGAGCGCGCCCAGCGTTATCTGACTCGAACCGTTGATGGTGACATTGGCGATGTCATAATGGGAATTCTTTAACAAGGCACCGTTGTTGCTGCCCACCAAGCCGCCGACATAGGAAGTGCCGGTCAGAGCACTGCTGCTGACGTAGCTGTTGCTGATCGTCCCGTCACCGCCACCTGACAGACCGCCAACATAGGATGTGCCTGCCACTATGCCCGAGGCAAAACTGTCGCTGATCGTACTGCTACCGGAGCCTTCCAGTCCGCCAACATTGGAAGTGCCTGTCACGGTGCCGCTTACGCTGCTGTTGCTGATAGCGCCATAGGCAACCCCGACCAGCCCGCCGACACTGCTCATGCCGGTTATGTTGACACCCGTCAGCGCGACATTCCTGAAGTTCGCGCCAGAGGTGTATCCGAACAAGCCGACATAATTTTCCGTCGGCCGGTTGATATACAGATTGCTGATGGTGTGGCCAAGTCCGTCGAACTGACCAGTGTAAGGGGTATAAACGTATGGGTTCGGAGAAAAGGTATAGATACCCACCGGCGCAAAACCTCCGCCAGTCCAGCCGCTAGTCGCAGAGGCATTTATGTCCGCGCCCAGCACGTAGTTGCCCGTTGGATCAAAGTTCATACCCTGCAAATCAGTGCCGGTAAGGCTGCCCTCATTGCCCAGACTGTCGATGATGGTGTAGGTGATAGTGGTGCCATCCGAACCCAATTGTGTTTTGAAGCTGCCCAGGGAAGAAAGGTCGACCCTCCCGAGAGGTCCAAGCACATAGTTGGCTGTATTGCCTGCTGCCACTGCGCCCTGGCCATAAAACAATTCAAGGCCGGCCAAGGATGGCCCTGCACCTACCAAGTTAGCATTTAAAACATCGTTGATGTAGATGTTGCGCGATGCATTGAGGGTGAGCGTATTGACGTGCCAAGCCACTACATCATTGACGAAGATATCTCCGTTCGTTCCAGTAGTGCCATAAAGATTGGTTGACGTATTGCTGCCGGTCGCAGTTTGTATCGTTACGCTGCTGGTGGTCAACATACTGCTGAGTAATGAACCGGTGATATTGCCGCCACTCGCCGCAATTGTGAAGTCCACTGGATCGATCAGCCAGTTGCCGCTATTGCCGTTCGTTGCGGCTGTCGTGATATGCGCGCTATCCGCAATTTGCACGTTCGCCGCCGAGGTTTCAATGAACCCTCCGTTGCCGCTAACCGGCGCAGAAGCATCCAACGTGCCGGTGACATTGACCGTACCACTCTGCTTGTCCGCCAGCATGTTGATCGTTCCGCCGCCTGCACCTTGCGCACTGATCACACCGCCTGCATCGACGCGCTGACTGGCCTTGAACACGATCTTGCCGCCCTGCATCGTCGCGCTGTCCGCGCTGACTGCACCGCTGTTGCGCACTACCGATCCAAACAAGCCGAGGCTGCCGGACGAGGCGATGAGTTTGCCGACGTTGGTGGCATCGCCCGCCGGCGCGGTGATATTGACCCGTAAGTTGGGATCGTTGGAGTTGACCAGATCCACGCTGGCACCGGCAGCCAATAAAATCTCGCCATTCGGCGCGGTGATCACGCCGCTGTTCTCGACGTTGGGGGCGATCAGGTAGATCTGCCCGTTGTCTTGTGCGGTTATGCTACCCGCGTTGCTGATGTTGGCCGCACCGGGCACCGCAGTGAAGTGGTTGTTGCCGGCAATAAAATCGGCATCGCTGAGATTGAGCGTGGAAGCGACCAGTCCGGCGACATCGACGATCGCGCTGGCACCGAACAGGATGCCGTTCGGATTGACCAGGAACACGCGCCCGTTGGAACTGAGTTTGCCAAGAATATTCGACGGGTCGTTGCCGACCACGCGGTTGAGTACGGTGGACGAGGCGCTTTGCTGGGCGAATTTGGTGATCTCGTTCGAGCCGATCGAAAAGCCTTGCCAGTTGATGATGGTGCCGGGTGTGTTGGTGACAGTGAGAGTGCTGCCCGAAGTGGCAAAGCTGGCGCTACCGTTCGCTACCGTTCCGCCTGTCGGGTTAGCCTGGGCCGTTTGCACCGCAAATGCCAGCAACACGGCAACATACGCCGGCTTGAGGCGATGCTGAAAATGCTGCCTGTTAGCGAGTTTCTTATTCATGACGCTTACCCCCTTCGCCAAACATCAGATATAGCTTATTCACGCTGGCACAATATTGTGCCTATTCACAAAAAAATACAATAGGTGATCGCTGCAATTACTTTTGCCTTACCGACTGGCTTGCCAATGAACTGCGGCATAAATTTGGCATGTTCGGCATAAACTGGCAGCATAGGATAGGAATCACTTTTTCAGGATGCTAAACAATACCTGACGCCATGCCAAACACACCCCGACATAACCAGTTCAGTTTTGTGCCACCTGCGCAGTCGCAGGGACAGCAGTTGTCCATCGAACAAGCAATGACGTTGGCAACACAGCTCCAGTCGCAGGGTCGTCTGCAGGAAGCTGAACACCTGCTGCAACAGATCTTGCAGCAACAACCCCATCATGCCTTCGCGCTGCACCTGCTCGGCGTGATCGCACATCAGGTCGGCAAACAGGCGTTGGCTGCCGAACTGATCGAGAAAGCCATTGCGGTCTCCCCCACCCCAACCCTCCCCCGGAGGGAGAGGGGGCAATCGCCGCTTCGCGATGCTCCATTAGTTCCTGCGCTGTTCCATGCCAACCTGGGCGAGATATTGCGCCAACTGAAACGACTCGACGAAGCGATCTCCCACGGTGAGCGCGCGGTTGCGCTGGAACCGCAGATGGCGGCTGCACACAGCAATCTGGGCATCGCGTATTTCGACCGCAAGGATCATGACCGCGCTGAAATCAGCCAGCAACGCGCGTTGGCGATCGCACCGGACTTCGCGCCCGCGCTGAACAACATGGGCAGCATCCAGCGCGAACGCAAGCGCAATGACGAAGCACTGGCCTGGTATAGCAAGGCGATCGCCGCCGATCCGAATTACCTGGAACCGCTGAACAATTATGGTGCGCTGCTGCTGGAAGAAGACCGCAATGCGGAAGCGACCGAGGCGCTGAACAAAGCCCTGCGCATCAACCCGAACTACGCCGAGGCGATCTGCAACATGGGTGGTGTTCATCTGGCGCTGGAAGAGAATGAGACCGCGCTGGCAAATTTCCAGCGCGCATTGGCACTGCGCCCGGTCTATATCGAAGCACAGATGGGGCTGGCCAACACGTTACAGGCGCTGGAAAACCTGCCCGCCGCCGAACAAGCCGCATCACGCGCCATTCAGATCGACGCGAACAACCCGAAGGCGCACACGGTGCTGGGCAACATCCTTGCCGAGCTCACCCGGCCGGAAGCCGCCGAAAAGGAATATGAACAGGCATTGGCACTCGACCCGGAATGCGACGAAGCACTGCTCGGTCTCGGGCATCTGCGCATGGAGATCGGACAGATGGACAGGGCGGAAGAATTGTTCCTGCTCTCACTCGAGCTAAAGCCGGACAACCTGGCAGCACGTATACATCTTGCCCAGTTGAACAAGGTCAAGCAGGACGATGCAAATTTTGCTGCGTTGCTTGAGGAAGAAAAACAGTCTGCCGATTTTTCCGAAAACAAACAGATGTCGCTGCATTTCGCGCTGGGAAAGTGTTACGACGACACAAAAAATTACGACCAGGCATTCCCGCATTTTCTTGCAGGCTGCAGGATCAAGCGCACGAAACTATCCCACGACCCCGAAAATTCGGCGCGGCAATTCGCGGGTGTGATGGGGATTTTCAACAAAGATACGATAGACCGCTTGCGCGGCGCGGGCTATCCTTCTGAAGTTCCGGTGTTCGTGCTGGGCATGCCGCGCTCGGGCACCACACTCACCGAGCAGATCATCGCCAGCCATCCGGATGTGTATGGCGCGGGTGAACTTCACGACCTGCTGAGTATCACTGAACGCAACCTTACCGGTGCCACACCGTTCGCCTTCCCCGACAATCTGCGCACACTCGACCAAAAGACACTCACCGCCTGGGGCGCAGAGTATGTGGCAGGACTGAAACATCGCGCGCCGGATGCGAAACGCATCACCGACAAGATGCCGGCGAACTATCTCGCAGTCGGCCTGATCCATCTGATGCTGCCCAATGCGAAGATCATCCACGTCAACCGCAACCCGGTGGATACCTGCCTGTCCTGCTTCACCCGCTTGTTCAACCGCAAACAGGAGCACACTTATGACCTGGCAGAATTGGGACGGTATTATGTCCACTATGCGCGCCTGATGGACCACTGGCGCAATGTGCTGCCCGCCGGCGCTTTCCTCGACATGCAGTATGAGGACATCGTGGCCGACCAGGAAGCACAGGCGCGACGCCTGATCGAATATTGCGGGCTGAACTGGGATCCGGCCTGTCTGGATTTTCACACCACCAAGCGTTCGATCCGCACCGCCAGCGTCACGCAGGTGCGCCAGCCGATCTATAACTCGTCGGTGGAACGCTGGCGGCATTATGAAAAATTCCTCGGCCCGTTGCTGGATGAGTTGGGCGATCTGGTGCACGATCGATAAACAATGGAAAACATCCTGAAAACACAACTTGCGGATCTGGTGCTCGGCATCGACCATGTTGCCATCGCCGTCCGGGATATCGATGCGGCCATCGCATGGTATACCTCCACGCTGGGCTTTTCGCTCGTGGAACGCAGTGAAATATCCGGCGATCGCTCCGCCATGCTTTACGCAACCCTGGTATCGGGCTGCAGCACAGTGGTGCTGGTACAAGGCACATCACCGGCGTCGCAGGTATCCATATTTCTGGCGGAATTCGGCGCCGGGATGCACCACATCGCACTGGCTGTCTCCGATCTGGATCTGGCTATAGACCGGGTAGTCAAGGCAGGCGGCAGCACCGACACCCCCGTCGTCCGCGACAACGGGATACGTCAGGTCTTTTTGCAACGAGACCCGGCAACCGGTATACGTATCGAACTGATCGAACGACATGATGTTCCGTTCTCCAAACAAAATGTCGAACAACTGTTCAGGGTTTTTGAAGCAAAAGATCTGTATTGACCCCACCGCAACGATGACCACATCTCCAACTAACCAGTACTGGCAGGAATTGGCAAGGCAGTGGCACAGACTGGGATCGCCGCTACGCCCGTGCAGTGAGGATGTTGAGAATTTCCGCCGGGCGATGGGCAGTGATCCGGGGAAATGCCTGCTGCTGGGTGTCACCCCCGAACTGGCAGACCTCTCCCCGGATATCACCGCTGTTGACAACAGCGCGGCGATGATAGGTGCACTGTGGGCCGGCCGGAACATAAACAATCCGGCCATTCTGGGCGATTGGCTGGATCTGCCGTTTGCCGCCGGATCGTATGACACCATCATCGGCGACGGTTGTCTGGTGTTGCTGTCGCATCCCGTGCAACACCGGGCATTCTTCGCACAACTCGACCGTGTCATCTCCCCGGGAGGCAAAATACTGCTCAGGGTCTTCATCAGCCCTGATCCGGGAGAAAGTCGCGAGCTGGTTTGCGCTGATGCGCTTGACGGCAAAATGAAAGGCTTCCATGCGTTCAAATGGAGACTGTCGATGGCGATCGCTTCCGAAACAAGAGACCGCAACATGAGTGTCTCTGAAACCTTTATGACCTTCGACCGGTTGATTCCCGACCGTGAGCGTCTCGCTGTGGCGACCGGCTGGAGCGCGGAGGACATTGCAACGATAGACATCTATCGCAATTCGGCAGCCCGATACTGTTATCCGACCCTGGAACAGGTGCGTGCGATCATTCTGCCTTCACTCAGGGAAACCGGTCTGATATACGGTCGCTATGAGCTTGCCGAACGCTGTCCGATCCTGATTTTGCAGAAACGATAAACCGTCATGGAAGAATCTTTTTTCGATACAGGAGTGCTCCGGCATCTGCGCAGCGCGATGCCGGGCGTTGTCTGGCCTGCCGTGCCGAATCAGGCAGCGGCCAATCTGCTTGCAGTGTTGCAGCAACTCGAACAGAGCCAATGGTGGCCGCAGAAAAGATTACAGGAAGATCAACTCGCCCAGTTCAGCATGCTCGCCGCTCATGCCTGGCGTCATTCGCCGTTCTTTCGCGCCCGCTTCGATAATACCGGGCTGGATGCGAATCAGGCATGGTCTACGGCTGCTTTTGCAAAAATCCCGCTGTTGACCCGCGCCGAACTGATGCAATCCAATTCACAGATTGCGTGCCGTTCTGTGCCCACCGAGCACGGCAATGCCCAAGAAGTGCAAACCTCGGGCTCGACCGGACAGATGATTTCCGTGCTGCGCACCGGGGCGTGCCAATTGTTCTGGCTGGCACTGTCGATGCGCGATCATGTGTGGCACCACCGCGATTTTTCCGCCACGCTCGCGGTGATCAAGGCGATGACACCCTCGATGGACGATCCGCAAATTGCCGCGCAAACCGGCTGGGGTCACCCCGCCTCATTATTGCTCGATACCGGACCTTCCTATGCGCAGCCGCTGTCGATGGATGTCGCGCGACAAGCCGACTGGCTGATGAAACGCGATCCGACATATCTGCTCACCTATCCTTCCAACCTCACTGCACTGCTGGATGAATTCGACAAGCGCGGCGGCCTGCCATCCAAATTGCGCCAGATACGCACCATCGGCGAGACACTTTCCGCCGAGACCCGCGAACGCTGCCTGCAGTCCGGCACAATCGAAGTGGTGGACATGTACAGTTCGCAGGAAGTCGGCATCGTCGCTCTGCAATGTCCCGTCAGCGGCTTGTACCACGTCCAGAGCGAGAACCTGCTTGTCGAGGTATTGGATGATGAGAACCAGCCCTGCAAGACCGGCGAAACCGGACGTATCGTCATTACCGATCTGCACAACTTCGCCACGCCCCTGATCCGTTACGAGATACGCGACTATGCAGAGGTCGGGCCGGTTTGTCCGTGTGGGCGCGGCCTGCCGACCCTGGTGCGCATCATGGGCAGGCGGCGCAACATGGTGGTCTTTCCCAATGGAGAGCGGCATTGGCCGCTGCTCGGTGCATACCGATTTCGCGAGGTCGCCTTGATCAAACAATATCAGGCCATACAGCACGCGCTCGACGATATCGAAATCAGACTGGTGGTCGAACAACCGCCAACGGTCGAACAGCAAGCGCAGCTCACCACCTTGATCCACAATGCGCTTGGTCATCCCTTCCCGCTACGCTTCAGTTATTTCAATCAGGAATTGCCCAGGACCCGCGGTGGAAAATTCGAAGAATTCGTTTCGCTGATCGGCTGATCATCCCGGGCAAGTGCCGAACGGTTCAATAATGACCGTGACAGGCGACCTGCCACCTGACATATCTCCATTTCCGCACCTTAATTACCGGGCAAAATTCCACCTAAAAACACCGCTTTGTCGACATAAATCAAATTAATTGCACTTTTGTTTAATTTATGTGCTACTATTTTCACATATTGTCGACAATCGGAGTTTATCGATGTTGCCCTACACCCCCGAACAAGGCACCCTGGCCGACATCGCCTCGCAGCGCTTGGCGCACAGCATCGTGACCGGCGAACTGGCCCAAGGCCAGAAACTGAACGAAGCCGAACTGGCCGAAAGTTTCGGCATGGGGCGCGGTCCATTGCGCGAAGCCTTGCGTCATCTGGAAGGCATGCGTCTTGTCAATCGCATCCCCAACGTCGGCGCACGCGTGGTGATGCTCGATCGCAAAACACTCTCCGATCTCTACGCGGTGCGCGAGGCACTCGAAGGCATGGCGTGCCGCATCGCCGCGACCGAGATGACCGATGCCGAGATCGAG
>JBBQNH010000039.1:0-20248 GCA_038329705.1 Burkholderiales bacterium | reverse complement strand
TGGATCAGCAAGAACAAGCTGGTCGATCAATCCAAGAACTAAGTGAAGTGATCAAGGGGAAGCGTAAGGGTATATTCAGGCCCCGAAGCTTCCCCTATTCCTTTCCTCCCTCACATAATTCCGTTGCCCTTCTCACACCGTTGAAAAGCAATCCTCACTCCATCAGCGTACGAGAAGGTTGGCCGTTTCTGGCGATCACGACTATCTTGGCAATCTTGCCGCAAAAAGGGTAGGCTAGGCGCATGAACGAGTTCAATTCCAGAAAGCCGATGAATCTGCGCAAACGCGGGATTTATCTGTTGCCCAACCTGTTTACCACTGGTGCGCTGTTCGCCGGTTTCTATGCCATTGTGCAAGCAATGAACTACAGATTCGAGTATGCAGCCGTGGCTATATTCATCGCTATGGTGTTGGATGGCCTGGATGGTCGTGTGGCGCGTTTGACTCATACGCAAAGCGAATTTGGTGCGGAATACGACAGCCTGTCTGATATGGTTTCGTTTGGTGTCGCACCTTCCCTGGTGGTCTATGAATGGGCTTTGAAGGGTTTGGGTAAATGGGGCTGGTTTGCCGCCTTCATCTATTGTGCCGCGACTGCATTGCGCCTGGCACGTTTCAACACCAATGTCGACGTGGTGGACAAACGCTTTTTCCAGGGACTTCCCAGCCCGGCTGCAGCAGCACTCATTGCAGGGTTTGTCTGGGTGATGCATGACTATGATTTCAGTGGGGGGGAGGCGCGCTGGTATGCATGTGCGTTGACGATATTTGCCGGGTTGAGCATGGTCAGCAATCTGCCGTTCTACAGCTTCAAGGATTTCAATATGCGCAAAAGTGTGCCGTTTGTGGCGATCTTTCTGGCCGCATTGTTTTTTATCTTCATTTCCAGCTACCCGCCGGGCGTGCTGTTTGGATTGTTCCTGTGTTATGCCTTGTCCGGATATGTGCTGTGGGTATGGCGCAAACGCCGGAAAAACCAGCCTATTGCATGAGTCGATAAAACTGGTTATATTCCTGCCATGCACTTCTCTACCCACATCGCAACACTCCATTCCACATTCAGTCTGATGGCTGCGCTGCTGCTGCGCTGCGCGCGCTAATCATACCCCCCCACAAGTTTGAAACATGCGCGGCAACCTTTACGGTTCCGCAGGCTTAATCTATTTTGCAATGGAGATCAGCATGCCAAATAAAATGAATGAAAAATTGATAATTTTTGATACCACCTTACGCGATGGCGAGCAGAGTCCGGGCGCGGCGATGACCAGGGAAATGAAGGTACGCATTGCGCGCCAACTGGAAAAACTGGGCGTTGATATCATCGAATCGGGCTTTGCAGCGGCCAGTCCGGGCGATTTTGAGGCGGTAAAAGCGGTTGCGCAGACGATCAAGGGATCAACGGTCTGTTCGTTGGCGCGTGCCACCGATAATGATGTGCGCCTTGCCGGAGAGGCAATTCGGCCGGCCAAGTCGGGCCGCATACATACCTTCATCGCGACAAGCTCGATCCATATGCAGCACAAATTGCGCATGACACCTGACCAGGTGGTTGAACGCGCGGTGAATGCGGTTAAGTTGGCGCTCGAATATACCGACGATGTCGAATTTTCCGCCGAAGACGCGGTGCGTTCCGACATGGATTTTCTGGTGCGTGTGTTCGACGCGGTGATACAGGCCGGAGCCAAGACACTCAATGTCCCGGATACGGTGGGCTATTCCATTCCCGCAGCCTGGGGAGAGCGCATCAAGCAGTTGATCGAACGTGTGCCCAATTCCGATAGGGTGATCTGGTCCACGCATTGCCACAACGATCTGGGTTTGGCTGTGGCGAACTCATTGGCTGCCGTGATGAACGGTGTACGACAGGTGGAATGCACCATCAATGGTCTTGGCGAACGTGCCGGCAATGCTTCTTTGGAAGAAATCGTGATGGCGGTAAAAACCCGTCGCGATATTTTCAATTTGGATACCGGTATCGATACTACACAGATCGTGCCGACTTCCAAGTTGGTTTCCAGCATTACCGGCTATCCGGTACAGCCCAACAAGGCCATTGTTGGTGCGAACGCGTTTGCCCACGAGTCCGGCATACACCAGGATGGCGTGATCAAGCATCGCGAGACCTACGAAATCATGCGTGCCGAGGATGTGGGCTGGAATGCAAACAAGTTATCCCTGGGTAAACTCTCCGGTCGTAGCGCTTTACGGCAGCGTTTCGCTGCACTGAATATCGAGTTTCCTTCCGAAGAGATGTTCAATGCAGCATTCCAACGGTTCAAGGAATTGGCCGATCGCAAGCACGAGATTTTCGACGAGGACTTGCAGGCATTGGTCAGCGATGAAACTGCGCAGGACAGCGAATATTATCGTCTGGTGGCGATGGGCGCTCACTCCGAAACGGGTGTGTTGCCGGTGGCGCGAGTGGTGATGAGTATTGATGGTGTGGAACAACAGGCAGATGCGCAAGGCGGTGGACCGGTGGATGCGACTTTCAAGGCGATCGAACAGATCGTCAAGAGCGGTGCCGAACTGCAATTGTATTCAGTGAACAATATCACCAGCGGCACGGATGCGCAGGGCGAAGTGACCGTTCGTCTTTCCAAAGGTGGACGCATCGTGAACGGCCAGGGTGCCGATACCGATATCGTGGTGGCATCAGCCAAAGCCTATCTGAATTCACTGAATAAATTGCATAACAAACTGGAGCGTGCGCATCCGCAGGTATGAATTTTCGGCAAGGAGGTCGAATTTTACCATTGCGTTAAACTATGGTTTATAATTATTCAGCTGCTCGGGGTTTGGTCATTTTCATGATTTCATGAGTATGAATCAATATCGGATGGCTCACATCGTTTAAGGACTTTCGCTCTCGGGCGAAATGGTGGATTGAAGCCGGTTCCCCGGTTATTTGCATAATTATCAAGGAGAGTAAAATGGCCGTAGCGATCTTTTTTATTTGCATGTTTTTGCTTACCGGACTCATCATCATCATGGATGATGGACAATGGGATAGAAAAAATAAAAAATAATCAACATGGTGGATCCTATTGTTCAAATAGGCTTAACTGACACTATCTGGATAGCAATAGCTTGGTAGTTTTGGCTTTTGGATAGATTGACCATGGCATTTCAAGGGGTTGGCGTAAATTGCCAACCCTTTTATTTTGCATTAGATTATTTCGCATGAGGAAATTTGCTCGATTTAACCCCTCCCGGCTATTTGTGGACACGGAAATGGCAACTGCGCTATGCTGGTGAAGGCGCAATGAGAATTACCCTACATATATAAGAAAGGTTCACATCATGAAAAAAAGTTTAACATTGCTATGCGTTCTGGGTTGTTTTGCGCAACCCGTCTGGGCAGCGAACAACATCAACTTGAACTATTTTACGGGAGGCACTGCACAGGCTGATTTTAAAACCTTCTCGGAAGACCTGGGTTCAGCGCTAAGCTACAAACCCGTCACGCCGGCGGCTCCATTGGGCATCACCGGTTTTGATATCGGTTTGGAAGTCACTTCGACCAAAATGAGAAATCTGGAATTAGCCACTGGCGGAACAACAAATAACCTGATCGTTCCCAAGTTGCATGTTTACAAAGGCCTGCCGCTTAACTTCGATGTCGGCGCCTTTTACTCCTCAGTACCAACCACCAATATCAAGTTCTATGGTGGCGAAATTCGCTATGCCATACTTGAAGGCGGCGTGGCACTTCCCGCAGTCGGCATTCGCGGCGCGTTGACAAAAATGACCGGGGTGAACCAACTTGCACTGAGTACCAAAAGCATCGATGTGTCTGTTTCCAAGGGCTTCGCCATATTCACACCATATGCCGGGATTGGACGTGTTTGGGTTGACAGCACTCCCGACGCTGCATCCGGGCTGACCAAAGAAACTTTTCAGCAGGGCAAGGTCTTTGTGGGCGGTAATCTCAATTTTGGGCTAATGAACGTCGCCCTGGAATATGACAAGACGGGTTCGGCGTCATCGTATAGCGCCAAACTGGGTTTTCGCTTCTAACGAAAGACAACTAAAAATGGGCAGATAAGGCCGAACTTTGGCCTAATCTGCCCATTTTTAATGAGGCCAATACATCCATTGAGGGCGCTGTTATTGCTTCATGAAAGTCCAGCCGCCAGATTCGCTCTCCACAGCGCACATCAATCCCATCGCAATCTAGTCCGATCGCTTCTGCATACGATGCGTCTATCCCATGCTGCTGTTGGATTAGTTGTTGCAACACATCATGCTGCTGGGTGTTGATTTTCGCTAGTAGTGCCTCTTCCTGCCGCGCAAAAAGTCCGGCTTGTTTGACTGGGTAATCTGCCATGTCGACCCAATGAATCTTTGCGAAGCCACCGATGTAGCGCACGGCAATGGGGCGGATTCGGTGAAAAGAGAAATCTTGCAGAGCCAGGTATGTCAGTGCCCCGGGGAAATATCGCAGATAACGCTGTCCGGTCTGTTCCCGATTCGGTTCCGGATGGGCATTGCCAACGACGGTCACACGTCCCTGGGACTGGATATGCGGGTCGCGCTGGTCGTGGGTAATCAGGCTTACACGTTGGTCGAGCCGGATATTTTTGGTATGTTCGGCGAGACTGCTGATCAGGATGAGCAGGCTGCCATCCTGATCCACCAGATACGGCGTGACCGAACCGAACGGGTAGCCATCAAATTTTTTCGACAGGGTACACAGTGCGCCGTAGCGATGGGCACGCAACATCCGGCGCGCTTCCTGGACGATCATGCGGCCAGTTTTAAAGCGGTTTCCGCCAGGCGCCGTCCCAATGCCATGCATAGCCTTTTTTCGGCTTCCGAGACAGGCAAGTCGTTGGCAAGTCCGGCTACATGACTGGCACCATAAGGTGTGCCGCCGCTTTGTGTGGATGAGAGCTCAGGTTCGGAATAGGGCAGGCCGATAATGATCATGCCGTGGTGCAGCAGCGGCAACATCATCGAAAGTAAAGTGCTTTCCTGGCCGCCGTGCATGGTGCCGGTGGAGGTAAACAGTGCGGCCGGTTTGCCGACCAGTGCATGTTTCATCCATAATCCGCCGGTACCATCCCAGAAATATTTCATTGCGGAGGCCATGTTTCCGAAGCGCGTCGGACTACCCAGTGCCAAGCCGATACATTCTTCCAGATCGCGTGATTCGACGTAGGGTGCTCCACTGTCCGGGATACCAGGTTCCGTCGCTTCGCAAACTTCAGAGATTTTAGGTACAGTGCGCAACCTGGCGCGCGCACCGTCGACTTGTTCCACACCGCGCGCAATCAGTTGCGCCATTTGTCGGGTCGCACCATGCTGGCTGTAAAAGAGTATCAGGATTTCATTGTTTGCTACCATGAACCAATTATAGAGAAACTGTCAGGCTATGCTAAAAGATTTTAAAGATATTCGTGCCTTTATCAATTTCATTGCCGCACGATTTTCCCATGACCGGTGTACCCAAGCCGCCGCGAGTTTGACATTTACCACTCTGTTGTCGCTGGTGCCGTTGATGACCATAGCCCTGGCGATGTTCTCTGCCTTTCCGGTATTCGAGGATTTTTCGATCCACATCAAAACCTATCTGTTGAACAATCTGATGCCGGATACCGCCGGTGCGGTGATCACACGGTATATACAACAATTTACTGAAAGTGCCACCCGCCTCACCACGGTCGGGATAGGTTCTCTGGCACTGACGGCCATGTTGATGATGTTGACCATAGACCGTGCATTCAACGTCATATGGCGGGTGGCGCGACCCCGCCCGCTGGTCAAGCGTCTGGTGGTCTATTGGGCTGTGCTTACCCTTGCGCCACTGCTGGTTGGGGCGAGTCTGTCTTTGACGTCTTGGTTGATCGGCCTATCAATGGGCTACGCCAAAAATATTCCGATATTCGGTATCGGAGCACTGAGAATATTACCGGTGTTGCTCACTACGTCGGCATTTGCGCTGTTGTTCCGGCTCGTGCCTAACCGCTACGTACCGCGCAGCCATGCGTTGATTGGCGCATTGGCGGCGGCCGTGTTGTTCGAGACCATGAGCAGGATTTTTGGCTATTACATCAGCCATTTCAATACCTACAAGCTGGTGTATGGGGCGTTTGCCAGTGTGCCGATCTTCCTGATATGGATCTATATGTCCTGGTTGACCATCCTGTTTGGCGCGGAGATCGCGGCTTCATTATCGCACTGGCGAACCCCTGCGGAACATCAGGTATCTTCTACGGTCCGTTTGTTGGATGCCCTGCGTGTATTGAAGGTCATGCTAAACGGATTTCAGCAGGGAAAGGTGAGCACTTTCCCGGAGATGTCAAAATCACTGCGTATCGGTTATGACGAGCTGGAAATGATACTCGAGAAACTTGCCAGTGCCAACATGGTGCGCAAGGCGGAAGGGCAAGGCTGGCTGCTGATGCGCGATGCCAACCAGATTCGCGCCAGGGAATTGCTGCACTTGTTCATATTCGACCGTGTCTCGATACCGGCAGAGCAGAATGGCGATTCATTGCAGCAATGGTTCGCGGCGTGCATTGACAAGCTTGAAAAATCCACGGATATCACACTGCAGGAGCTCTTTGCGCGTCGTACTGATTAAGTTCGTGTCCTGTATCAAGGCTTGCCCGATGTGAATAATTAAGCTTTAATGCGCGGCGTTTGCATCGGGGAAAATTGGGGAAATGATGAAGCTTCTGGAAACTATTTTTGAGGGCGTGCTGTGGAATAGCCGATTTGTGATTATCTCGGCGGTGATTGGCAGCCTGCTGGCCGGCTTTGCGATTTTCTACATGGCAACTGTAGATGTGGCAAATCTGTTCATGCATGTCATGCATTATGCGGACTCCGGACTGACAGATGAGGCGCGCAAGGTGCTGCATGACAATACCGTCACGCATATTGTGGAGGTGGTGGACGGCTATCTGCTGGCCACAGTGATGTTGATCTTTTCACTGGGCCTTTACGAACTGTTCATTAGCGACATCGATCAGGCGCATGGTAGCAAGGCATCGAGCAAGATTCTGGTCATCACCAGCCTGGATGATCTCAAGTCTCGCTTGGCCAAAGTGATACTGATGATCCTGATCGTCACCCTGTTTCAAGAGTCAATTCTTATGAAGCTGTCGACCCCTCTGGATCTGGTTTATCTCGGCGCGAGCATTGCACTGATCGCGCTGGCACTGTATTTCAGCCATGCGGCTGAAGCGGGTCACAATAAAGATGCAGATACCGATGTCAAGGAGCAACAAGATCATTAATGTTGCTGTATCCAGGACCGGTGCATTGCACAGAGGCGTTTTGGCACTTTTATTGTCTTGCTCGTTTGCCAGTCATGCCGCAGATTTCTCGTTGCGAGATATACAAGGCAAGACGCACCGTCTGTCGGATTACCGGGGGAAATGGGTGCTGGTGAATTATTGGGCAACCTGGTGTCCACCCTGCCTGGACGAAATTCCCGAATTGGTCAGCCTGCATGATGCCCACCGAAAGAAGGATCTGGTGGTGATCGGAGTTGCAATTGATTCGGGGTCGCAAAGGAAAGTCGCAGACTTCGTCAAGGCACACCGTATCAGTTATCCGGTGGTGATGGGTACCCGCAAGATCACTGAGCAGATAGGCGCGGCAGAGGTTCTGCCGATCAGCTATTTGTATAACCCTGATGGTGTGCAGGTGGATCATCAGGCGGGCGAAGTGACGCGCGCAAGTATCGAGACTTATATCAACAAGAAATAGATCAGCTTGTCGGTATCGAAATGCTGCTGACTGTGCGGCGTGGCGGCGTGGTCCAGTGATTGCGCCAGGCGGCACGAACCAGATTAGGGTATCGCGGGCTGCCTAGCGTGCCGTTGTAACGGCCCAGCGCGCGGAACAGGTTGCCTTTTTCGATGTCCAGATAATGGCGCAGGATGGTGCATCCGTAGCGCAGGTTGACACGCAAATGAAACAGGTTTTGCCCTTTCATGCCGATTTCCTTTATCCAGAATGGCATGACCTGCATATAGCCGCGCGCGCCCGATTTGGATACGGCGTACTTGTTAAAACTGCTCTCGACTTCGATCAACCCCAATACCAGTTGGGGATCAAGTCCTGCACGGGTCGCTTCGTAATGCACAGTTTTGAGAAAATCCATCCGGTATTCGGTGTCCGGCATGGTTTTTTGCAAGCGACGCGACATATCATTCAGCCAGAAGTCCGCTTCATACTGTGTGGCGAAAGCGAGTTTCGGCGAAGCCTGGTCGGATACGCTGCGCTGCAAAACCGCGCGCACGCTGGCGGAAAGCGGCGTATAAATCTGGCCGCCTGCTTGCGCATTGCATGCGAACAACACCGCCGCAATGCAAAGTGGCAGGGAAAAACGCCGCAAATATGATTGCCTGATTAGCTGCATAGCCTGGATTCTACGAACTTCAGCACATTTTGCAAGGGGACGGCTTGTGCCGCGGTATCGCGTCTGTCCTGATATTCCACCATGCCGTCTTTCAAGCCGCGTTCGCCGATGACGATACGGTGCGGGATTCCGATCAACTCCATATCCGCAAACATCACTCCCGGGCGTTCGTCGCGGTCATCCAGCAGCACCTCGATTCCGGCCGTTTGCAGATCGGCATACAATTTTTCCACGGTATTGCGCACGCCTTCGCTCTTGCCCATGCCGATCGGCACGATGGCGAGCTGAAACGGCGCCATTGCGATCGGCAACATGATGCCGCGCTCGTCAAAATTTTGCTCGATTGCCGCAGCAACGATGCGCGAGACACCGATGCCATAGCAGCCCATCTCGATGATTTGGGCCTTGCCTTGCGCGTCCAGAAATGTTGCATTTAGCGCTTCTGCATATTTGGTGCGCAACTGGAAGATGTGGCCCACTTCGATGCCGCGGCAGATTTCCAGCGCGCCATTTCCGTCAGGTGACTTGTCGCCGGTCACGACATTTCGAATATCCGCCACCAGATCGGGTTCGGGAAGATCGCGTCCCCAGTTCACGCCGGCGATATGAAACTTCGGCTTGTTTGCGCCCGTGACGAAATCGCTCATCATGGACACGGTTCGGTCGGAGATGACACGCGACCTGGTACGATCAATATCGACCGGACCCAGGAAGCCGGGGGGGCAATTGAAGTGGGCACGGATCTCTTCTTCGGTGGCAAACCGGAAACCGGCCAGCCCCGGCAGTTTGCCGGCTTTGACTTCATTCAGGCTGTGATCGCCGCGCAACAGCAGTATATTTAATTTATCCTCGGCCACCACGGCCAGCAATTTCACGGTGCGTTGTAACGGGATGTCCAATAGTTCCGCCACCTGCTCACAGGTGGTTTGTTTGGGCGTTTCCACATCCCGCATCGCTTCCGAAGGGGCTGCCCGAGTCCCGGTCGGTGCGATTGCTTCAGCCAATTCCACGTTCGCTGCATAATCGGATGCGGGGCAGTAGGCCAGCGCATCCTCGCCGGAGTCAGCCAGCACATGGAACTCATGCGAGCCGCTGCCGCCGATGGCGCCGGTATCAGCGGCAACGGCACGGAACTTCAAGCCCAGTCGGTTGAAGATGCGCGAGTAAGTTTCATACATGACGCGGTAGGTCTGTTCCAGGCTCGCAAAATCCGCATGGAAAGAGTAAGCGTCCTTCATCAGGAATTCGCGGGCGCGCATCACGCCGAAACGCGGGCGAACCTCGTCGCGAAACTTGGTCTGGATCTGGTAGAAATTGACCGGCAGTTGCCGGTAACTTTGGATCTCACGGCGCGCGATATCGGTGATCACTTCTTCGTGGGTGGGACCGAAACAGAATAGATTGTCATGTCTGTCCCTGATCTTGAGCATCTGTGGACCGAACACTTCCCAACGACCGGTTTCCTGCCAGAGTTCGGCGGGTTGCACGGCCGGCATCAATAATTCGATTCCGCCACTGCGGTTCATTTCTTCGCGCACGATACCTTCCACTTTGCGCAACACGCGCAAACCGAGTGGCATCCAGGTATACAATCCGCTGGCCAGTTTTTTGATATAGCCGGCGCGCATCATCAGTTTGTGGCTGGCAAGCTCGGCTTCGGAAGGTGCCTCTTTAAGGGTGGAGATGAAAAATCGTGAGACGCGCATGGTGAGTCCGGCCTGATTATAAAATTTAGTGGGCGATTTTACAGGGAAAGCTGCAATTCCGGTACGTTGGGCGTTTCATGACCGGCTGTTTCCCTTTTCATTGATATGGAAATGTGAAAGAATCCGGCTATTGAAATTAACCGAGTAGAGTGACAAATGATAGACCGAGACGGCTACCGCCCGAATGTCGGCATTATCATCACGAACGACAGGAATCAGGTGCTTTGGGGCAAGCGGGTACGGCAACATGCATGGCAGTTTCCGCAGGGCGGCATTCAACATGGCGAGACCCCCGAACAGGCGATGTATCGCGAGTTGCACGAGGAAGTCGGGTTGATGCCGGGGCATGTGAAAATACTCGGACGCACCCGGGACTGGATGCGTTATGAGGTTCCGCAGCGATGGAGCAAACGTGAATCGCGCGGTAATTATCGCGGACAAAAGCAGATCTGGTTTTTGTTGCGTCTGATTGGCCGGGATTGTGATGTTTGTTTGCGTGCCAGTTCGCATCCGGAGTTCGATGCGTGGCGCTGGAATAATTATTGGCTGGATATCAATGCAGTGATCGAATTCAAGCGTGAGGTTTATACGTTGGCGCTCAATGAACTGGCCAGTTACCTTCCGGCACCCAAGCATCATCAGTCCACCGTTCAATATATGCAACGGTAGTCATCGTTCAATTATCAAGGAGCAAAGCTTTGATCAAGGAATACAGCGTACTGCCATCCTCCCTGCTGAAATCAGGTTCTACATTTGTGCATCCGGTACAGAAACTCCCGGAGCGGGTCAAGTTGAGCGATCCGGCCACAAGCGTGATGACTGATTTGAGTAAAGTATCGGTGGTGAGTGTGCGTACCAAGACATCGATGGACAAGGCTAATGCCAAGATGATCCGTTATGGTATCCGTACGCTGTTGGTCCTGGATGACAACGATCAGGTGGCCGGAATGTTGACGGCAAGCGATGTACTGGGTGAAAAACCGATGCGCTTCCTGCAAAACATGGGTGGTACCCATGCCGACATCATGGTGCGCGACATCATGACTACCCAGCGTGAATTGGAAGTACTAAAGATAGAGGATGTGCAAAACGCCCACGTCGGTGAGATCGTTGCCAGTTTGAAGAAATCTCACAGGCAGCATGCGCTGGTGGTGTCTGAAGCCGGGGATGGCAAACAGGCTGTCTGCGGTTTGTTCTCCATTACCCAGATTGCCCGTCAGTTGGGTGCGCAAGTTCAGAGTTTCGAACTGGCGCATACCTTTGCAGAGATCGAGGCAGTGATCGCGCGTGGCTAAAAAATCCGGATTTCATCCCGACTGATAGAACAACTAGTCATTCCACTAAGCCACCAAACACCGGCGACCAAGTGGCTGGTTATGCCGCGTTGCGTAAAAAATTCTTTGCTTGCATATAACAAATATGCGGCGCGGCAGAAGTTTTTTCCGCGTCTTGCAATTGGGCGGACTCTGAATTTTTAGGTGTACTCTCAGTGCTTGCCGGTGCTGCCGAAACCGCCGCTACCGCGATCGCTCAACGGGAATTCTTCCACTATATTGAACTTTGCCTGCATCACCGGCACGATTACCAGTTGTGCCATACGCTCCATCGGCATCAGCGTGAAGGGAATCTGGCTGCGGTTCCAAAGTGAAACGAATAACTGTCCCTGATAATCCGAGTCGATCAGTCCGACCAGATTGCCGAGTACGATACCGTGCTTGTGCCCCAAGCCTGAGCGCGGCAAAATCATCGCGGCATAACCGGGGTTGCCCAAATGTATGGCGACCCCGCTTGGAATGAGTTCGCACTGTTTGGGCTGGATCACCATGTTGTGTTCGATACATGCGCGCAAATCGATTCCGGCAGAACCGGACGTTGCATAGCCGGGCATATTTTCATGCAGGCGGTTATCCAGGATTTTGACTTCGACCGTAATGTGTTCTGTTGGGCTATGCGGTTTCATTTCAGGGTTCCTTTGTTGCGTTGTGCTATGCGTTGCATCAATTGACGCGCCAGCGTGAGTTTATCGGCACGTGGCAAGGTCTGTCTGCCACTGTCATCAAACAATACCAGTTCATTGTCATCGCTGCCGACCGCTTGCTGCACCAGATTGCCCACCAGTAGGGGCAGTTTTTTCGCGCGGCGCTTCTGCTCGGCGTATTCTGCAAGATTCTCGCTTTCGGCTGCAAAACCGACACAGAAAGGCGGGTTGGTCAGGTTGGAGACATATTCCAGAATATCCGGATTGCGGACCAGCTCCAGGGTGAGATTGTTCGCGCTTTTCTTGATCTTTTGTGTGCTGGGTTGCGCGATACGATAATCGGCCACTGCTGCCACGCCGATAAAGATATCGCAATTGCCAACATGCTGCTTTACCGCCTCGAACATCTGTTCAGCGCTCTGCACATCTACAGCTTGCGCACCCTGCGGCTTTTCAAGCGCGGTCGGACCAGAAATCAGCACTACATTCGCGCCTGCTTCCACAGCGGCTTGGGCGATTGCATAGCCCATCTTGCCGGAGCTGCGATTGGTGATACCGCGGACAGTATCTATTGCCTCGTAGGTCGGGCCGGCAGTGACAAGGATATTCTTTCCTGACAGCTTTGTGGACAATGGTTGGATCTGGTTTGCTTTTTGATCCGGCAGGGTATCGGAAGGTGAGTTGATCGGTGTTTTTTTTGTCTGCAGAAATGGCAGAATATCCCGCGCCATTTGAGCCGCTTCCAGCATCCGCCCCATCCCTTCCTCACCGCATGCCTGCAAACCGCTATCCGGCCCAAGCATCTTTACCCCATCCGCCATCAGCTGCACGATGTTGCGCTGCGTTGCCGCATTCAGCCACATTTCCCGGTTCATCGCGGGCGCGATGATCAACGGACAATTACGTGCCAGACATAGTGTGGAAAGCAGGTCATCCGCCAAGCCATGCGCCAGCTTGGCGATGAAATCGGCACTTGCGGGCGCGATCACGATCGCATCTGCAGCCCGGCTCAGATTGATATGCGCCATGCTGTTCGGCTCACCGGTTTCCCACTGATCGGTGTATACCGGCTTGCCGGACAGACCCTGCATCGTGGTCGGTGTGATGAAATGGCAAGCCGCTTCAGTCATGACGACTTGCACCTCGATACCCTGCTTGACAAGCAGACGCAACAATTCCGCGGCCTTGTATGCCGCGATACCGCCGGTGATTCCCAATACGATACGCTTTGCCGATGCGGCCGAATTGGCTGGCACAATGCTTTTTGTCATTTCTTGTTCCATAATGCCGCACATATTATCAAGAAACGGCCCCTGGAGGCTGGGGGAAATATGGCGATCACGGACTGGCCGGAAGATGAGAGACCACGCGAAAAGCTATTGTTACGCGGTGCTGCATCGCTTTCCGATGCTGAATTACTGGCAATATTTTTGCGCACCGGCGTAACAGGCAAGAGCGCCGTGGATCTGGCACGCGAACTGGTCACCCGATTCGGCAGCCTGACCGGATTGTTCGCCGCGAGCGAAACGGAATTTTGCGCGGTGCATGGTATGGGGCAAGCCAAGTTTGTGCAATTGCAAGCAGTACTGGAAATGTCGCGGCGTGCGCTCAAGGAAGAATTGCAACGCGGCGATGTGCTTAACTCTCCTCGCACAGTGCGCGATTATTTGCAATTATTGCTGGGTGGGCGGCAACAGGAGGTATTCCTGGTGCTGTTCCTTGATACCCAGCATCGCGTGATTGCATCGGAAGAACTTTTCCACGGTACGCTCAGCCAGACCAGCGTATACCCGCGTGAAGTGGTCAAGCGTGCCCTGGCACACAATGCGGCTGCGGTGATTCTGGCACACAACCACCCCTCCGGTGTGGCAGAGCCCAGCCAATCTGATCAACTGCTGACCGATGCGCTCAAGCAGGCACTGAATCTGGTGGATGTTCGCGTGCTGGACCATTTCGTGGTGGGGGTGGGGAACACGTTGTCATTTGCCGAGAAGGGCTTGATCTAGCGTAATTCATCCCAACTCTGTTTTACCGCTCATCCTCAGTCTCTTTACCGTAGCGCCGCCAGCCAGTCCGCAAGCATTGGGCAGCAAGAACGAAGCAAAATTGCGTGATACTGCGGGAGTTGATAACACGGTGCAGGAACAGGATGTCTCTTCTGGTGATCTGGTACCGGTAAACCCGATCCGGGTGCCTATCAAGAGCAAGCCGGGTATACCGACTTCGCCGCAGCGAGTATTTTGATGGAAGTACCATTCCCCTGACAACAAGCCCGCGAATGCGGGCTTGTTTGTATTTGAACCGGTGTAAAGTAATATTGCGCCCTGCAACACCTGCGAATGGGTATGAGTTTCCAAGGCGCTGAAAAGTATCCAATATATAAAGGCATAATTGTGCCGAGAAATTGTTCATAAGGTGTGGTAAACAGCTCTCGGCGAATGGATTGGGCGGGCGGAACCTCCCTGCCAGTGAAAAAGGAATGACATAAAGTGAACTTTTCGATGAATCAGCATTCAATAAGGCGAATATTCTTTGCAAGGTTGCGACATTTGAGAGTGTGTAGGGGATGTTTGATGAAACTTGCGAAGTCGACATGTTGGGGGCTATCTGGCTTGATGTTGGCAGCGAGTACAGTCTATGCGCAGGAAATTTCTCAGGACGCGGGCCGGGATACCGAACCCGCTATTCAACAACCAGCCGGGAATGAAGACATTGAAATGACTCTGCACGATGCTGAATCCCTGATGAAGGCAGACAAGCCGGACGAGGCTTATAACCTGCTGGAGCCGCTCGAATTCGATCATTCTGGGGAAGTACGTTTTGACTATCTGATCGGCATTGCCGCCCTGGACAGCGGTAAACCGGATAAAGCGACATTGGCGTTCGAGCGGGTGCTGGCTGTCGATCCTGAATATGCCGGTGCGCGTCTGGATATGGCGCGTGCTTATTACCAGCTTGGTGATATGGGCCGGGCAAAGACTGAATTCGTAACGGTGTTGAGCCAGCATCCTTCTGACGCGGCGCGTACCACGATACTTGGGTATCTTGACGAAATTGAGATTCATGAAACAGGAAAGCAAACACGTTTCAGCGCTTATGCCGAGGGGACAGTCGGGCATGATACGAATGTAAACAATGCGTCAGAAACTCCCAATAATATTATTACGCCTACACTCAATCCGGACAGCACCGAATTGCCCGACAATTATTCGGGGTTGGCTGCCGGTGGTGAAATCATTCACAACCTGAACGCCAGGTTCAGAGTGTATGCGGGTGCGGATTTAAGCAAACGTAGCAATTACAAACGAAAGAATTTCGATACATTCAACATGGAAGGACGGGCCGGATTCATCTATGGCACGGAGGTCGACCGTTATCTTCTGGGATTTTCGGGTGAACAAAGCATCTTGGGCAGCGCGCGCTATCGCGACAATGCCGGTCTCAACGGGGAATGGCGCCATGCGGTTGGCAGTCGCGATCAAATGAGTCTGTTCGGCCAATATGTGCAGTATCGTTACGCGGATATTTCATTGCGGTCGAACGACATCGATTTGAAGGTTGCCGGTGCTGGCTGGCTGCATGTGCTGGGGAATGCCCAATCTACGCTGTCCGGCAGTCTGTATATTGGAGTTGAGAATGATGTTGGGCCGGTTACAGTGGCTAATCCTGGTGGCGGGCGAACCGATGGAGTAAAGCGCTTTGCGGGAATGCGCCTGGGAGGCAAGGCTGTGATCGGGGCGAGAACAAAGCTGTATGCCAGTGCCGGATTGCAACAAGGCAGGTTCGATAATATAGATCCGGTGATTTTGAGCCGCCGCTCTGACCGTCTCGATGATTTTACAATGGGCATTAACTGGTATCTGGGCGATCCATGGCTGTTAAGCCTGCAATTTGCACGATACAACAACATGTCGGACGTCGACTTGTATAGTTATGACCGTTCCGATTATTCACTGACGATACGGCGCAATTTTAAATAGCACTGCTTAAAGGATACGATATGAAAGGTTTGTTGAAGGTAACAATTTCTCTGGCAGCAGTGCTGGCGATGTTATGCAGCAGCGGTGCGTATGCGGCGGTCGCCGGACGTGTGCAATTCGTACACGGCAAGGTCCAGCTGACGACCGCAGCCGGAGTGACTCATGCGATCAGGAAGGGCGATACAGTCAACGAAGGTGATACCCTGGTTTCTGACCATAGCGCTTCCGCGCAGATCAGGATGGAAGACGGCGGCATGGTCGCGATGCGTCCCGATACCAAACTCAAGATCGATCGTTTTAACTACGATGGCAAAGAAGATGGCACGGAGCGGAGTTTCTTCTCCCTGTTCGAGGGCGGTTTTCGCGCCATCACCGGCAAGATCGGAAAAAAGAACAAGGTCAATTATCGCATCACGACTCCCGCAACTACTATCGGCGTGCGGGGCACCGATCATGAGACCTTTGTCGTCACGCCGGGCAGTACGCTGGCTGCAACGACAGCTATCGGCACTTATAACAGAGTGAATCTCGGAGAGACCTCCATGACCACCGGGAGGGGGACGATTTTCGTGCTGCCCAACCAGATGGGTTTTGCCGGTGCGGCCGATCAAATGCCGGAGGTGGAAACGGTCAACCTGCACATCTTTACCGCCGCTGCCCAGCCTATATCCCGGGTGGGTGGTGACAGGCGCGAGGGCAGGGCCGAGAGTGCCGGGGAAGTTCGTGAATCCGGGACAAGCGATAAACGCGAAATGCGTGAAACCACGATAATGGACAAGGACGGCATGCGTGACCATGCAACCGTTGACAAGTTAGACGTGCATGGAACGTCGAGGGGAGACCATAATGGCGTGGAGGGTACGACTACATTGACACCATCCGCAGATGACCACGGCACGAACACCGTGCCGATAAGCACGCACGACTCGCTGGAACCGGATCACCACTGACCTTTAAAATTGAACAAGCCCGCGAAAGCGGGCTTGTTCGTTGCAGTCTTGAAACCGGTTAAATCCGCCTTGCCAATTCCACCGCTTTGCCTATGTAGTTGTCCGGTGAAAGTTGCAGAAGGCGCTGTTTTTCCGCATCGGGAATCTGCAGCGTGTTGATGAATGCTTGCAGCGATTCGCGGTTGATACCGTTCCTGCCACGGGTCAGTTCCTTGAGCTTGTCATAGGCGTTCTCGATGTTATAGCGACGCATCACTGTCTGGATCGGTTCGGCCATCACTTCCCAGCTGGTATTCAAATCCTCCGACAATCGCTGCGGATTGGCTTCCAGTTTGTTGAGCCCTTTCAAACAAGACTCATATGCGAGCAGGGTATAGCCGAGCGCCACACCCATATTGCGCAACACCGTGGAATCGGTCAGGTCGCGCTGCCAGCGGGAGATCGGCAATTTTTCTGAAAAGTGGCGTAACAATGCGTTGGCCAGGCCGAGGTTGCCCTCGGAATTCTCGAAATCGATCGGGTTGACTTTGTGCGGCATGGTCGATGAACCGACTTCACCCTTGATCACCTTCTGTTTGAAATAGCCGAGCGATATGTAACCCCAGATGTCCCGGTTCAGGTCGGTCAGGATGGTGTTGATGCGCGCATAGGCATCGAACAGTTCAGCCATGTAGTCGTGCGGCTCGATCTGTACGGTGTAGGGATTGAAAGTGATCCCGCGCGCGGTGACAAAACGCTGTGCGAAGCCTTCCCAGTCCACGTCCGGATAGGCAGCCAGATGGGCGTTGTAGTTGCCTACCGCGCCGTTGATTTTGCCAAGGATCTCGGTGGCGGCGAGGCGCTGCGCGGCGCGTTGCAAACGATGCACCACATTCGCCATTTCCTTGCCCAGCGTGCTGGGCGTGGCGCTCTGGCCATGGGTGCGGCACAGCATCGGCACTTCAGCCAGTTGGTGGGAGAGATTTTTCAGTCGGGTGATAAGGACATTCAGGGTGGGCAACATCACGGCATCCCGGGCATTCTTGAGCATCAATGCATGGCTGAGATTGTTGATGTCTTCAGAGGTGCAGGCAAAGTGGATGAATTCCAGCGTCCTGGCGGTCTCGGGATTACCCGATAACTTGTCGCGCAACCAGTATTCGATGGCCTTTACATCATGGTTGGTGGTGGCTTCGATGGACTTGATCGCGAGCGCGTCGTCTTCGGAAAAATCAGCGTTGAGCGCATCGAGCTGCGCAATGGTCGCTGCGGAGAACGGCGCTATTTCGGCGATGTCGGCCTGCGCGCTGAGCGCTTTGAGCCATTCGATCTCGATCGATACACGAAAGCGGATCAGGCCGAATTCGCTGAAGTAGCCGCGCAGGGCATCCACCTTGCCGTGATAGCGGCCATCCAGCGGAGACAGGGCGGTGAGTTTTGTAAGTGTAGTCATGGCGATACCCGGGATCGGTGAGCGCGCATTTTACGCGAATCAGCCCGGCCTTTGTTCTGTGATTGGGAGACCCTGTTCGATGATCGCACCACCCAGACAAACGTCACCATCATAAACAACCACTGATTGCCCGGGCGTGACGGCCCATTGTGCATCGTCGAAGGTGATTTCACAGGCACTGCCGGAGATGCTCGTCAGGTGACATCGGGCATCGGCCTGACGATAGCGCGTCTTGGCCGCGTACGGATGATCTATCCCGGGGGCAGTGCCGCTGATCCAGTGACTATCCAGCGCGGCCAGGCGGTGGCTCAGCAAAGCGGGATGGTCATGACCCTGCACCACGACCAGGCGATTGTTCGCCATATCCTTGGCGCACACGAACCACGGCTCGCCGGAAGCTTCTCTGGCACCGCCGATGCCCAGCCCCTGGCGTTGTCCGATGGTGTAGAAAGCCAGCCCGATGTGCCGCCCGACGGACTTTGCGTCGGGCGTGATCATCTCGCCCGGCTGGTTGGGCAAATAGCGGTTCAGGAATTCGCGGAACGGTCGCTCCCCGATGAAGCAGATGCCGGTGCTGTCGCGCTTGGCGTGGTTGGACAAGCCATGTTGTTCGGCGATGCTGCGCACTTCGGATTTCAGCAGCTTGCCGAGCGGGAACATCGCATGGCTCAACTGCTTCTGGTTAAGACGATGCAGGAAGTAACTTTGATCCTTGCTGGCGTCGCTGGCCTTGAGCAACTGGAACAGCCCGTCCGATTCGCGTACTTGCGCATAATGACCCGTGGCAATAGTGTCCGCACCCAGTTGCATGGCGTGGTCAAGAAAGGCCTTGAACTTGATCTCGGCATTGCACAGAATGTCCGGGTTGGGCGTGCGCCCGGCCTGATATTCGCGCAGGAAATCGCTGAACACGCTTTCCTTGTACTCTTTCGAAAAGTTGACCGCCTCGATGGGGATGCCGATGGTGTCGGCTACCGAAACCGCGTCCAGCAAGTCCTGTCGCGAAGAGCAGTATTCATCGTCATCGTCATCCTCCCAGTTCTTCATGAACAGGCCGGTGACCTCATAGCCCTGCTGTTTCAACAACAAGGCGGTGACGGAGGAGTCCACCCCGCCGGACATGCCAACCACGATGTGTTTACTCATAATGTGTCAGCAACGCCAGTGGATAGCGTTTTCCGGCAATATGATCTTCCACGCATTGCAAAATCAGCGGGCTGCGATGCCGTGCCCGGGTGGCGCGGATCTGATCGGCTGACAGCCATTCAGCATGCAGGATGCCGGTGTCCAGCGGACGATCTGCCTCGTGCCCGGTGATCATTCCGGTAAATGCGAAGCGCAGATAGGTGATATTCGACTCGGCAGCATGCCAGCGATAGATACCGAGCAGGTATTGCGGAACAAAGTGGTAGGCGGATTCTTCCAGTGTCTCGCGCGTCACGGCAGCCAATAACGATTCATCGGCTTCCAGATGTCCCGCCGGCTGGTTGTAGCGCAAGCCTTGCGCGGTTTCCTCTTCAACCAGCAGGAACTTCCCGTCTCTTTCGATAACGGCGGCAACTGTCACATTGGGTTTCCAGATCATGCTTGCATTCTACAAACAAAAGAAGGCAGGGTCACCCCTGCCTTCTTTTTAAGAAATGATGCGCTGACTTATTTTGCGGCGGCTGGTGCTGCTTCTGCCGGGGCTGCTGCTTCTTCAGATTTCATTGCTTTCTTGGACTTCTTGGCTTTGTGTTCTTTTTTAGCTTTGTGCTCTTTCTTCGCTGCTTTTTCTTTTTTGGCTTTGTGCTCTTTCTTTGCCATTTTTGCAGGTGCGGCAGCT
>JBBQNH010000038.1:0-21065 GCA_038329705.1 Burkholderiales bacterium | reverse complement strand
CCGGGCTGCGTTTCGCCGAAAGCATTTCCAAAAATAATATATCGCGATCACACAGCAGACAATCGGATTCCTGCCAAGTTCACATGCTTTTAGCCGTACGGATATCCATCCCGAATAATGTCGATTCGCGGACTTGCGCCCAGGCATCTGTCCCGATTTTTATTCTGTCCGCCGGACCGGAAAGGAATCCCCAAGCTGCGTCAGCCAGAGATGGGTTATAGTAATCTGCCCTTTGTGGCAGCATACTCACTTCATCCCGATGAAAGGAAATTTTAAATGAAATATATCAAAGTGTTGATTGCTTCGGTTGTGTTCTCACTTTCCCTTGCCGCGCTGAATACAGCAGCTGCGGAAACACCTGCAGCCAAAGAGAAACTGGTCATTCAGGTCAGTGATGCAGATAGCGGCAAATGGAACCTCGCGCTCAACAATGCCAAGAACGTACAACAAGCCTTTGGTGCCGACAAAGTTGATATCGAGATCGTTACCTATGGCCCCGGCATAGGCATGCTCAAGATGGACTCGGTAGTGGCAAACCGCGTAGACGATTCCAAGCAGGCAGGGATCTCAATCGTCGCCTGTCAAAACACGATGAGGAACATGAAACTGACCAATGAAGACATGCTGCCAAACACCAGCTACGTCCCGTCAGGCGTGGTTGAGATCATCAAGAAGCAGAAAGACGGCTATGCATATTTGCGCCCCTGACGGCCCGCATGTATCGAACGATTGATGCATGGCTGCATGGCCGGACGTTACACTCGCCGTCATCAGGCATTGATTTGATTGGCCGCCCGAACAGGCCGAAACCTGTTCTCCGAAAATGCAGGACATGTTCTCGGGACAAGACCGATCATTTTGGCGTTGCGTTCCATCCCTTAACCTGCTTCGCCAGAAACCGGTCCAGTTGATTCGCGAACGCCTGGCGGTCGGCCTGGTTGAATGCCGGCGGGCCGCCGGTATCCACCCCGCTGCCGCGCAGGCTATCCATGAAATCGCGCATCGTCAGCCGCTCCTGGATCGTGTCTTTGGTATAGAACTCCCCGCGCGGGTTCAGGGCATGACCGCCCCGCTCTATCACCTGCGCAGCCAGCGGTATATCGGCAGTGACCACCAGGTCGCCCGGCTCGACCAGCTCGACAATTTTGTTGTCGGCCACGTCGAAACCCGCCGGCACCTGCACCGCCCTGATCACCTTCGATGGCGGACAATACAGCAGCTTGTTCGCCACCAACGTCAGTTGTATCTGCCGCCGCTCCGCAGCGCGGAACAGGATTTCCTTGATGACCTTCGGACACGCATCGGCATCCACCAGAATCTGCATTGCATCCGCCCTGTTATTCCGCACGCTGTTGCATACGATGGAAGCGATACGGCGTGATCGCGATGGAAACGAACAACATGGCGAACCATGCGATCAGAATAAGTGGGAAGCCTGACATTATCTGTTCAACTCACGACAACAACACGAAAGCTAACCCGACGGCGGCAGGGACGGCCTGGATAAAAAGGATCTTGCGACTGGCCGTTGCGGCACCATACAAACCGGCGATCAGCACGCAGCTCAGAAAGAATATCTTCACTCCGGTGCCGCCACTGCCGAGGCTCAACCCCCAGAACAGGCCGGCCGCGAGGAAACCGTTGTACAAGCCCTGATTGGCAGCCAGCACTTTGGTAGCAGTCGCCTTCTCCTGCGTCATACCAAATGCGCGCAGCCCGGCCGGCTTGTCCCACAGGAACATCTCGAGCCCCAGGATGTACACGTGTAGCAGCGCAATCAGCGCGACTAGGATGTTAGAGATGGTGGACACCGGCCTTCCCGAACCTTAAGATTTCAACGTCCCGATCTAATCTTCTGCGCAAAATTAGCTTCGTTTATTGCAACACTCCAAGAATAAATCTTGTCGCTGTATCCCTTAAGAATCGAGATAACGTTGTCATTAACTACCTTCGGTTTTCTCGTCTCATCTTCTTCTGCAGTCCCTTCCTCAATAGCCAAATCATTCACAAACACTACGCGCTCAGCATCAGGTTGCGCGTCTTTCAAATCAATCCACGTAAACGAAGTAATCTTTGCTGCTTGTACGCTGGGCCGTGAAATCAGCTTTATTAAACGATCTCGACCTTTAGGCAAAGGAATAATGAAGTCTATGGGGTGTTCTACAGTTCTCCCAGTGATACTCTTGTTTGCAGTGTAAAGGATGTCATTCTCATCAAAATATTCTTTTACAATTTCAAAAAAATCCGTGACTGTACGAGGTGATGCAGTCATCCATAAGTCATTCAACCGCAATATAGCGGTAGTTAAAAAATGCATTCGTTGTGCCCGGTTAGCGTGTGTAACAACCGTTTCAAGTCTACCGTTATTCATACGAACACCACACCCTGCAATTGCATTTTGAATAATGGCCTGTCGTCTCTCAGATTTCTCAATATGTATCCCCATATCCAGCAAGGTATCTAAAGTTCTACCGCCATCGTGAAGCACCATTTCGCCACCTGTGGTTTCCAACAATATTTCGATACCATCATTAAATGGGTCAAGAAATGGTGTACTTAATACCTGCGAGCTTCCCCGCTCAAAGAAAATTAGATTACTTTTGAGCCAATGGAGATATTCACTAGATATATCTTGGATTACTTGTGTGCTCATAGCAAAACCTCCTGCACACCTCGTGGAAAGCGTGTTTTGATTAAATCTAAGAACGCATAAAGAGTATCGAGTGGCTTATTGATGTCATACCAATCAATAGTTTCCGCCCACTCAAGTCCATAACCTTCTCGATACCAATGTAAATGAGGGCCCGTTATCCGTACACCATCTAGATTTATATGCTGCTTCGTTGAATCAATTCTCGCTAAATGTACACTTTTACTTTTCGTACGAAAGTGAGCTCTAATTTCAAAGGGATTTCGAGACAGTGACAAAACAAATTGCAACTCAGGCTCACCTACTGCAATCACTGGCTCGTCATGACGTGATTTTCTTTCCCAACTCAAGATTTCTTTGCGTGTTGCCTCTTTCGCCTTGGCTAGCAATTCATCGGCTTCTATTTGTGTTAACACCGTATGCCTCCCTGCTTGGATTTAAGTCAATCACCAAAGTTATTCATTTTACGCTTAGTAGAGATTCTTAGTGACCGCACAATAGCGCACAACAAAATCGCAGCGCAAGCCAGATTGGGATAACATAATGGTTATAAATCCCATCTCCTCTATTGTGTCCACCGAAGTCGAACGATTTTTCTCCGAACAAAGTCCGCTTGCCACTGAAGTCGCGGCCTTCCGTCCGCGCGCGCAGCAACGCGAGATGGCTTTGAAAGTGGCCGAGGCGATACGCGACAACGCGATCCTGGTGGTCGAAGCGGGCACCGGTACCGGCAAGACGTTCGCCTATCTGGTGCCTGCGCTGCTCGCAGGCGGCAAGGTGATCATCTCGACCGGCACCAAGAACCTGCAGGACCAGTTGTTCCAGAAAGACCTGCCCATGGTGCGCGACGCGCTCAAGGCGCCGGTGTCGGTGGCGCTGCTGAAAGGGCGTTCCAACTATGTATGCCACTATCATCTGGCGCGCACCGAATCGGACGGGTTGTTCAAGACACGCGAGGACATCAAGCATCTGGGCAAGATCAAAAACTATGCCAAGGTCAGCGACTCCGGCGACAAAGGCGGGCTGTCCGACGTGTCCGAGAACGCGTCGATCTGGATGCAGGTGACTTCGACGCGCGACAACTGCCTTGGCCAGGAATGTCCCAGCCACAAGGAATGCTTCGTGCTCAAGGCGCGCACCGAGGCGATGAAGGCGGACATCGTGGTGGTGAACCATCACCTGTTCTTCGCCGATGTGATGCTGCGCGACGAGGGCGTGGCAGAGTTGCTGCCTGCCTGCAACACGGTGATATTCGACGAGGCGCACCAGTTGCCGGAAACCGCCAGCCTGTTTTTCGGTGAAACATTGTCCACCTCGCTGCTGCTCGACCTGGCGCGCGACACGCGCGTCGAAGCGGCGGCCTCCGCAAAAGATTTCGCGCCTCTACCCAGGGCCTGTGACGAACTGGACAAGGCCGCGCGCGACCTGCGGCTGGTGTTCAAGAAAGAGGGGCGCATGCCTGCCGTCGCGACGGACAGTTTCAAAGAGTTCGCCCCGGCGCTAAAGACCCTGAGCGACAAGATCACCCAATTGTCCGCCCTGCTGGAGAAACAGGCGGAGCGCAGCGAAGGTTTGGAGAATTGCTGGCAGCGCACGCAAGCCCTGACGCAACAGCTCAAGCATTGGCAAAACGGCGACGAGCCGGACCAGGTGCGCTGGCTGGAAGTGTTCCACCATTCGCTGCAACTCAACACCACGCCGCTATCCATCGCGGAGATCTTTGAGAAACAGATCGGCGGCAGCGCGCGAGCCTGGATATTCACTTCTGCCACGCTCGCAGTGAAGCAGGATTTCTCCCACTATCAGGGTGAGATGGGTTTGCTCAAGGCGCAGACCGCGTGCTGGGACAGCCCGTTCAATTTCGCCGAACAGGCGTTGTTGTATGTGCCGGCCCATCTGCCGGAACCGAACAGCGAGGGATATACCGAAGCCGTGGTACAGGCCGCATTGCCGCTGATCGAGGCCAGCAAGGGGCGCGCTTTTATGCTGTTCACCAGCCTGCGTGCGATGCAGCGCGCCCATGAGATCCTGCAGGCGGAATTCGACCGGCGCGGCTGGGACTATCCGTTGATGCTGCAGGGCGAAGGTTCGCGCAGCGAGTTGCTGACACGCTTTCGCGACCACGGCAACGCGGTGCTGCTCGGCAGCCAGTCGTTCTGGGAAGGGGTGGATGTGCGCGGCGAAGCGCTGTCGCTGGTGATCATCGACAAGTTGCCATTCGCACCGCCTGACGATCCGGTCCTGGCGGCGCGCATCGCGCAACTCAACAAACAGGGACGCAACGCGTTCATGGAATACCAGTTACCGCGCGCGATCATCGCACTCAAGCAAGGCGCGGGCAGATTGATCCGCGATGAAGCGGATCGCGGCGTGCTGATGATCTGCGATCCGCGCATCATCACCAAGCAATACGGCAAGCGTATCTGGCAAAGCCTGCCGCCGATGAAACGTACCCGGCTCGAGGATGAAGCCGTGGCATTCTTCAAGTCTGATTGAACCGATAACGGCTGTCAGGCTGCCACATTGACTTCCATCCACTCATTCCGCGAAAGTTGAGCACGCCTGCGCGCAAATAAAAACAGGATAACCGGCAAGATGAAGGGGTAAAATCGCTAACGCATTGCCACCGGACATATCGTAGCAGGTAGGATTATTTGAAATTTGCCACGTAACATCTTTGACATTGTGCACGAGCAAAAACATGCCCGTTTTATTTCCCGGTTTACAGGCAGCCGCTTATGCACGATTACCTGGTGAATTGCGCATTGTTCCATATGCCGGGCAACTCGCCGTTGCAAAACAACCTTGGGCATTTTATTTTGGGGAGAGCAGGATGGGTGGACTAAGCATCTGGCACTGGTTGATCGTTTTGCTGGTGGTCGTATTGGTATTCGGCACCAAAAAACTGCGCAATATCGGCAGCGATCTGGGCGGCGCGGTGAAGGACTTCAAGCAAGGCATGAGTGATGATGAAACTGCCAAACAGAAAAAAATGGACGATCGGGCCAGCGATAGTGAAGTGACCGACAAAATTCACGACAAGGATAAAGTTTAGGGAATCTCTGATTAAGCTGTCTCACCGGCGGAGGCCGGTGTCCAGTTGATTGAATATACTGGATTCCGGCCTCCGCCGGAATGACAAAACCAGGGTTAATCAGATGTTCCTTAGTATTTTTGCGGCATACAAAATATTCTGCCGCAACTTTGCAAATCCGATCAGGCTTTTGTCGCTTATCACGCCGTCATGAACATCACGATTGGATAACTCTGGAGTTTGCCGGGATGGGTATCACCAGTTTCGCCAACAGACCGCCCGCCTCGTTATCCGTCAGGATGAATTCACCATCGTGCAATCGCGCGGCACGTTCAACGATGGCCAAACCCAGGCCTGAACCCGTCGAGTTGCTGCGCGCGGATTCCAAACGGACAAACGGACGTTTCACCGTTTCGCGCTGCGCGCCGGGAATACCGGCGCCGTGATCGGCTACCGCCAGGACAACCTTTCCAGCCTCAAGTTTGAGTTGTACGCTGATCTTGCTCCCGCCATATTTGATTGCATTATCCAGCAGGTTGCTGAGTGCGCGCTTGATCAGTAACGGCCGGATATAAATTACCGGTAGATCCTGCAGATCAAGTGACAGCGCAGGCGCTTGCGTTGAAAAATGCTGCGCGACCTCGTTTACCAGCGCTTTCAGATCGGTGGGAGATGCCGTCTCGGTTTCGTCCATGCGGGCATAATCCAGGAATTGCTGGATGACTTCATCCATCTGTTCCACATCCGCGATCAATCCCTCGCGCAGCGATTCATCCGCACTCAATTCCGCAGCGATCCGCACCCTGGCCAGCGGGGTGCGCAGGTCGTGCGAGATGCCCGCCAGCACCAGCGCGCGTTCGTGTTCGTTGGCGGCCAGATCCGCCGACATCTGGTTGAATGCCCGCGTTACCGTGACGATCTCCTGCGCCCCGGTCTCCGGCAGCGGTTCAGGCCATGTTCCCTGCCCCACCTGCAGGGCGGCTTGCGACAGTTGTTTCAATGGTCGCGAAACCTGGCGCGCGATGAAATAGGCACCGGGCAAGGCAAGCACGAACACCAGAACGCTCCAAGGCAACAATACCCTGGATACCGAATTCTCGACTCGCTCCTTGGGCAGTGCGATCCAGAATTCATCCTGGCCAATAAAAAAACTCACCCACAA
Source organism: Burkholderiales bacterium (assembly GCA_038329705.1). Lineage (GTDB taxonomy): Bacteria > Pseudomonadota > Gammaproteobacteria > Burkholderiales > Gallionellaceae > Gallionella. The sequence goes on along the minus strand of JBBQNH010000038.1, from coordinate 14,219 downwards.
TGCCTCTTCGCCGTCACGTTCACTTGCAAAGCGAGTGTTTGCGCCCAGACTTTCACGCACTTTTTTCATCATCAATCTCAATTCAGGTGGGCGGCCGGGCAATGGCTTTAGTTCATCTGCCGGTTCTGCCATGCGCACGCGCAGCCCTTCTGCTGCTGCCAGTTCATCCAGTAGTGCCGAACGCCATTCGGGTGCGGCAGAAAGTACAGCTGCCCGGGTAAGATTAACCACAGTAACAACCAGCTGCGCCAATTGCTCGGCGTGGGGTCGCTGTTGAACCTGGCGAAATATCTCCACGGAAGCCCCCAGCGACAGCACGATCAATACCACGATCAGAAAAAAAGAACTTACGAACAGAGAGTGTGGCGATTTAATCAAGACGTGTTCCCATCGGGAACAAACACATAACCGTGCCCCCACACAGTCTGGATGAACCGGGGTTTGCCGACATCCGGTTCGACCAGCTTGCGCAGGCGCGAAACCTGGACATCAATGGCACGATCAAACGGATCATGATCGCGCCCGCGTGCCAGTTCCATCAGTTTGTCGCGTGAAAGCGGCTGGCGCGGATGCGTCACCAGCGCCTTGAGCAGTGCGAACTCTCCGGTAGACAACGTGCTCGGCTCGCCGGATTTTATCAGTACCCGCGTGGCAAGATTCAGTTCGCATTCGCCAAACGTAATGCACTTTTCCTCGATATCGGGTGCGCCGACCGGCTGCACACCCTTGCGGCGCAACACCGCATGGATGCGCGCCACCAGCTCGCGCGGATTGAACGGCTTGGGCAGATAATCATCCGCACCCATTTCCAGACCGACGATGCGGTCGATCTCGTCGCCTTTGGCAGTGAGCAGGATCACCGGCATAGTCTCGCCGGCACCACGCATGCGGCGCAGAATCGCCAAACCATCCTCGTCCGGCAACATCAGATCCAGCACCAGCAAGTGATAGCGCTTCAGTGACAGGGCCTGGTCCAGCATTTTGCCATCACCGACTGCCCTGACTTCAAAGCCTTGCTCGGATAGATAGCGTAACAACAACTCGCGCAAGCGGGCATCGTCATCGACGATCAGTATTCGTTGTAAATTTGTCATGATGGAATGATAAGGCGAATCTATAATCAAGCTGTAATAAATTGTGACGCTGAAACGGCCATGCGGGAGGCGCGATCTTCAGGCACACGACGATCAGAATGGGGTTTGCCTGAAACTTGAAACAAATCCTTACAAACTTTTTCCCGATGCAAACACTTTTCTTGCCACTTTCCCCTAACATTGCCACTTGGATTATAGCTTTCAGGAGAAAGACATGAATAACAGGCTCATTCAAACAATGATCGTTGCTGTCGGTTTGACAATCGCTTCGGCACCGGTTTTCGCATCGCAAGACCCCGGCGGCGATTGGAGCGCAACCCATAAACTGGACCGATCCTCACTTTTTGACAAGCACATGACCAGACTGCATGACGCCCTCAAGTTGACTTCTACCCAGGAGGAGGCGTGGACTCAATTTTCAAGCAAAATGAAGCCTGTCAAAATGGATAACAGGGAGCATCAAGACTGGAAAGGCATGAGCACGCCTGACCGTCTCGATAAAATGCTGGCCAACATGAAATCGCGCGAGGAAACAATGGGCGAACATGCAGCAAACGTGCGTACATTCTATGCGGCGTTGTCCCAGGAACAGCAAAAGACATTTGACCGCCGCTTCCAGAAATTCCAATCGCGTCACCATCGTCATGGGCAACACGCTACATGGGATGGTCATGATGCGATGTGATCGGATTTGATTATTACCGGACTCACCCCCTCTGAAAAGGATCCAACATCAAACCAACAACGCTCTTGCAATACCTCGCCGTCGCCGGATCAATCGCCGGCATCAGCCTGCCGGTGCATGCCGAGGTGATCAACCCGAACCAAGGGTCGGTCAGTACCGGGCGCATGGCTGTAGTAAAGGACGCCACCCCTGTAGGGCAAGGTGATGATCGCCGCGGGCTGCGGGATAAATGGCGAAAATTGTCTCCCGAAGAACGTAAGCGCCGGCGTATAGCCATGCACGAGCAATGGGAGAAGATGTCACCCCAAGACCGTCAGCAATTGCGCAACAGATTGAAAGATCGCTGGAAGAATATGCCACCGGAAGAACGCGAACAACGCCGCAAGGAAATGCGGGAACGCTTCAAGAACATGCCTCCGGAAGAACGCCGGCAGTTCGAATACGACATGAGCGATGAGGATGGCATGCCTCCACCGGATGATAATTTACCCGGCAGAAAACCAGATGGTGCCGGGAGTCCGGTTAAACGGTAGTCACTCGCGGAATACTGCCAGAATACTGCCGCAACCCCGGTCAGAAAATCCGGTTATACGATCTCCGCCCAAAGGTCGTGGACATCCGAATCGTTGATCTTCACTTCGACGAAATCGCCGACATTCAGCTGCTGGCCATTCTCTATATGCACCACACCATCGATGTCCGGTGCATCGGCTGCACTGCGTGCGATCGCGCCTGCTTTGCCAACCTCATCCACCAATACCATCATGGTCTTGCCGATCTTGCGCTTGAGGCGCTGCTCACTGATCTCCTCCTGCAGCAACATCAACCGCTCAAGTCGTTCCTGTTGCAGTTCAGGCGGAACGTGATCCGGCAATGCGTTAGCCAGCGCGCCATCCACCGGCGAATAGGCAAAAGCACCAACGCGATCGAGTTGAGCTTCTTTCAGGAAATCCAGCAGCTCCTCGAATTCTTCTTCGGTCTCCCCCGGGAAGCCGACGATGAAGGTGCTACGCAATGTGATGTCGGGACAGATCTCGCGCCATTGTCTGATGCGTGCCAGCACATTCTCGCTGCTGGCCGGACGCTTCATCAGTTTCAGGATGCGCTGGTTGGCATGTTGGAACGGGATATCCAGATAAGGCAATATCTTGCCCTGTGCCATCAACGGGATCACTTCGTCCACATGCGGATAGGGATAGACATAATGCAGGCGCACCCAGGCACGCTCTCCATCTGGAGTCCTCAAGTCACCCATCGCGGCAGCCAGCTCGGTCATGCGGCTTTTTAGCGGCTTGCCGCCCCAGAAACCGGTACGGTATTTCACGTCCACGCCGTAAGCCGAGGTGTCCTGCGAGATCACCAGCAACTCCTTCACGCCGGCGTTGACCAGATTCTGCGCTTCCTGCATCACCTCGCCGACCGGACGGCTGACCAGATTGCCGCGCATGCTGGGGATGATGCAGAAGGTACAGCGATGGTTGCAGCCCTCGGAGATTTTCACATAGGCGAAATGTTTTGGCGTCAGGCGTATACCCTGGGGCGGCACCAGATCCGAGTAGGGATCATGCGGCTTGTGCAGATGCGCATGCACCGCGTCCATCACCTCGTCGGCGGCATGCGGGCCGGTGACCGCCAGCACGCTGGGATGCGCCTGCTTCACCACATCGCCCTTGGCACCCAAGCAACCGGTGACGATCACCTTGCCGTTCTCGGCCAGCGCCTCGCCGATCGCATCCAGCGACTCCGCCACCGCGCTGTCGATAAAACCGCAGGTATTCACCACCACCAGATCGGCGTCCGTATAGCTGGCAGAGATGAGGTAACCCTCGGCGCGCAAACGCGTCAGGATGTGCTCGGAATCCACGGTCGCTTTCGGACAGCCGAGCGAAACGAAGCCGACGCTGGGAATCTTGTTTTTGGGCTTCTTGGTGTTGGTAATGACGGACATGGAGGTACGCTAAAAATGTGAAGGGCGCGATTATACAGCGAGGTGTAAGGCTGCGCTTTGACCGGAATGGTTGGGGTGGTAGGATGTCTTCGCTTTTAGCAAATTTACGGGGTAAAAATGATATTCCAGTTTTTACGGCAGCTTATTTCAGAATATATGGCATTTTTGTCATCTACTTTACGATAGCCAATCATGCCTTCGGTACCCGGCTTCTGGGAGGGTGGGCCTCACGATCCTATCGATGTGGAAGCAACTTGGCGGGAGTTCGTTCGACTGGTCGGAGGCCAAGTCGTCGAGGACTTGGTTCATGAGCCAAGAGCATTCGAGAATGCAGACTTTTTCTTCCCATCGATGCCCGTAGTCGCTGAACTAAAAGAAATCAAGACCGAATTTGACAAGTCGGACATCTTTAAAGAAGGCTTCATCTCCTTACTAGAGCGCGTCAAGAAAGAAGATCAGAATTGGCGTCCCTTCCTCTTTGGTGGTTCTGGGGAATATCCAAAATGGTTCTCGCATGAGCTGATTCGCCTCTTCCGCCCCCCACTCTCACGTATTATCAAGAAAGCAAATCGCCAAATCCGCGAGACAAAGACTCATTTCAAAATCAGTAGTCCGACAGGCATGCTTATTTTTGTGAACGATGGCTTCACTGCTCTCGATCCTCATTTTGTTCGCGCTCTTGTGGGTGACATTCTAGTCAACTCGTACTCGTCCATCGACTGCTTTTTGTACATAACCGTAAACCGCTATGTCGAAATACCAGAAAGCAACGTGCCTCGCCTGCTTTGGATGCCATCCTATAGTGAGCGTGCTCTAGATTCGCTTGTGCACTTCGTCGATGATTTGGGAAGAAAGTGGTACGACTTTTTGGAAACAAAAATAGGGGCTTTCTCTATACCCAGAGAAGAGATACCGCAGGAGAACTTTCCCGAGTTCATCTCGCGTGCAATCGTTCTACCTGACGAAAAGCGATGATGAAGAGTATTTTGATGACCAAAAGCGTTAATACTAATTCGTAAGCTCGCGTAGGGCGCATTAGCCGTAAGGTGTAATGCGCCGTATTGAGAATCAAAACATTCGGCGGGTTACGCTTCGCTAACCCGCCCTACAAAATCTTCTTTTCATTTCCCCTGTGCGCCGCCGAGTAGCACAGGCGGGTCAGGGAATTCTGACGAATATGTTTGAGCACGTGGACGCGCAGCGGATCGTGCGAGTTTATGAGGAAGCCTGACCTGCCGAGCAACGGAGGGAACCCACGAAGTGGGCGGTAAACCGGGGTCGCCTTTTCTTTGGTCACTTTCTTTTGGCGACGCAAAAGAAAGTGACTGATAGAACTACTAGCCATCTGACTAACCCAGCAAACGACGCTGGGTAAGTCATTGATTATAGCTGTCGGGCTACCCCCGACGGTTTTGATTTACTCCTTCCCCCTGACAGGGGGAAGGTTGGGATGGGGGTGAATTTGTTCAGCCTACAACTGCAATTCTACCCCCTCCCTAGCCCTCCCCCTTAAAAGGGGAGGGAATGGAAAGTTACTCCGCCAACCACATCGCCATCAACCCCACCGTCGCCACGCCCAGCACTATCAATCCCACCTGCTCCAGTGTGTCACGCAACTGCGCGCGCTTGTGCAGTCCGGGGATCAGGTCGGCCACGGCGACATACAGCAGGCTCGCCGCCGCCAGCGCCAGCAGCGATGGTATCCACGATTGCATGGTCTGCAACACGAAGTAACCCAGTATGCCGCCCGCCACCGATGCGAAGCTGGCAATGATGTTCAACTGGAATGCCTTGGTCTTGCTGTAGCCGGAATGCAGCAGGATCGCGAAGTCGCCGACTTCCTGCGGGATTTCGTGCGCGATGATCGCCAGCGCGGTGACGATACCCAGATGCATGTCGGTAAGGAAAGCCGCTGCGATGATGATGCCATCGACGAAGTTGTGGACCGAGTCGCCCACGGTGACCATCAGACCGCTGCGCCCGTGATCATGGTTGTGCTCGCTGGCGAGCAGCTCATGCGCCTCGCAATGCTCGTGGTGGCAGTGCCGCCACAGCACCAGTTTTTCCAGGATGAAGAACAGCATGATGCCGAACAGCACCGTGCCGCTCAGCACCGCGACATTGGGCGTGAGCCTGATCGCCTCGGGCAGGATGTCGAGGAACACCGCGCCAAGCATCGCGCCGATGGCGTAGCTCACCATCATGCCGAGGTATTTCTGCGCATGGCGATTGAGCGCGAATACGGCCGCGCACATCACGCTCAACGCGCCGCCGGCGACACAGGCGGCAACGATCCAGACCAATTTGCTCATTGAGATTGTTCGCGAAAATCAGGGGCGCGGATTATATCACTCGCGCTTCATAACAGGACTAGGAGGATAACCAGATGAACGTGCCCATGCGTCCGGTCGCACCGTCGCGACGATAGGAATAGAAGCGTGCAACATCCCGGTAGGTGCAGTAGTCGCCGCCATAGATATGAGTGACGCCCAATTTGTTGAGGCGCATACGCGCGAGTGCATACAGATCGGCCAGCCATTTGCCATTCTTTCCGGGTACGAATGCCGCTACGGCCTGCGGGTCGGCAGCGACAAACTGCGCGCGCACTTCCCCGCCGACTTCGAACGCCTGCCGGCTGATCGCCGGGCCGAGCCAGGCCATCAGGTGATGCGGCGCGACTTCCATCTCTTTCACGGTGGCTTCGATCACACCTGCCGCCAGTCCTTTCCATCCGGCATGTGCCGCACCGACCACTGTGCCTTGCGTGTCGCACAACAAGATCGGCAGGCAATCTGCCGTCATCACCACGCACACCGCCGCACTGTGCCGCGCGATGCAGGCATCGGCTTGTGGCAGGCAACTCGCCATGTCCGCGTTGGCAACCACTGTCCCATGCACTTGTTCCAACCACACCGGTTCACTCGGCAAATACTTGTTGAGCAATATGCGATTCCGCTCTACCGCCAGCGGCGCATCGCCAACATGGTCGCCGAGATTGAGGCTGTCATAGGGCGCGGCGCTGACACCGCCCGCGCGGGTGGTCTGCAACGCCTGCACATTGGCGGGCGCAGGCCAGTCCGGAATGATGCAATGATCGGGGATGTTCACGACTCTCTCCCCTCTTCCGTCTGCGAGCGCGGGGAAATTGTTTCTTTTATTTGTTGCAACAGTTGCACCATATCCTGCGGTAGCGGCGCATGCCATTCCATCGTCTCGCCGCTGACCGGATGCTCCAGCGCAAGTAGCGTTGCATGCAATGCCTGGCGGGGAAAGCTGGTCAGCAGTGCGCGTAATTCCGGCACGCATTTCTGCGGTCCTTTCAGGTACACGCTGTCGCCCACCAGGGGATGACCGATGCGCGCCATGTGTACGCGTATCTGGTGGGTGCGGCCGGTTTCCAGGCGGCAGCGCAGCAGGGTACAGCTCGGGAACTTCTTCTCGATCTCATAGTGGGTAACCGCAGCCTTGCCGCTTTCCACCACCGCCATCTTGACGCGCTGGGTGGGATGCCGTCCTATTGGCGCGTCCACCTTGCCGGCACGGTTCAATTCGCCATGCACCAGGGCCAGGTATTCCCGCTGCACGGTGCGCGCCTCCAGTTGGCGCACCAGCGCCGTTTGCGCGGTCAGGGTCTTGGCCACCACCAGCAAACCGCTGGTGTCCTTGTCCAGCCTGTGCACGATACCGGCACGCGGCACTTCGGCCAATTGAGGGGCATAGTGCAACAGCGCGTTAAGCATTGTGCCTTCCCAGTTACCGCTGCCCGGATGGACCACCAGCCCGACCGGTTTATTGATCACCAACAAGGCATCGTCTTCATAAACGATATCGAGCCCGATATCCTCGGCCTGATAAGGTTGTTCGGTGGGATGGGCTTGCGGAAATACTTCCAGCTTTTCGCCGCCCCAGATTTTTTGTTTGGTCGTGGCAAATTCCCCGTTCACTTTGACCCGTTGCTGTGTGATCCATTCCTGCAAACGGCTGCGTGAATATTCGGGAAAAAATCTGACCAAAGCCAGGTCGAGGCGCAACCCGGCGTACTCATCCGGAGCGATCAGATGCTGGACGTTGTCGGCAACCTGCCTGTCGCCATGTGTCGTGTCATTCACATCAGTATCCATTTTGTCTGCCGGTTGCCGCCCATTGGACTGCCGGTCTTTTCCTCGCGCATGTCCCGGAACCTTGCGAATGGTATAATCCGGCGAAATATTTTCTGGATCTTTCATGCGTCATAGTTTAGCCGTATTCCTGATACTTACGTTAACTGCCTGCAGTTTATTCGGCTCCAAGCCGGATGACGAAAGCAAGTTGAAAACCGCCTCTGCCGAGGTAATGTATGTCAATGCCAAGAAAAAACTCAATGAGAACAGCTTCGATGAAGCCGTCAAACTGTTTGAATCACTACAATCGCATTATCCATACGGCCGTTATGCCCAGCAGGCGCAACTCGAGATCGCTTACGCTTATTACCGGCAGAACGAACCGGAATCGGCCATCCCTGCTGCAGATCGTTTCATCAAGCAGTACCCCAACAATCCGCACGTCGACTATGCCTACTACCTGAAGGGTCTGGCCAATTTCAATAACGATATCGGCTTGTTCGGTTTGTCGTACGGCCAGGATCCCACCGAGCGCGATCCACAGGCAGCCAGGGAGTCATTCGACGCTTTCAAGGATCTGGTCACACGCTTCCCCGACAGCAGGTATGCGCCCGATTCGAGATTGCGCATGCAATATCTGCTCGATGCGCTGGCAAAATATGAAATACATGTCGCCAAATACTACTTGCGCCGCGGCGCCAATATCGCTGCGGTGAACCGTGCCAAAGAAGTATTGACCGAATTTCCCAATACACCTTCGATACAAGATGCACTGCTGGTACTGGTACGGGGATATGACGCTTTGGGTATGCAGCAGTTGCGCAATGATGCCAAACGCGTACTGGACATGAACTACCCGGAAGTTGCCACAGCGACAGGCGGTAGCAACTACAATTCACAATAGCAGTCCCTCATTTTGTTTGTACAACGACTTCTCGTGATGGCATGCCCATGAAATTTTGCAGCCTGTGCGGAGCCAAGCTCGAACTGCGGATACCGGCCGATGACAACCGTGAGCGTCATGTTTGCACCGCTTGCGGCGAGGTGCATTACCAGAATCCCAAACTGATCGTTGGAGCCATGCCCGAGTGGCAGGACAAGATTTTGCTTTGCCGCCGTGCCATCGAACCGCGCCACGGGCTATGGACACTGCCGGCCGGTTTCATGGAAAACGGCGAAACGACTGCCGAGGCAGCCACGCGTGAAACGCTGGAAGAAGCCAATGCGCGCATTGCAATCGGCGACCTGTATTCGATGTACAGTGTGCCCCATATCAATCAGGTGCATATCTTGTTCCGCGCCAGATTGCTCGATCTGGACTTTTCCCCCGGGCTGGAAAGCCTGGAAGTCAGATTGTTCAGCGAATCCGAGATACCATGGGATGAGATTGCCTTTCGGCCGGTGCGTTTCAGCCTTGAACATTTTTTTGCCGAACGCCACAGCGGCAATTTCAGTTTCCATATCGGTGAACTTGCGCCGCCGGTTCGGGCCGGCTGACCTGTTTGGTCAAACAGGCACCACACCATATAATTGCCGGAAAATTACTGCATACAAAAAAATGGACACAATCCTCACCATTATCCTGATCGCCTTCGCATTGACGGGTTGCGCCTCGAAACGCCCGTATAATCCGGCCGACCCACTTGAACCGATCAACCGCGGCATATACAAATTCAACGATACGGTCGACAAGGCCGTGATCAAGCCGGTCGCGCGGGGTTATAAAGCAGTCATGCCGACATTTGGCAGAACTGCGGTATCGAATTTTTTCTCCAATCTTGATGATGTGACTGTCACGGTCAACGACTTGCTCCAGTTCAAGCTGGTTCAGGGGTTTTCCGACGGGATGCGATTCTTCGTCAATTCCACGGTCGGTATTTTCGGCCTGATAGACGTTGCATCAAGTGGTGGACTGAACAAACATAACGAAGATTTTGGCCAAACACTGGGCAAGTGGGGAATCGGCAACGGCCCCTATATTGTGCTGCCTGTCCTCGGCCCCAGCACCCTGCGTGACAGCGCCGGATTGTATGCTGACGGCTACAGCAGCCCGATGTACCAGATGAAGAACATGCGGGCTCGCAATCAGGCTTATGCGACCAAAGGAATCAACCGGCGCGCCGAGTTCCTCGATCAGGAAAAGATCCTGAATGAAGCAATGATAGATCCCTACGAATTCGTGAGGGAAGCCTATCTGCTTCACCGCACAAGTCAGATCTACGACGGCACCCCCCCGCGCCCGCGCTATGACTTTGACGAAGGCGACGATAACTGAACTGCAGCGAACCGGATGGCAAACAAGTCACGCCTGCAACCACCATCCCCCTTCACAAGGGTGCCAGTCGAATTGCGGCATCCCGCCATTTAAACTATGATAGTTCGCAGATCGGTTGCAACTTTCCACTGCGACAGCTTTCAAACAGTTTTCCCCAACCATCAGGAGAAAATCATGAAGAAATCCAGCTTGCTTTTAAATCTGATATCCACGGTGCTGCTTGCGCTTGCCATGTCAGCCTGTTCGAGCACCACAAAAGTAGAAAGCGACCTGGGCCTCAAGGGTGCGCCGGATTGGGTCAACGAGGGAACCAATATCCTCAGTGAAAAGGATGGCCGTTTGTTTCACGGCGTGGGTTCTGCTTCTCCGATGGGGGACATGTCCTTGCAGAAATCCGTAGCCGATGACCGGGCACGTGCCGAGGTGGCGCGCGTGTTGTCGTCCTACATGGACGTGGTTTCCAACGATTATATGTCTTCCGCCAAGGCCGGCGGCGACACCAATACCAGCGAGGAAGCCGTCTCGCGCCAGATCAAAGCCCTGACCAAGGTCAACCTGACCGGCGCCAAAGTCATCGGCAGCTGGCGCGACCCCAAATCCAGCATCATCTACTCCATCGTCGAACTGGACATGAAGCAGGTGAAGAACACCCTGGCAGGAACCCAGGACATGAATCAGGATTTGAAGCGTTATATCGAATCCAGCGCCGATAACATTTTTGATCGTCTTTCGAACGAGAAAAAATAATCCCTTTACGCCCTGCTAACCGGCCCTGCGCTCTGGCCCGGCGATTGATGCCGCACCACACAAGGAGATGAACATGAAATCCCCTGTCTTCGCCGCCTTTGCATTGATGATCTCCCTGCTGTCAGGCTGCGCCAGCGAACCGGCCACACCCGACTGGATCACCGGCAACAGCGCCCGGTACAACAGCGCCCAATATCTCATCGGACGAGGACAAGCCGACACCGAGGAAGAAGCCAAGGATCGTGCCCGTGCCGATGTGGCCAAGATATTCCAGGTGGCAGTGGTCGTAAGCAGCGATGACGTACAACGCTCCAAGACCGATGTCACCGGTACCGCGCAATATGAAGCACAGGCCTCGCGCAGCATCAGCACGCGCACCGACCAGATCGTGCGCGGCATCCGGATCGCGGAGCTGTGGCAAGACCCTGTCTCGAAAGCGTTCCACGTATTGGCCGTATTGCCACGCTTGCAGGCTGCCGCGAGTCTGCGCCAGCAAATCAGCCAGCTTGATGACGCCACCGGCAACCATATCGAACAATCCCGCAAAAATATCGACCTGTTCCAGAAGATTTCCTCTGCCAGTCTGGCCGTAGCGTCCCAGCAGGAGCGCGAGTCATTGCAGAAATCGCTGCAAATAGTCGATCCCACCGGGCGCGCTGCCGAGTCGAAATGGAATAGCGCGAAACTGCAAAGCGATCTCGACGAATTGCTGAAACGGGTACGGATCGCATCGCAAGTGACGCCGGATTCCCTACCCGGCTTATCGGAAGTTGTGGCCGGTGCACTGGCCAACGCCGGTTTCATGATCGAGACCGGCCAGCATCCCGATTTTGTGTTGCGGGCCGGGATGGTGCTGGATGACCTTGGTCTTCAGTCGGGTTGGTATTGGCAGCGCGGGGTTCTGGAAGTCAGTTTGTCGGAAGCTGCCACCGGTCGGGTACGCGGTACCAAGCGCTGGAACGTCAAGAGCAGCGCCCCAGACCGGGACAGCGCGGTCAAGCGTGCCCTGAACCAGGCCGATAGCCTGTTGAAAAAGGAACTCCGGCCAGCGATCATCGATATGGTCAACAGCCATTGACACTGCCAATTGATGCATCCCGTTTCAATTGCTGTAGCGGTTTCTTCAACAGCAATTATTTGCCGAGGTAATAATCTGACACGAAGACCTTGCGTCCTGCCGCGACCTGGATACCCGAATAAGCCCGTGTGGCAAGTACGCGGCCTGCGTTATCGTAGTAATTGACGCTGAGATCATGCATCCCGGACGGCAAAGACAAGCGTGCCATCAGGATATTCCCCGGCAACAATGACCAGCTGCGGGTATCGGCGCGTTCCGAGATGATAGCCCCGACATCCGCCACGATGCTCAGCAGCAGCGCCCCGCCGCTGTTATCGCCATTCTGCTTTTTGACATTCTTCGCCATGGCATTCTTTAGCACCATTCTCGCCACCGCGCGTGCCGTAATGGCCGGCAAGCGATCTGCCAGGCTCTTTCCGGCAAGCGCATTGACATCTTCGACCAATTCCGACTGTGCCGATTGCGAGCCCTCGCTTAACTCGAAACGTGCCACCGGCACCCGGCGCTGGACAAATCTCGGCACAGCCACACTCATGATGGCGGTTCCATGTTGCGGATCCGGATTGACAATGCGGATGATGTTCTCTGCCAGTGTCGGCCCCAGACCGTCATGCAGGATGAACACCACTTCACCTTCATCTACCATGCTGGTTGGCTGTTTTGCGTCGCCGGCCGTTTTTGGCAGGGAAATGTCCGCAGACTGCGGATGGGGATTTTCAAGTCTTTCCAGATCAGCCTTCAGTGCCGCCGGAACATCCATACCGGTAATGGTTTTCTGGGCAGAGTAACCATCAACCGCCTTGCGAAAATCGATACGTGCCGAATCGCGCTCGCCCGCTTCCTCGTAAACCATGCCGTTCAGGTAACGGACAAATGCTCCGGACAGGTATTTCGCGTCGGGATCCCTTGCCGCGATCAAGCGCTGTTGTATGTCAAACTGTCTGGCTTCGACGGCAGCATCTTCGATATTGCCGGACTGCAGATAATTGAGCTCCACGAAAGCGTGGATCAGCAACTGTTCGATACCGATACCCTCGTAAGCTTTCAGGGTGTCATTCACCACAACTGAACCGGTCTGTTCCTTCACACTGATCGCACCGAGTTTCGCCATCAGGCGCTTGGCCGAATCGAATTGCCGGTTGGAAGCGGCATAGTCTCCCTGAAAGCGGAGCAATGTACCTTTGTTGAGGTGATAGAGCATCTGGTCGGCCCCGGTGAGCTTCAACTCATCGAGCGACTTGAGTGCTTCTGGCAGATTGCGGTTGCCGGTTTCCTGTTCGACTTTGGCTATGCCAAGACTATAAGTGGCGCAACCGGGAAGAACAAATACCGCGAGCAATACCAGCAAAGCGAGAAGTTTCCGACCCGGCCAAACACGACCGGGATCGGGGCTGGGCGATATTGGCATCCCTGCTAGCGGAACTTGGCGTTTTTGATGTCTTTCTTGAGTTTTTTCTGGCCTGTCCAGACTTTGCGGTTGTCGGCAAGACTCACCAGTGTGAGATCGACCTGATAGAAACGGATCTGTTCGCTGTCCTGTGCATCGATGATGGTGTTGATCGAACCTATCAGCATGTAGTCCGCGCCGGTCTCCTTGCCCATCTCCTTGCGCGATGCTTCGGTGGCGTTGAGATCCATATCAGCGCGTTCTTCGCGTATGTCACCGCGCTCGCTCCTCGACGCGACCACGTCGACACGGCCGGAATTGACAAAGGCCCGCTCAAGATCATTCACAAAGGTATTGGTGTTGATATGCTCCTGGGAGAGATTGCGGATATTGCCTATGATGACCACCGGCGCTTTCTTCAAGGTCAAGCTATACCGATCGATCCATCCCGCAGAAAGAGAATCACGTATCATCTCTTCAGAAACCAGGCGAGAGTCGGTGTCATTCCAGGCACCCGAGATATCTCTTACCTCATCCACCCCGATCCGCTTGACTTCAGTGGAACAGGACGCCAGCGTCAGCGCGGCCACAACAACTGCCGCCATCATCAAAAAAATTTTCTTCATTGTCATAATGCCTCCACGAGATTCAACTAACCAAAACTGCCCGGCCAACATTCTTGATATTAACGCCAAAATCCGGCTGCTCTCACTCACCCCGAACCGGGCATACCGTGCTACCGGCAGTCCTTTCGATCATGCGTTTCGGAGCACACCAATCAAATGCCACCAGGATGCGCGGACATTATAGTCGCAATAAATGTCCAGTTAAAATCAAATCATCCATTTTGTTTGTGTGCCTCAGGACATTGCTAGCTTTGTGCGTTGCGTAATGCCGCGATACGC
>JBBQNH010000037.1:0-21625 GCA_038329705.1 Burkholderiales bacterium | reverse complement strand
AAAATCAATCGCGCCGCACCATGGGGGGTATGTTGCCCCCGCCAATCACGTGCATATGCAAATGGAATATTTCCTGCCCGCCGCCCTTGCCGGTGTTGATCACGGTGCGAAAGCCATTATTCAGGCCCTGCTCTTTTGCCAGTCGGGGTGCCAGGAGCAGCATTCTCCCGAGCAATTCGACATGCACAACCCCGATATCAGCCAACGAGACCATGTGCTGTTTGGGAATCAGCATGAAGTGCACCGGAGCGACCGGGTTGATATCGTGGAACGCCAGCACTTCTTCGTCCTCGTAAACCTTACGGCAGGGAATCTCGCCGCGCACGATCCTGCAAAACAGACAATCGCTCATGCTCCACCCTCTTTTCGGCCGGCCTTTTCGGCAATTCCCGACAAACCCTCGCGCCGCGCCAGTTCGTTCAGCACATCTTCAGCGCTCAACCCATGTTGTGCCAACAGTACCATGCAATGAAACCACAAATCGGCTGTTTCATATACCAGATGGGTTTTATCACCTGCCTTGCTCGCAAGTATGACTTCCGTGGCCTCCTCGCCGATCTTTTTCAGGATGGCGTCCTCGCCCTTGCTGAACAACTTGGCGACATAGGAGCTTTCCGGCGACGCCTGTTTGCGTGCCGCCAGCGTTTCGGTCAATCTTTTTAAAATCTCGTCATTCATTTTTTGTATATCTCATCGGGGGATTTCAGCACCGCATCCACTTCCACCCACTTGTCCTGTTCCAGACGACTGTAGAAGCAGCTTTCCCGACCGGTATGACAGGCAATGCCGCCATGTTGTTCAACCTGCAACAGAATCACGTCGCCATCGCAATCCAGGCGTATCTCTTTTACCTTTTGAACATGCCCGGATTCTTCTCCCTTGTGCCAAAGCTTCTTGCGCGAACGAGACCAATATACCGCTTCGCCTTTTTGCCGGGTAAGTTTTAGCGCATCGCGATCCATCCACGCCACCATCAGCACCCTGCCGGTAGCGGCATCCTGCGCAACCGCTGTCACCAGCCCGTCAACAGACCAATTTACCTTGTTCAACCAGGTTTCGCTCATGATAAAAACAGGCGCAAGGTGCAAGGTTTATGGATCTTTGCGCCTTGCACCTTGTACCTTGCACCTTGTATCTTGTACCTTTTCATAGCCTAACCTCGATGCCCTGCTTTGCCATGAATTGTTTGGTCTGTTCCACAGTATATTCGCCAAAGTGAAAGATACTTGCTGCCAGCACCGCATCGGCCCCGCCTTTTTTCACCGCATCGACAAGATGTTGCAGATTACCCGCACCGCCGCTGGCGATCACAGGAATTTCCAGTGCATCGGTAATGGCCCGGGTCAATGCCAGGTCAAAACCGTTCTTTTGGCCATCCCTGTCCATACTGGTCAGCAGGATTTCGCCGGCGCCCAAATCCTGCATCTTTTTTGCCCACGCCACCGCATCCAGGCTAGTGGCATTGCGTCCGCCGTGGGTGTATACCTCCCAACTGGCCGGCCCGCTTTGCTTGGCATCGATCGCCACCACGATACATTGGGAACCATAACGTCCGGCAGCATCAGCCACCAACTGGGGATTGAGTATAGCGGATGTGTTGATGCTCACTTTATCCGCGCCCGCATTCAGCAGATCGCGCACGTCGCTGACCTTGCGCACCCCGCCGCCGACAGTCAGCGGAATGAAGACTTGCGATGCAACCTGCTCGATGATGCGAAAGATGATGCCCCTGTCGTCCGAGCTGGCCGTGATGTCAAGCAAGGTCAGTTCGTCCGCTCCCTGTTCATCATAACGGCGCGCGATCTCCACAGGATCACCGGCATCGCGCAACTCGACGAAACTCACGCCTTTGACGACCCGTCCGGCAGTGACATCAAGACAAGGAATGATACGCTTGGCCAGCATGAGTTATCCGGGCGCCTCGGTCAATTCATCCGCCAGCGCTTGTGCTTCTTCGAAATCCAGCGTGCCTTCATAGATCGCACGTCCGGTGATCGCGCCGGTGATGCCTTCGGCCTGCACCGCGCATAACGCGCGCACGTCGTCAAGATTGGTGATGCCGCCGCTGGCGATAACCGGCACATGCAGCGGGGCAGCCAATTCGACCGTGGCCGGGATATTCACGCCGGTCAACATGCCATCGCGCCCGATATCGGTATAGATGACAGCTTCCACGCCATAGCCTTCAAAACGTTGCGCCAGGTCGGCGACATCGTGCCCGGTGAGTTTGGACCAGCCATCGACCGCCACCTTGCCCCCCTTGGCATCCAGGCCCACCATGATGTGTCCGGGGAAAGCGTCGCAGGCTTCATGGAGGAAACCGGGCACTTTCACCGCGGCGGTACCGATGATGATGTAAGTCACGCCGATGTCGAGATAGCGCTCAATGGTTTCCAGGTCACGGATTCCCCCGCCAAGCTGGACCGGAATATCCATTCCGATTGCTTCAATGATGCTGCGCACGGCAGCTTCATTCTTCGGCTTGCCGGCAAATGCCCCGTTCAGGTCGACCAGGTGCAGGCGGCGGGCGCCTTGCGCCAACCAGTGTTTCGCCGTTGCGGCGGGGTCTTCTGAAAATACCGTGGCATCTTCCATCACGCCTTGTTTGAGGCGCACACAATGACCGTCTTTCAAATCAATAGCAGGAATTATTAACATGGCAGTACGTAATGAATCAAGGGTTCCATTGAACAAAATTTTGCAGCAGTTTTAGCCCTGCCGTGGAGCTTTTTTCCGGATGAAACTGCACCGCGAACAAATTATCTTTTGCCACCGCACACACAAATGATCGGGGATACTGGCTGGTCGCCTGTACCAATGAAGCATCCTGCGGCTGTACATAATAGCTGTGCACGAAATAGAAGCGCGCATCCTGCTCTATGCCATCCCATAACGGGTGCTTGACATGCCTGACCTGGTTCCAGCCCATGTGCGGCACCTTCAGTTTGTTGCCCTGTGCATCAAGCATATGACTGGCGAAGCGCACCACCTTTCCGCGCAAAATCCCAAAACCGGCGACATCACCCTCGTCACTGTGATCGAACAACATTTGCAAACCGATGCAAATACCGAGAAAAGGCTTGCTGCGCGCGGCCAGCAACACGGCATCACGCAAACCGCGCGCATCCAGCTCACGCATGCAGTCCGGCATCGCTCCCTGTCCGGGGAAAACCACACGCCCCGCATTTGCGATTGTTTCTGCGTCATCTGTGACGACAGTTTCCAGTGTCGGAGCCACCTTGCGCAAGGCCTGTTCGACCGAGCGCAAGTTACCCATCCCGTAATCGACTACCGCAACATCGACCATATAAATTTACAGCGTCCCTTTGGTCGAAGGCATCACCCCAACCATACGCGGATCCAGTTCCAACGCCATACGCAGCGCGCGACCGAATGCCTTGAAAATGGTCTCGGCCTGGTGGTGGGCGTTGTCTCCCGCCAGATTGTCGATATGCAGCGTCACCAGGGCGTGATTGACGAACCCCTGAAAGAATTCCTTGATCAGATCCACATCAAACTCGCCGACATTGCCACGCACGAATTCACAGTTGAAAACCAGACCGGGGCGCCCCGAAATGTCCATCACCACACGCGACAATGCCTCATCCAGGGGGATGTAAGCATGACCGTAACGACGCAAGCCCTTCTTGTCGCCGACGGCCTGATTCAGCGCCTGACCCAGCGTAATACCGATGTCTTCAACGGTATGATGCGCATCGATATGCAGATCGCCTTTGGCAAGAATGTTCAGATCCACCATGCCATGGCGGGCGATCTGGTCGAGCATGTGATCGAGAAACGGCAGGCCGGTATCGAATTGGGTCTTGCCGTTGCCGTCAAGCGCCAGTTCGACGGTGATCTGGGTCTCCAGTGTGTTGCGTGAAACTTTAGCGCTGCGCATGATTGGGTCCTATGCGGATTGAATAATGGTTGCTTGTAAAGCTGCAATGAATTCGCGATTTTCCTCGGGCTTGCCCACTGTCACGCGCAAGCAATCCTTGAGCATGGGGTGCGTGCCGTTCAAGTTCTTGATCAGCACACCCCGCTGTTTCAAACCGTCGAATATCGCGCCCGCATCGGCCACCCGAAACAACAGGAAATTCGCCTCGCTGGCGTATACCTGCACTGCATCGATGCGGCTCAACTGCTGAAAAAGTTTTGCACGATCCTGTTTGATTTGTTCAGCCTGTTGCAACAGCACCTCATGATGCTCCAGCAATTTCAAAGCAACCGATTGCGTCAATACGCCGACATTATACGGCAAGCGCAGCTTTTCCAGCTGCTCCAGCCACGCCGCGTTGCCGGCCAGAAAACCCAGGCGCAACCCGGCCATGCCCAACTTGGAAAATGTGCGCATCACCAGCAGATTCGGATAACGGCCCAAATGCGGGATAAAACTGTCACTGGCAAAGGCATAATAGGCCTCATCCACCACCACCAGGCCGGGCGCTGCCGCGATGATCCGGGTAATCGCTTCAGGCGAAAACAGGTTGCCGGTGGGATTGTTCGGATAGGCCAGAAACACCAGTGCCGGTTTTTCGCGTTCCATGGCAGCGAGCATCGCGGGCAAATCCAGCGAAAAATCTGCGGCACCTGCATCGGCGCTCTTCGAATTAGATGCATTCGAATCAGATACAAGAGGGACACCCACATATCGCATCCCGGTGAAGATCGCGATCATCCTGTACATCACGAACGATGGCTCCACACTCAGCAATACCGCTCCCGGCTTGTTAAGCGCCAAAGCCAGCAACTGGATCAACTCATCCGACCCATTACCGAGCAACAGCGCCATATCTCCGGGCAATCCGGTGGTCTTGCGGATTTTTTCTTTGAGTAAAACGGCACCGGGATCGGGGTAGCGATTGATGGCTGTAGCTGCGACCGCCTCGGCGATCTCATCGCGCAATGCGGGCGGCACAAGATAGGGGTTTTCCATCGCATCCAGCTTGATGTAGCCGGAGCTATCCGGCACATGATAAGCATGCAGATCAAGGACTTCCTGGCGCAACAGCGCGCCTGCGAGTGCAGATGCCGATGAGAAAGACATGAAGCGAAGTTGGAGCGTAATGACAACGGGTCAGAGCTTAGCACAGTTGATCATATCGGAAATTCTAAAATTCAGATTCCTGATTGTTTTTCGCTGTTCTTGCGCAACTCAAAGCACACATTGCCAACACTATTGCTGATCAGCGTCAATCGATAAGCCAGCCGCTCCGCCCAGCGCGCTGCCTGATACAAGCCTATTCCCAGGCCATTTTCGGAAACGATCACGCCCTGCAACAAGTTCGCCGCAATGTTTCCCGGTATGGGCTCGCCATTGTCGCAAACGATCAGACGCATCGGTTCAAGCTGGATTTCGACCACAATGGCAATATCCGGCTCGGATTGACGTTTTCTCAGCACGTTATCAATCAGGTTGTCGATAACGCAATCGAACAGGGCAAAGGGGATGTTCATCTCCGGCAATTGATCCGGCCGGCGCCAGTCGATAACCTGTAACTGGTTGCGCTGCCTGGCGGTGTCCCACCAGGCTTTCAAAGCAAGTTGTGCCTCGTTGCCGGTGATTTCTGGCTGATGGAACTTGAGCAACGTCATCTCGATACGCTTGGTGAGCAGGGGAAGCTGTTGTTGCAACAATCGTCTTGAACTATCTTCAGCACTTTGCGCAAGCGAGGTGAGTGAGAGCAGCGATTGCAGCATGTTCTTCAGGTCGTGGGTGAGGCGCGAGCCGGTTTCGTATACGGCTTGCATGCGTGTGATGTCGCGCAAACTTTGTTCGCGCTGCTTGGCCTGATAGAAATTCGCAATCAACTGGACGAGCAGGTGTACATGCAACAGCAATCTGGGATTGAAGGCTTGCCTGGCGTATAGCGTCATTCGCAGCCCCCCTTCCTGCACCTCCACAGCATGATCGCTGAATTCCCCAAGTTGCCCATCCCCCACGGCGGACTGCCAGGATAATCCCGCCAGCCACTGAAAATCGGCCAGCAACGCCATGGCACTACGCAAATAGGAAATTACATCCGGTTCGTTCTGGGCCGCGTCGGTCAACCGGGTAAGCCAGTCTTCAAACGGTGTGCCGACATTCAACAGATAGCGCGAGAACATCGTTTGCAGGCCGCTGAACCCGAAGCGCGGATTCCACAGCAGGCCAAAAACCAGCAGGATAAATCCGGTCAGAAACAGGGTACGCAACAGGGCATCAAGATAATCCAGCTTTCCCAGCGTCATAAATGCCAGGCTGCCCAGCATCACCAGGACCAGCAACATGAACATCAACAAACTATAGATGAAGTCGACATCCTGGACAGTGTGCGTGAGCTCTTTGCCTGCCGGCAGCACTGTCATGACCACCAACAGCAATGGCAACACATACCAAACCATGACTCGCCCGGCCTCAATGGTGGAATACGCGGCAAATAGATTCGGTACCACCCAGAGCAGCAACGCCGCCAGCAAATAGACCATCACCAGCAGGTACAACAAACGCGTCCAACGTTCACGGAACAAGAATATTCGGGCGCCCACCAAACCAAACAAACCCGTCAGCCAGAACGCGGTGATCCACCAACTCAACCAGAACATCGCCGCCGCCGCCGCCAGAGAAATGAAAATGAGCGCGCCAACTCCGACTCTGAGTTCGCCCCGCCACAACGGTTGCCAGAGCAAGAACAAACCGAGATGGGCCAGCAACAACGGATGTGCCCACACGCTCCCCATACCGGACAACAAGGCGCCGTGCAACAGCCACAGCATGGCCATCAGCAGCCAGCGGCTACTTAACCCTTGGCCTTTCCTGTTCAGTGTCAACATCTCGTCATCACTCCGTCAACATTTCATCAAGAATGCTAAATTCAGCTTGCGACCCGCCATGACAAATATCCTCAAGTTACTAATCCCGGCAATTCATAACTGCATAACTAATTGTTTTATATGTATTACATAAAATAGAACAAGACAGTTTGTGCGCCACCAGGTTTAATGGCACAACATTTGCGTATGCTTGGGTGCGACATTTACTACAGGAGATTAACATAATGAAACGCAATCAATCCGGCTTTACCCTGATCGAAATCGCCATCGTGCTGGTGATCATCGGTCTGTTACTGGGCGGCGTGCTGAAAGGCCAGGAGCTGATCAACAGCGCCAAGGTCAAGAACCTCGCCACCGATTTCAAGAACGTCCCGATCTACATCTATGGCTATCAGGACAAGTACAAAGCCCTGCCCGGCGATGATTCGAATGTAGCTATCCATATCGGGAGCGCCGTTCTTGCAACAACCCCCGGAACTGTTGGAAATGGCATCATAGACGGTGCATGGAACTCGGTAACCACAACCGATGAAAGCTATTTGTTCTGGCAACACATTCGTATGGCTGGTTTTGGCCCGGGGTCGACAGACACAACTAATCCGGCAACATACTTGCCCACCAATGCGGTTGGCGGCAAAATTGGGGTAACCAATTCTTTGACGAACAAACCAATTAACAATATGGTGGGAACCTATGTCGTTTGTTCCGATGCCATACCCGGCAAGTTTGCCAAGCAGCTCGATGTCGCGCTGGATGATGGCACCACGAACACCGGCTCGGTTTTGGTCGCTCCTTCAGGTAGCGGTGGCAGTCCAGCTGTGGCTGCAATAGCCAACGCAAGTATCGTCGATGACCAGACTTATGTGGTGTGCATGGGCTACTAAACAATCACCCGGCGTGACAGAAGCCCGCTTCGGCGGGCTTTTTTTATTGTCCGGCTATATTGTGATTATTGTCCCTTGTGCAAGCGCGATTCGGCCGCCTGTAATGCTTCCTGCAGACCAAGCAGCACCAGGATATCGCCGGACAGGAGCTGCATATCTTCACTCGGCTGCGCGCCGTACACGTTGCGTCGGCGTACCGCGTTCACCTCTACATTCAACCCGGCCAGACCCAGCTCACCCAGTTTTCTGCCCACCGCCTCTGAATCCTCCTTGAGCAACACACTGAGAAAGCGCGGCTGCAGACTTTCGCCGGTTTCATCCTCGGCTAATTGCGCGGTGCGCAAATAACCGCTGAATGCCGCATAACGACCCGCGCGACTTTCCTGGACACGGCGTATCACCCGGCTCAGCGGCACGCCCGACATCAGCATCGCCTGTGACGCCAGCATCACGCTGCCTTCGGTCACCTCCGCCACCACCTCGGCAGCCCCGGCCTTTTTGAGTTCCGCGATATGACTATCATCGGCAGTGCGCACCACCACCGGCAGATCCGGACGCATCTGATGTATATGGTGCAGGATCTTGAGTGCGGAGTATTTGTCGTCATAGGTGACAACCAAAGTGCTGGCGCGCATCAATCCGGCAGCCATCAGCACCTCGCGTTTGGCGGCATCGCCATACACTACGCGTCCGCCGACCGCAGCAGCCTCGTGTACCCGGCGCGGATCAAGATCAAGCGCGATGAAGTTAATACCCTCCCGCGTCAAAAAACCCGATAGTGCCTGTCCGCTGCGGCCAAAGCCGCAAATGATGATATGCGCCTTGGTTGCCATGCTTTGCACTGCGATCTGGTGTATCTGCAAGGCACTGTCCATCCATGCAGACGGAGAAATACGCCTCACGATGACTTCGGCATATTGAATCAGGAAAGGTGCGGCCAGCATGGAGATGAGCATCGCCGCCAGCACGTTCTGCATCACTTCCGCAGGTAACAGATTCGCCCCGCCTGCCAAGGTCAGCAGCACAAAGCCGAATTCGCCCGCCTGGGCCAACCCCAAACCACTGCGTATCGAGGAACCCCAATTCCCCGAAAACCAGCGTGCCAACAGCGCCACCACCGCCGCCTTGAACGGCAGCAGGATCAGCAGCACCAATACCACCCAGCCAAATCCCGATATCACATTATGCAGATCGAGCAGCATGCCGATGGTGACGAAGAACAAACCGAGCAACACATCCCGGAACGGCTTGATGTCCTCTTCCACCTGGAAGCGATATTCGGTTTCGGAGATCAACATCCCGGCCACGAATGCGCCAAGCGCCATGGAAAGTCCGGCCATTTCGGTGATATACGCCAAACCGAGCGTGAACAACAGCACGTTGAGCATGAACAACTCCGAGGATTTTTGCATCGCAACCAGACGGAACCAGGGTCGCAACATGCGCTGCCCGAAGGTCAGCAGGGCGACCAGCACCACAGCGGCCTTTAACAGGGCTAATCCGATCGTGATGGAAAGTTGTTCCCCGCTGCTGGCCAATGCCGGGATGATGATGATGAGCGGCACCACGGCCAGATCCTGAAACAACAGCACGCCCATGATCTTCTGGCCGTGCGGGGTACTCAATTCAGCCCGTTCGACCAGCATCTTGCTGACGATCGCAGTTGACGACATCGCCAGCACGCCACCCAGGGCCAAACCGGCACGCCAATCCAGACCGAAAAAAAACGAGGTGAGCATGACCAGCAGGATCGTGGCGACCACCTGCGCGGTGCCCAGACCGAATACCAGTCGCTGCATGCTGCGCAGTCTGGCAAGGCTGAATTCAAGACCGATGCTGAACATCAGGAACACCACGCCGAATTCCGCCAAGTGGCGGGTTTCCGGCGCATCCGGAATCCAGCCCAGTGCATGGGGGCCAATCAGGATTCCAACCAGCAGATAGCCCAGCATCGCCGGCAATTGCAGCAGACGGCACACCACAACCACACCCACGGCAACGGCCAGCAGTATCAGTACCAGTTGCAACGAGTCGGTCATTCCAGCGTTTCGATCAAGATTGTCAGCATGTCCGGATAATGCCCTAAGTCGTGCACGCTTTCAAAATTTAGTTGGCTAAAACTCCGGGGTCAATTATCCCGTGCACGCTTCCATGACTGGGCCTCCCGGTCAAAATTTCACTGCTTGCCGGACGCGCTGCTATAATCCGCCGGGTATGAACAAGACACTATCCGCCACCCCCAAAGCACTGGCTCTCGCCCGCGAAGTATTGGACATCGAAGCCGCCGCCGTAAAAGCACTGAGCGCACGCCTTGATGAAAACTTTTTGAGCGCGATGAATGTCGTGCTGCGCTGCGAGGGCCGCGTCATCGTCAGCGGTATGGGAAAATCCGGACACATCGCGCGCAAGATCGCCGCAACCCTGTCAAGCACCGGCACCCCGGCCTACTTCGTTCATCCCGGCGAAGCCAGCCATGGAGACCTGGGCATGATCACCAGCGAGGATGTGTTCATCGCATTGTCCTATTCCGGCGAAAGCGAAGAACTCATGACCATCGTGCCGGTCATCAAACGTCAGGGTGCAAAACTCATCAGCATGACCGGCAACCCTTCATCCAGTCTGGCCAAAGCGGCCGATGTGCATCTCAATGCCGCAGTCGACAAAGAGGCTTGCCCGATGGGCCTGGCACCCACGGCCAGCACCACCGCGGCATTGGCGCTGGGCGATGCATTGGCAGTGGCATTGCTGGATGCAAAAGGCTTTGGTGCGGAGGATTTTGCCCGGTCCCATCCCGGTGGCAGCCTGGGCCGGCGTTTGCTCACCCGGGTGCGCGACATCATGCGCGTCGGCGAGGGGCTGCCCATGGTGAATCTGGACGCTACACTGGGCGATGCGATCCTGGAAATCTCGAAAAAAGGTGTGGGCATGACCGCCATCGTGGATGCCGAACAACAGGTGCTGGGCATATATACCGATGGTGACCTGCGCCGCACACTGGCCAGGAAGCTGGATTTCAACGCCACGCCAATTCGCAGCGTAATGTCCGCCAACCCGCGCCGTATCGACCCCGACAGTCTTGCTGTCGAGGCGGTGCAGATGATGGAACAGTTCAACATCAGCCAGATGCTGGTGGTGGATGCACAGAACAAGCTGGTCGGCGCACTCAACATGCACGACCTGCTGCATGCCAAAGTGATCTGATGACATCAACCGTTAGCCATTAGGGGAAAGTCTTGCTGATAAGCCGCTCAAAATTGATCCGTTTGGTTGCATTCGATGTGGATGGCGTGATGACAGATGGCGGGCTTTATTATTCCGACTCGGGAGAGGAATTCAAACGTTTCAATTCTCTCGACGGGCATGGTTTGAAAATGCTGCGCGCCAGCGGAGTGGAGATCGCCATCATCACCGGACGCACTTCAAAATGTGTGGAAGGACGCGCAAAGAACCTCGGCATCAAGCATCTCTACCAGGGCGTGGAGCACAAACTCGAAGCCATGGTCGACCTGCTCGGCAAGCTCAAGCTCCCCCGCGATGCCGCAGCCTATATGGGTGATGACGTGGTCGATCTTACGGTAATGCGCCATGTCGGTCTGGCGATCAGCGTGCCGGAATCGCCGCTGCTGGTGCGCAAACACTCCCACTATGTCACACAGCGCAGCGGCGGACATGGCGCGGTGCGCGAAGCATGCGAGTTGATCATGTCGGCGCAAGGCACGCTGGATGCGCAACTTGCACCCTATTTGCAATGACACTCGCCTCTCGTGTCCGCCCCTGGTTAACACTCTTGCCCCTGCTTGGTTTGCTGGGCGCCACCTATTGGTTGAACCAGCAGGCTCTGCCTGAACCAGTCAAGCCGGATAACAGCAAACTTCACGAACCTGACGCAATCATGGAAAACTTTTCCGCGACCAATCTGAATGAACAGGGCGCGCCCAATTTCGTCATGGAAGCAAAAAAATTACTGCATTATCCCGATGACGACAGCACTGCACTGGATGCGCCCCGTATTACCATGTTACCCGAAGGACAGCCGGCGATTCATGCCACTGCCAGATTCGGCACCGTCTCCAGCAAAGGAGATGAAGTTTTCCTGAATGACAATGTGAACGTGTTGCGCGAAGCAAGCGCGCGGCAGGATCAACTTGACTTGAAGACCGAATACCTTCACATCATCCCGGATCGGCATTTGATGAACACCGACCGCGCTGTCACCATCGTCGAAGCGCGTAATGTCATACATGCGGTAGGAATGGAAATGGACAGCAAGACACGTATCCTGAAACTACTTTCCCAAGTCAGAAGCGAACATGTGCCAGTCAAACAATAAATTGCCGCTGGCAAACATCCTGTTGCCGACTCTTCTGCTGTTATTTTCAACAGCTAGTTTCGCGGAACGGGCCGATCGCAGCCAACCGATGCATCTGGAAGCCGATCAGGTGACTATGGACGACGCCAAGCAGATCAACACCTTCACGGGAAATGTGCGACTGTCGCAAGGCACGCTGCTGATACTTGGCGACAAGGTCGTCGTTTCACAGGACAAGGATGGATACCAGCACGCCGATGTATATGGAGATACGGCAGAGTTCCGGCAAAAACGCGAGGGTCTGGATGAATACGTGGAGGGGTATGGCGAGCGTATCGAATATGATGCGCGCACCGAGATCATTAATTTTGATGGCAAGGCACATCTCAAACGAAATCGGGATGAGGTGAGTGGAGATCATATTATCTACAACACCAAGACCGAAGTATTCAAAGTGAACGGCAAAGATGCAAACCCGGAAAAAGGCTCGACGGGTCGGGTGCATGTCATACTGCAGCCAAAATCCAAAACAGATGTCACTAATCCATCCAGGCCGGCTGCATCGCCAGCAGCGCCCGGCACAACATCTCCCCGCAAAGAACATGAGTGAACTGCGCGCAGTCGGCCTGAAAAAAAAATACGGATCGCGCACCGTGGTGCACGATGCCTCCCTGTCGGTAAAGAGCGGCGAAGTCGTTGGACTGCTCGGCCCGAACGGTGCGGGGAAAACCACAGCCTTCTACATGATCGTTGGGCTGATCGCAGCCAACGGCGGCGAGATCTTTATTGACGACCAGAACATCACTCACCTGCCGATACACCGTCGCGCACGCCTGGGACTCGGGTATCTGCCGCAGGAAGCCTCGATCTTCCGCCGCATGACCGTGTCACAGAACATCCAGGCAGTACTCGAACTTCAGGGAATGGCCAATGACAACCTGAAAAACCACCTCGACAAATTGCTCGAAGATCTGCATATCACCCACATCCGGGACAATCCGGCCATCAGCTTGTCCGGCGGAGAACGTCGGCGGGTGGAAATAGCACGCGCACTGGCAACCGACCCGCGCTTCATCCTCCTGGATGAACCGTTCGCCGGGGTAGATCCGATTGCGGTTCTTGACATCCAGAAGATCATCCACTTTCTCAAAGAACGCGGCATCGGTGTGTTGATTACCGACCATAATGTCCGTGAAACCCTGGGCATCTGCGACCGGGCCTACATCATCAACGCCGGTTCGGTGATGGCGGAAGGCAAGCCGGATGAAATCATCTATAATGAGGGCGTAAGGAAAGTGTATCTGGGCGAACATTTCAAGCTGTAATAGCAAGTTCTCCCTGATACGACACATGGCAATGAAACCCACTCTCCAACTTCGACTCTCGCAACAACTGACGCTTACCCCCCAGTTGCAACAGGCTATACGGTTGTTGCAACTCTCCACGCTGGATATGCATCAGGAAGTCGCACGACTGCTCGAAGAAAACCCCATGCTGGAAACGGCGGATGAATCTGCACCCGGCGCTTTCACCAGTGAGCCGCGCAACACAGCAAGCAGTACCCAGGAGAATGCGGAGCAAAAAAGCAACGATTCCGATGACCGTGGTGCGGACGATTTTGGCAACGAGCCGGCCGACTGGAACACCGGCGGTGGTGCAATGCGCAGCACGGATGACGAGGACGAAAACTTTCCCGAGCAAGCCTCAGAACAAGCCAGTCTGCGCGCGCACCTGCATTGTCAGCTGACAACCAGCCCCCTTGCTGAAAAAGACCGCAAGGTGGTCGGCATGCTCATCGACGCCCTGGATGAGAACGGCTATCTTGCCCAGGATATCGAAGAACTGGCGGAGTTATTGCCCGAAGAACTTGAGATCACCGTGGATGATCTGGAAACCGCGCTGGTACAACTCCAGCACCTTGATCAACCCGGGTTGGCAGCGCGCAACCTGGGCGAATGTCTGGCACTGCAACTCAAGGCATTACCAGAGGATACCCCCCAACGCGATTTGGCTATATGCCTGGTGAGTCATCACCTCGAACTGGTGGCAGCGCACGACTTCAGCAAAATAAAGAAACTTCTGCACTGCTCCGATGATGAACTGCGCACTGCCCAACATCTGATAACGTGCCTGAATCCAAAGCCCGGTGCCGAGTTCGGCCAAAGCGTAGCCGATTACGTTGTGCCCGATGTAATCGTGGAAAAACACAAGAACAAATGGCGTGCACGGCTGAATGCCGAAGCGATGCCCAAGTTGCGCGTCAACCAGATTTACGCAAATATCCTGCAGCAACGCTCTGACAAGAGTTCCTCACAGCTCTCCACACAATTGCAGGAAGCGAAGTGGCTGATCAAAAATCTGCAGCAACGTTTCGATACGATCCTGAGGGTGGCACAAGCCATCACGGCAAGACAGATGAATTTTTTTGAGCATGGCGAAATCGGCATGCGCCCGCTGGTATTGCGCGAGATCGCCGACGAACTGGAACTGCACGAATCCACCGTCTCCCGCAGCACCACGCAAAAATTCATGCAGACCCCCCGCGGCATATACGAATTCAAGCATTTTTTCGGCAGCGGTCTGGCGACAAATGATGGCGGCACCTGCTCCTCATCGGCGATTCGCGAACTGATAAAACAACTGGTCAACGCCGAAGACGGCCGCAAACCGCTTACTGACAGCCGCATGTCAGAAATCTTGGCACAGCAGGGCATTGTAGTTGCCCGGCGTACCATAGCAAAATACCGGGAATCGATGCGAATTCTCCCGGTTAATCTCCGTAAATCACTCTAAAAAGGAGCACACCATGAACCTTCATCTAACCGCACACCACCTGGAAATCACCCCTGCCATCCGCGATTATTCGAACGAAAAATTTGACAAGATCAAACGTCATTTTGACAACGTCGTCATTGATGTGAACGTGATCCTTTCTGTTGAGAAGCTGAAACAGAAGGCGGAAGCTACCATGCACGTCAGCGGCAAGAATTTGTTTGTGGAATGTGAAGATGATAACCTTTACACGGCGATCGATATGTTGGTGGACAAACTGGATCGCCAGGTACGCAAGCACAAGGACAAACTGTCTGCACGTCGCCACGACGATTCCGGAAAACACGCGGTAGCAGAGTAACCTAACACGGGCGGGTATAATCCGCCCCTATTGATCCTCTCCCAATATGAATCTGATCAGCAAAATCCTGTTACCCGACAATATCCTGTTGGACACCGAATCCACCAGCAAAAAGCGCGTGTTCGAGCGTGTTGGCCTGCTGTTCGAAAACAATCAGCAGATCGCGCGCAGCCAGGTGTTTGACAGCCTGTTTGCACGCGAGAAGCTGGGCTCGACCGGCCTGGGACAGGGTGTGGCGATCCCGCACGGCCGTATCGCAAAACTGCGCGATGCGACTGCCGCTTTTGTCATGACTTCCAACCCCATCCCGTTCGATGCGCCGGACGGGCTGCCGGTAAACCTGATATTTGTGTTGCTGGTTCCGGAGCGGGCCAACGATCTGCACTTGCAGATTCTCGGAGAGCTGGCACAGATGTTCAGCGACTCCCAATTCCGCAATAGCCTGATCGCCTGTAAAGACACGAGCAGCATCCATCAACTGTTCTACGATTGGGAAAGCGTGACATGAGCCAGGTGAACATCCGGCAACTGTTTGACGACAAACAGGAACGGCTGCAACTCAGCCGCATTGCCGGCGCTGATGGCACAGATCGTATCCTCGACAGTGAGGAAGTTGAAAACTCCAACAAGGGACTCATCGGCCACCTCAATCTGGTTCACCCCAACTGGGTGCAGGTGCTGAGTGGGACTGAACTGAGTTATCTGTCCGAATTAAGCACGGAACAGCGCGACAAAGCCTTTCAGAAGATCGAGCAAAACGGCACGACCTGCTTGATTGTTGCCGGCACAACCGATATCCCTGCGATATTGATCGATTTTGCCAACCGGTCGCACATTCCGCTGTTCGCTTCCCCCAAACCCAGTGTGCATCTGATGTGGCTGGTTCGCCACTATCTGGCCAAGGAACTGGCCGAATCCACTACCCGCCATGGCGTGTTCCTGGATGTACTCGGTGTGGGTGTGATGATCACGGGGGAGAGTGCAGTCGGCAAAAGCGAACTCGGATTGGAACTTATCACCCGCGGCAACGGTTTGGTTGCCGATGATATTGTCGAATTGCATCGTATCGCACCGGATACGCTGGAGGGACGCTGCCCTGAACTGTTGCGTGATTTTCTGGAGGTGCGGGGTCTGGGCGTGCTAAACATTCGCACCATGTTCGGCGAAACTGCAGTGCGGCGCAAAAAGAGTTTGAAGCTCATCGTGCACCTGCACCGTCCACCCGGTGGCGACCTGTCGCAAATGGAACGCTTGCCGCTGAATGCCACGCATCAGGACATCCTGGGCGTGAACATCAGCACTGTGAACATCCCTGTTGTCGCGGGACGCAATCTCGCCGTTTTGGTCGAAGCTGCGGCACGCAACTTTGTGCTTCAACAGCGCGGTATCGACAGCATGCAGGAATTCATCTCGCGCCACGACCAGTTGCTGCTGGAAGATTAATCAGGATGCAGCTCTTCCTGATCAGCGGCTTATCCGGTTCCGGCAAAAGTGTGGCACTCAAGGTGCTGGAGGACAACGGCTATTATTGTGTGGACAATCTGCCCGCCGGCCTGCTGGCTGCACTGGTAGAGCACTTGCAGCATGCCGGCTACAGCAACATCGCCGTCAGCATAGACGTGCGCAGCGCCAACAGCGTGCAGCAACTGCCGCCGCTGCTGCAACAGATCAAACAGCAAGGCGTGGACGTGCATGTGTTGTTCCTGGATGCCCAGAACGACACGCTGATAAAACGCTTTTCGGAAACACGCCGCCTGCACCCGCTCAGCGACGCCACGTTGCCGACAAACGACAATAAAACCCGCACCCTGCCGGAATGTGTCAGCTACGAGCGGGAATTGCTGGCCGGGATCAGCGACATCGGTCACCATATCGATACCACCGAACTCAATGCAAATGCGCTGCGCGGCTGGATCAAGCAATTCATCAAGGTGGATCGTTCCAGGCTGACCCTGCTGTTCCAATCGTTCGGTTTCAAACATGGCATTCCGCTGGATTCGGATCTGGTGTTCGATGTGCGCTGCCTGCCCAACCCGCATTACGATGTAAATCTGCGCCCGCTGACCGGACGCGATGCGGCGGTCATCGAATTCCTCGACAACACCCCGGGCACACAAGACATGTTTGGCGACATTCGCAATTTCGTGGAGCGCTGGCTGCCCAGTTTCGTGGCCGATAACCGCAGCTATCTGACGGTGGCCATCGGCTGTACGGGCGGACAGCACCGTTCGGTCTATCTCGCCGAAAAACTCGCCCGACATTTCGAGCATCAGCAACAAGTGCTGGTGCGCTATCGCGAACTGAGCCAGTAATCATGTATGCGGGCGCATTGCAGCACATCAAGCCCGGCGACTGGCTGACACTGTTGCTCGGCAGCATATTCGTGGTGGCGGTGACCTCCGAACTCTGGAGCGGCGATCTCGCCGACAAAGCCATCATCCGCAGCGGCGGTAAAATATTCATGGAAACCCCGTTGTCGCGCGACCGGCAGATCGAAGTACCGGGGCGGCTGGGCGTCAGTATCATCAGCATCAAACAGCGCAAAGCGCGCATCGCCTCTGACCCCAGTCCGCGCCAATACTGCGTGCGCCAGGGCTGGTTGCAACAAGCCGGCGAGATCGCGCTGTGCCTGCCCAATCAGGTCAGTCTTGAATTGGTCGGCAACAGGAAAAAATATGACAGCCTCAACTACTGAAAAACAGGTGCAAGGTTCAAGGTACAAGGAGCAAGGGACAAGTTCCGGCCCGGATTTACCTTGCAGCTTGCCCCTTGTACATTGCACCTTGCATCCTGCACCTTGCACCTCGATCAGGCTGGGCACCACCGCCGAAGACCACCACATCGCGCGCATGGCGGCAGTGGCGCTCGGCCTGACGATACTGGAAAGCGCGATCCCGTCGCCGTTGCCCGGCGTCAAGCCGGGGCTGGCCAACATCGTCACGCTGATCGTGCTGGCACGTTATGGCTGGCGCGCGGCGGCATGGGTGTCGCTGTTGCGCGTCTTGGCAGGCAGTCTGATGTTCGGCAATTTTCTCGCGCCGGGATTCTTTCTCAGCCTGTCCGGTGCACTACTCAGCCTGCTCATGCTTGCCTTCGCACAACATTTGCCCAAACGCTGGTTCGGCCCGGTCAGTCACAGCATCTACGCCGCCTTCGCGCATATCACCGGTCAGATGCTGGTGGTGTATCTGTGGCTGATCCCGCATTCCGGCATCGCTTACCTGATCCCGATCTTCGCCACCGCTGCCTTGGTATTCGGCACGGTGAATGGTTTGATCGCGGCGCGTTTCATGGATAATGCAGAGATCGCCGACAACAAACTGATCGAGAATCCGACTTGAAAACGATTACCTTGGCCTTTACCGGCGCGTCCGGCTTGCCCTACGGCATGCGTCTGCTGGAATGTCTACTGCAAAGCGGGCAGCGCGTGCACCTGATCTATTCG
Organism: Burkholderiales bacterium; assembly: GCA_038329705.1. Taxonomy (GTDB): domain Bacteria; phylum Pseudomonadota; class Gammaproteobacteria; order Burkholderiales; family Gallionellaceae; genus Gallionella. The sequence goes on along the minus strand of JBBQNH010000037.1, from coordinate 3,038 downwards.
CATGCCGCGCAAATCGTCGCCAAACAGGAACTGGATTTCACGCTGCCTAACCGCCCTCAGGATACCGAACAGATGTTCGCGGAACGCCTCGGAAAATTCAGCGGCGAACTGAAAGTATTCGGCATCCAGGACTGGTATGCACCGATGGCATCCGGCTCAAACCCCGGCGATGCGATGGTGGTCTGCCCCTGCACCATGGGCATGCTGGGCAAGATCGCGGGTGGGATCAGCGATGATCTGATTGCCCGTGCCGCCGACGTAATGCTCAAGGAAAAACGCACGCTGATCCTGGTGCCGCGCGAGATGCCCTTCTCGGCGATCCATCTGGAAAACATGCTCAAGCTGTCGCATGCCGGCGCGGTGATCATGCCGCCAAATCCGGGCTTCTATCATCACCCGCAGAGCGTGCAGGACATCGTGGATTTTGTGGTGGCGCGGATATTGGATCATCTGGGAGTGAAGCAGGAGTTGATGAAGAAGTGGGGAGAAGATAAATAGGTTTATTTGCTAAAAGCAAGTCAACTTCGCCGTGGGCTGCCCGGCAGCAAGTCACTTTTCTTGTCTTGCCAGGAAAAATAACCAAAAGAAATCACCCCCCGGTTTACCGCCGCTTCACGGCGACCCTTCGACAAACCGGTGAAACAACTAGCCATTCGACTAGGCTGTCAAAAGGCTTTGCAAAGCCATCTGACTAAGTTGGCAAACTACGCCAACCAAGTCGCTGGTTATCAGGGCGAACGGTCATAGGCACTCACCACGAACGGCCTTATTCAACATCATCCTCACCGGCGTCGGTATCGCCGCCCGCAACGCCTCCCCCACCTCCAACCAAACACTCCCCGCCTCCGCAGCATGCAAAAGTTTACGCGCGAGTTGAATCCTCAGTGGCGAAATATGCAATTTGAAATGGGTAAATGTGTGAGTGAAAGTCTCCAGCCTATCTCCATCCCTTGCAACCATTCCGTTGCGTAGAAACCAATTTCTTGCTGCGGCCTCATCATCGAACTGTGGCGGGCACCACATCCCACCCCAGATACCGCTACCGGGCCGCTTCTCCAGCAGGATGTCATTGCCGTGCATCAGCAACAGGAACGTAGCATGTTTTTCCGGCACGATCTTGCGCGAACGCGGCATAGGCAATTCGCTCACTCTGCCGCTTTGAAACGCAACGCAATCGCTATTCACCGGACACTCTCCGCACTTTGGCTTGCTGCGCGTGCACAACGTCGCACCCAAGTCCATCTGCGCCTGTATGTAAGCGGCAATGTCGTGTTGCGGCAACAGGGCTTCGGCTTGCTGCCAGAATTGTGTCTCTACTTTTTTATCTCCTGCCCAGCCCGCGATGCCGCAATATCGCGCCAGCACGCGCTTGACGTTGCCGTCCAGGATCGCGCGGCGCTCATGCCAGGCCAGCGCGCAGATCGCGGCGGCGGTGGAACGGCCTATACCGGGCAGTTCGAGTATCCGCTCGAATTCACGCGGGAATACACCGTTATATTTTTCGACGATGATACGCGCAGCCGCATGCAGGTTGCGTCCGCGTGCGTAGTAACCGAGTCCGCTCCAGTGCGCGAGTACCTGTTCTTCGCTCGCTGCGGCGAGCAAGGGGATGGTTGGAAACGAGCCGAGGAAACGCTGGTAATAAGGAATGACGGTGGCGACCTGGGTCTGCTGCAGCATGATCTCGGACAGCCAAACTTGATAGGCATTCGCGCCTTGCCAAGGCAGGTCGTGGCGACCGTGCGCGCGTTGCCAGACGATCAGGCGGGAAGCAAAACTATGCATTCAGTAGCTGGGGCGTGCAACTAATCACTTGAACAAATCCTTCAAGCCCTTCTTCAATTCTTCCTGCAGTCTTGCCTTTGCATCTTCTTTCAGTTTTTCTTTCTTCTCGTCGATCTTTTGTTTGGCGGCATCAACCAGCAGTGAACCATAATCAACCTTGAACTTGAGCGCATCGAATGGGCCGCTTACATTCACCGGCAAGGTTGCAGTCCTGCCCTGTTCTGTTCTGGCCAGCGTGGCCTTGGCGTTGTAGTCCAGCTTGTCCTGACCGACATCGATGTCGCCATTGCCGCTCAGGCGCAGTACCGTGGATTTCACATCCAGATCATCGTTATGCGCCACGCCGTTATGCACCTTGAAACTGGCCTTGAACTCGCTGAAATCGGTCTTTTCGCTTTTGTCCACGCCCAATGTCTGTGCCCTGGTATCCCTGTTAAGATTCTGTATGCCCTGCACCAGCTTGTTGAGGTTGATACCCTTGATCGCGCCGTTGACCAGATTCACCGAAACGTTGCCGTTCAACGCCCTCTTCAGCGCGCTGACGGTATTGCCCTGGGTGGTAAGGTCCAGCACTATGTTGCCCCTGCCTTCTGCCAGGTCCATATCGGCAGCATCCTTCATCAGCGGTGCGATGGCTATGCCGCTCAACTTCTGGTTGATGGTGAAGCTGGGTACGGCATTTTGCGAATTGATGCTCAAGCTGCCGCTCATGCTGCCCTGATACAGATTGGCGGACAGCGGATTGAGGTTCAACTGTCCTTTGTGTGCTTTGACATCCATACGCACTTGGCTGGATTTCACATTCGCTACCTTGAGTGTGCCAATGCGCAGACTGCCGTCAAGGTTGAGTTTGCGCAGCGCGGATAGATCAAACGGTAGCTCCGGTTGTTTCGCCTGAGACTTGGCCGCTGTAGCGGATTTTCTCGGCATATACAGATCGGCATCGAACTGGTCCACATCCACATCGAAATTGATCGCAGGGCTGGCAAAGCCTTTCACGCCGACCTTGGCCTTGACCTTGCTTTGCAATAGCCCGCCGGCGAGGTTCACCTGCACGCTCTCTTTCGCAGCATCGATTTGCATACTCCCTTTCATCTCGCTGCTCACCGATTTGTTCGGCAGCTTGTCGCCGCTGGCTTTCAGCGCGATCACGAGATTGCTCAAATTGACCTGTTGCGCCTGTATGCTGCCTGACACCGGCGAACTGAGTTTCACCTTGAAGGATTGCTCTGGCTGCTTCACGTCCATATCCA
>JBBQNH010000036.1:0-22050 GCA_038329705.1 Burkholderiales bacterium | reverse complement strand
GGGCTTGAAGAACATGTGGGCAAACTTGGACCAATAAACGCCGCCAAACAGAACCGTGCTGGACAGGATGAACAAGGCAAAGAACAGGGTTAATCCACCGCCGGTAAATGACCAGATCAATGCGAAAGTCGAGGTGGCAAGCAGCGAGAGAATAAACAAATCCGCACGTTCGAAGCGAAACCATGGAAGGCCTTCCGCAGCCACATCAACGCGGATAGCAAACCAGAACCAGTATCCACCCACGGCCAGCATCAGCGCACCGATATGCCAGAGTGCCGGCAGGATATCAGGTGTGGCTGATCCGGGAGCTGAATAACCAAAAATCATGATCGCGGTAGTCACGACGAAAATAACGGTTCCCCACATGGTCAACAGATGGGAAAGCCTGCGTCTTGGATTACTGAACTCGCCGGAAGTCAATACTTCCTTCACCAGCACTGAAGCGGCAATCGCTGCTTTTTCTCCGCCACCCACTGACCGTTTTGCGCTCTTCTTCGCTTTTTTCGCATTTTCGAAAAAGTACTGCGCGCTTTTCTTGTGCAGCATGTCAAGTATCGTCCCGCCCATGACCAGCAGGACCATCAGGACGATATACCCCTGCATATAGACGGTTGGAATTGATGCCGAAAGTTCGGCAAAGGGGTTGCTCGTGAACATCAGGTTCTCCTCAAAAATTTTGACGCAAGATGATCCTTAAAATCGGTTGGCTGGGTGTTTTCTAGCGTCCCGAGTGACCGCTGAGTTTTACTTCTACTTTTTCACTTTCTTCGATACCCGCGTAATAGGCACGCAGTATTTCCAGTACTTCCGACCGGCTGAATTCGGCGGGTACTTCGGCACCTTCCGACAGCCATTTGCGCAGCTTGGTGCCGGAAACCAGCAGCCGGTCTTTCTCATCGTGCGGGCAGGTGCGCGCCGATGCCATGCCGCCGCACTTGTAGCACCAGAAGGTCCAGTCGATCTTGAGCGGCTGGGTTTCCATCGAGCCTTTGGGGATCTCGTCGAAGATGTGATGCGCATCGAACGGCCCGTAGTAATTGCCGACACCCGCATGGTCGCGCCCGACGATCAGATGTGAACAGCCGTAATTCTGGCGGAACAGCGCATGCAGCAGCGCCTCGCGCGGACCCGCATAACGCATGTCCAGCGGATAGCCGGCTTGTACGATGGTGTTCTTGACGAAATATTTATCGACCAGCGTACCGATGGCTTCGGTGCGCACGTTGGCGGGAATGTCGCCCGGCTTGAGGTTGCCGAGCAGCGAGTGGATCAATACGCCGTCGCAGATCTCGATGGCGATCTTGGCCAGGTATTCGTGCGACCGGTGCATCGGGTTGCGTGTCTGGAATGCCGCGATCTTGCTCCAGCCCATCTCTTCGAACAGTGCGCGGGTCTGGCGCGGTGTCATGAACAGCTCGCCGTATTTCTCGTCAAAGCCACCCAGTGACAGCACTTTGACCGGGCCTGCGAGGTTGACATCGCCTTGCGCCATCACCATCTTCACCCCCGGGTGCTCGATATCAACGGTGTTGAACACGGTCGCGCATTCGTGCGCCTTGTCGATGGTATATTTTTCGGTGACGCGCATCGTCGCCAGGATGCTGTCGTCTTCCGGATCGATCAGCGCGATCTCGCGTCCGGTCTGGATGTCGTTGGCGGTGAGAAAATCGGTGGAGAGCGTGATGGGGATGGGCCAGAATATGCCGTTGGCCATTTTCATGCCGGCGCATACGCCCTGCCAGTCGCTGAATGACATGAAGCCTTCCAGCGGGGTGAAGCCGCCGATGCCCATCATCACCAGATCACCCTTTTCGCGTGAACTGACTTTGATGCGCGTCATGTTGCTCGCGCGTATCAGTTCGTCTGCAAGGGCCTTGCCTTTGAGCAACAATGGTTCAAGGTTGCCTCCGCCATGCGGTCTTACGAGTGCCATTTCGTTCCTCCCTCATAGCCAATCTATCCTGATTGACAGCAAGGCTATGCTAGAACTTTAGCCATTAAACTTCGATACCCCTAATGGGTTATACAGTTATAGCTCATCACGGCTATGGTTGGCGGAACCCTCAATTGCGCATACTATCGCACCTTAAGGACGCACCTTCAATGGCGGTGCCTATTCCTACAAAACAAGTCGGGATTGAACACCCGAAATATCACAACGGATCCTAATGAAGACCCATCAATTCGGCGACTCAACAAGTACGATCTCACCGTTGCACGATCCGCTCGCTTCCCCTGCGCCTGACGCGAAGAATGAAGTGCGCAACACGACCTGCTACATGTGTGCATGTCGTTGCGGGATACGCGTGCATCTGCGCGACGGCGAGGTGCGTTACATAGACGGCAACCCCGACCATCCGTTGAACGGCGGCGTGATCTGCGCCAAGGGATCAAGCGGCATCATGAAACAGTATTCACCGGCGCGGTTGACCAAACCGTTGCGCCGCAAGCCGGGTACCGAGCGCGGAGCGGGCGACTTCGAGGAGATCAGCTGGGATGAGACCTTCGACATCCTTGCTGAACGCCTCGGCAAGCTGCGCTCCACCGATCCGAAGAAATTTGCGTTATTCACCGGACGTGACCAGATGCAGGCGCTGACCGGCCTGTTCGCGCGCCAGTTCGGCACGCCCAATTACGCGGCACATGGCGGCTTCTGCTCGGTGAACATGGCGGCCGGGATGATCTACACCATAGGCGGATCGTTCTGGGAGTTCGGCGGTCCCGACCTGGAGCGTTCCAAGTTGTTCATCATGATCGGCACGGCGGAAGACCATCACTCCAATCCGTTAAAGGTCGCGTTATCCAAATTCAAGCGCGAGGGTGGCCGTTTCATCTCGATCAACCCGGTGCGCACCGGCTATTCGGCGATTGCCGATGAGTGGGTGCCGATCCGTCCGGGTACGGACGGTGCGTTATTGCTGGCGATCATCCACGAGATCATCGAACTTGGCCTGTATGACCGCGAATTCCTGGTGCGCTATACCAACTCCGGCCAGTTGATCAACCTCGATGCCGAGCACGACGAGTTCGGCATGTTTGTGCGCACAGAGGTGCCGGAAGAAGAGGGTTGCTACGACCCGCAGAATAAACTGTGGTGGGACCGCAATACCAACAAGCCGGTGGTGACGCACAGCGAGGGAGCAGACCCGTTCCTGCGCGGCGATTTCAAGTTGCCGGACGGTACACCGGTCAAGCCTGCATTCCAGTTGTTGCAGGAGCGCGTCAAGGATTACACGCCGGAGTGGGCCGAACAGATAACCGGCATTTCTGCGGAGACGATCAAACGGTTGGCGCACGAAATGGGCATCACCGCGCGAGACCAGAAGATCGAGCTGCCTATCGCATGGACGGATTCGTGGGGCAAGGAGCACGACACGGTGGTCGGCAACCCGGTCTCGTTTCACGCGATGCGCGGCCTTGCTGCGCACTCGAATGGTTTTCATACGATACGTGCATTGTCCATATTAATGACGCTGCTGGGCACCATTGACCGGCCCGGCGGGTTTCGCCACAAGACGCCTTTCCCGCGCCCGATCCCACCCTGCGCGCGCACCCCGAACGATCCGCGCGCGGTGCAGCCCGATACGCCGCTCGACGGCATGCCGCTGGGTTGGCCGTCCGATCCGGACGACCTGTTCGTCAATGCCGACGGCAGTCCGGTGCGCATCGACAAGGCGTTCTCGTGGGAATATCCGCTGTCGGTGCACGGTCTGATGCACAACGTGATCACCAATGCATGGCGCGGCGATCCGTACAAGATCGACACGCTGTTGCTGTTCAGGGCGAACATGGGATGGAACTCGAGCATGAACACCGGCGAGGTGCGCAAGATGCTCACCGACAAGGAAGAGAATGGAGAATACAAGATACCGAATATCGTGGTGTGCGATGCATTTCATTCGGAGACCACCGCGTTCGCCGACCTGATCCTGCCGGACACGACCTACCTTGAGCGTCACGACGTGATGTCGATGCTCGACCGGCCGATCTCAGAATTCGACGGCCCGGTTGATGCGGTGCGCATTCCGGTGATGCCGCCGACGGGCGAGTGCAAACCGTTCCAGGAGGTGCTGATCGAACTGGGCACGCGCCTGAAACTGCCCGCCTTTGTTACGCAGGCGGGTGAACGCAAGTACCGCGACTATCCGGATTTCATCGTCAACTGGGAAACGGCACCGGGTTCCGGTATCGGCTTTCTTTCCGGCTGGCGCGGCAAGGGTGGCGAGAAAACCATCAAGGGCGAGCCGAACCCGAACCAGTGGGAAATGTACGCCAAGAACGATTGCGTGCATCACTACAAGTTGCCGCGTTCTTACCAGTTCATGCGCAACTGGAACAAGGGTTATCTCGAGTGGTCGCAGCGCAACGGTGTGACGCGCTATTCGGAGCCCATCCTGATTCATGTTTATTCCGAGGTGTTGCAGAAATTCCGCCTTGCGGCACAGGGCAAGAGCATCACGCGCCAGCCACCGAAGCATCTGGCCAAGCGCGTGGAGACCTTCTTCGATCCGCTGCCGTTCTACTACGAGCCGCTGGAAACACAGAGCAGCGACAAGCAGAAATATCCGCTGTCGGCAATCACGCAGCGCCCGATGGCGATGTACCACTCGTGGGATTCGCAGAATGCATGGCTGCGCCAGATACACGCGCACAACTATCTCTACGTGAATTCACGCACCGCGCACAACGCGGGCATCGCCGACGGCGACTGGATATGGGTCGAGTCGCAGTGGGGCAAGGTGCGCTGCATGGCGCGCTACAGCGAGTCGGTCGAGCCGGGTACGGTGTGGACCTGGAATGCGATCGGCAAGGCCGCCGGCGCGTGGAACCTGGCGCCGGATGCGAATGAGTCACAGCAGGGCTTCCTGCTGAACCATGTGATTTCCGAGGAGCTGCCGCCGACACCGGACGGACTGCGTTATTCAAACTCCGACCCGGTCACCGGGCAGGCAGCCTGGTACGACGTGCGCGTGCGCATCTACAAGGCGGAAGAGGGCGAGCCGGAACAGACGTCGCCACAATTCGAACCGATGAAAAAATATCCGGGCATGAAAGACGCGCCGGGTTGGCTCGCTTATTTCGGCGGCAAGAAGAAAGGCGGTGCGAAATGACGCAACCCGGACCTGTTGAAATGAAAGGCTTGCCATGACCCAGCTCGCCCTGGTAATAGATCTCAACGTATGCGTAGGCTGCCATGCCTGCGTGACCAGTTGCAAGGAATGGAATACTTCCGGTTCGGCCGGACCGCTGTACGACGAAAATCCGTACGGTGCCGAGCCGACCGGCACGTTCTTCAATCGTGTGCAGACTTTCGAGGTCGGCGAGTATCCGCACAGTGAAACGGTGCATTTCCCCAAATCCTGCCTGCATTGCGAAGATCCTCCCTGCGTGCCGGTATGCCCGACCGGCGCATCGTACAAGCGCAAGGAAGACGGCATCGTGCTGGTGGATTACGACAAGTGCATCGGCTGCAAGTACTGCTCCTGGGCGTGCCCGTACGGTGCACGCGAGATCGATGAGAAACAAAAGGTGATGAAGAAGTGCACGCTGTGCGTGGATCGTATCTACGACACCTCGCTTTCGGAAAGAGACCGCAAGCCTTCCTGTGTGCTGGCCTGCCCGACCAGCGCGCGACTGTTCGGCGATATCCATGATCCGGAATCGGTGGTGTCGCTGGCGATCCGCGAAGCCGGCGGTTATGCCCTGATGCCCGAGTGGGGCACACATCCCGCCAACCATTATTTGCCGCGTCGCAAAACCAAACTCAAGATCCATCAGGACGAGTTGGAGCGCGCGGATAATCCGCTCAAAGTCGATGCTCAGTTGCCCAAGCCGGGCAAGGATGAGTCTTCGATGGAAGATGCGTCGGCCTGGTAGAGAGAAACAATGAAACCTGCATTTTCAGTCATCTTCCTGACCACTCTGCTTGGCGCGGGGCAGGGTCTGTTCCTGGCATTGTTCACGCACCATTCATATGCGCTGTTCGGCCTGTTGCCGATGCAGTCGGATGCCTATTATGGCTATGGCAGTCTATTGGCGCTGGTCCTGCTCGGCGCCGGCCTGATCGCTTCGTTTTTACATCTGGGCCGTCCCGAGCGTGCCTGGCGTTCTGCCACACAGTGGCGGACTTCATGGTTGTCACGGGAAGTGATCGTGTTGCCAGCGTTCATGGGAATGGTGTTCCTGTACGGCGTTGCACAACTGGCCGGCTATCGACCCGGCGTGGTCACGCTGCCTTCCGGCCTGGTCGTCGACTTGACCGCAGTGCTCGGCATCGCCGGCACGCTGCTGTCCTTTGCGCTATTTGTCTGCACCGGGATGATCTACGCATGCCTGCGTTTTTTGCGGGAATGGAACACACCCTTGACGGTGATCAACTACATCCTGATGGGCGGCTCTTCCGGGTTCATCCTTGCGGCGTTTTACTCCGCTTTGGCCGCACCCCCGGAGACCGGTTTCTTCACCGGATGGGCGATTATCATTACCCTGCTGGCCTTCGCCGGACGTGTTGCATCGCTGGTACGCAATGCGCGCATCAAGCCAAAATCGACGATACAGACTGCCATAGGTATCAAGCATCCGCGTATTACCCAACGTTCGATGGGGGCGATGGGCGGGTCGTTCAATACCCGCGAGTTTTTCCACGGCAAGAGCGCGGCGTTCATGCGCGCGATCAAACCGACATTCCTTGTGCTTGCTTTCGTTGTTCCGCTCACATTGTTGGCGCTCGGCATACACTCTGCCGTACTGCTTGGCATTGCGTTTATACTTCAATATCTCGGGTTGCTGGCGGAACGCTGGTTCTTCTTTGCACAGGCAAATCACCCGCAAAATCTTTACTACCAAACCATAGGCTGAGGAGCTTTGGGGCAGACTCGATTTTTGCACGGCAATATTGACAGGGTAACGAGAAAGTCATGAATCTGGGAATTTACTGGCATGATTTTGCCAAACGATTCGATCTGCGCGATGGCAAGTTCAAGGCCGATCTGCTGGCGGGTATCACCGTCTCGCTGGTCGCCATCCCTCAATCGTTGGCCTATGCCCAACTGGCCGGCGTACCGGCCTATTACGGTTTGTATGCGGCGTTGATCCCGACGGTGATCGGTGCATTGTTCGGCTCTTCCAATCAGCTTTCCACCGGTCCGGTGGCCATGACCTCCCTGTTGACTGCAGCCAGCATCGCACCGCTGGCGGCACACGGTAGCGACTTGTTTTACTCCTATGCCATTCTGCTGGCGTTGATATCCGGAGTTTTCCAGATCGCATTCGGTGTTTTGCGTATCGGTGTGCTGCTCAACTTCCTGTCGAACCCCGTGCTGATGGGTTTCATCAACGCTGCCGCCATCATCATCGGCTTGTCGCAATTGCCTACGCTATTGGGTATCTCTGCTGCCCAGTCCAAGCACTTCATGCTCGATATCGCGCATGTAGTCATGCACATCGATACCGCACACCTGTTGTCACTGGGTTTTGGCGTTACTGCCATTTTGATGTTGCTCGGCTTCAAGAAATACGCGCCGAAATTGCCCGGTGTCCTGATCACGGTGGCTACCCTGACGTTGCTCAGTTATCTGGTCGGTTACGACCAGATGGGTGGCAGGGTGGTCGGCGAGGTGCCGCAAGGTTTGCCGACATTGAGTATGCCGCCGATGGATTGGCAAGCGACTGTCGCACTGCTGCCGGCCGGCTTTGTGATCGCATTGATCAGTTTCATGGAAGCCATGTCCAGTTGCAAAGTGATCTCGATCAAGACACGCCAACCCTGGGATGAGAACAAGGAATTGATCGGGCAGGGACTGGCCAAGGTCGCGGCTGCATTCTGTCAATCCATGCCGGTGAGCGGTTCATTTTCGCGCTCGGCACTGAATCTTGCCTCGGATGCCAAAACCCCGCTCTCGTCGATCATATCGGCAGCGTTTGTGTTGCTCACGCTGCTGTTCTTTACTTCACTGCTGTATCCGCTGCCCAAACCGGTGCTGGCCGCCATCATCATGATGGCCGTGATCAATCTCATCAACTTCCAGACCATCAAGAACGCCTGGCGCGCGAACCGGGACGATGGCGTGGCCGCGATCATCACGTTTATATCCACACTCGCTTTTGCGCCGAACATCCAGAACGGCATCCTGACCGGCATCATTCTGTCGCTGTCGCTGATGCTATACCGCATGATGCGTCCCAGAATCGCGATACTGGGTTTACACAGCGACACGACCCTGCGTGATGCGGTGCGCCATAATCTCCCCCCGTTACATCCCAAGTTGGGGGCGGTTCGTTTTGACGGTTCCTTGAGTTTCGTCAATGTCTCGTATTTTGAAGATGCGTTATTGAAGCTGGAAATAGAGAACCCCGAGCTTGAGTACATCCTTGTTCAGTCGAGTGGTATCAACGAGGTCGATGCATCGGGAATCGAGATGCTGCGCAATCTGCTCACGCGCTTCAAGAGCGCGGGGATCAAGCTTGGTTTCAGTGCAGTGAAGAAGCAGGTCCTGGATGTGATGGATCGAACCGGTTTAAGCGCCGAGATCGGCCCTGAGAACATTTTCGCAACCGACGGGTTGGCCGTCGACGAGATTCGCCAGAAGCTGGACGGGCATCCTGCGAAGACCCGTTGAAACGATGCCGGCCTGAATGAATTCATCGTATCTTGAAAATCCTGTCATCGTTGCTTACTAACGATCCGGATAGTTGTAAAATCAGCTGTCCTATTCGCGGGAATCCAGCTTTTTTGCGGTTCCTGTCAATTCCACCAACCAGACTTCGGGTTCTTTGCATTCATGGATATTCACACCCTGCCTATTTCTTTCACCAATGACATCGCCAGTTTCCTGGCTTGTGTGTTGCTGATCGTCGCTTATCACATCTTCTTGCGTTACAAGATCAAGAAGAATCCGACCTATACGGTGCAGGCAGTCAACAGGATCGCACGCACCGCGTGGGTGGAAACCATCATGGGCGACGAGAAGAATGCCGTGCTGGGCGTGCAGACACTGCGCAATTCCACCATGGCGGCCACCTTTCTCGCTTCCACTTCGGTGCTGTTGATCATGGGCGTGCTGACACTCAGCGAACAGGGAGACAAGTTGGGATCCAATTGGCATGCATTGAACATGATGGGCGCGGTCAGCCCGATGCTGTGGATGGTGAAACTGCTGTTGTTGTTGCTCGATCTGTTCGTTGCGTTCTTTGGCTTTTCGATGGCGATCCGCATCTATAACCATGTTGGCTTCATGATCAACGTGCCGGTCAGGCTGAATCACAAGATGATCACGCCGGCGCATGTGGCGACCCATCTCAATCGCGCCGGTCGTTTTTACAGCATGGGTATGCGTGCCTATTATTTCATGGTGCCAATGGTGTTCTGGCTGTTCGGTCCGCATTTCATGCTGGTGTCGACCATCGTATTGCTGCTGGTCCTGTATCGCATAGACCGCGCACCCAAGATCATGGTGATGGACTACAGCGATACCGAATGATCGTTGCAGGATTGGTGCAAACCCGGTTGTGAACGCCAAACTCTTACAAAATTGCAGTTAACCGGAGAAGATCATGCGCCAGCTTGCCATTCTGTTTCTCACTTTGTTCAGTATGAGCAACGTTACATTTGCACAGGACTCTGCAGTTTTCGAGACCAAATCCCTGACGCCGGAAACCGCGCTGGCGGCTGCCCGGGCGGCAATGGAGACGTGCCGGAAACAGGGTTATCAGGTCACGGTTGCAGTGGTAGATCGCGCCGGTCTTACCCAGGTATTGCTCAGAGACCGTTTCGCTGGTGCCCACACGATCGATGTTGCGACCAACAAGGCCTGGACTGCCGCCAGTTTCCGGACATCCTCGATGGCTATGGGTGAAGAGACCCAGCCGGGCAAACCGATGAGCGGGATTCGAAGCCTGCCCAGGTTCCTTGGCGCAGGCGGTGGTCTGGTCATACAGGGCGGCGGCGTGTTCTTTGGCGGCATAGGCGTATCGGGCGCGCCGGGAGGGGAAGCAGACGAGGGGTGCGCCCAGGCGGGACTCAAGGTCATCGCCGACGCGATCGAGTTCTGATCAATATTGAACCCTGATTACGCGCATCACCAGACTGCACGAATCAACCGAGGTTTTCGTTCAGGGCAGCTTCACCAGCGCTGGTGTGCCGGCGCGTAAGGTTTCCCTGATTGAAAATATCACATCGACCGGGTAGACCGATTCTTCCTTGATCTGCACCGGCTCCAGCCCCAGCGTTGTTATTGTTCCATTGTGGCTTGTTCCGGCGACGTTAACGGTTATCTTCTGGCCGGTTTTCAAACTGTCGATTTGTGGCGAGGCGAGGTAGATGCGCGCGATCATCTCTCCCGACCTGGCCAGCGTAAGCAGCATCTGCGGTTGCAGCCCGGCTGCCACGCTCATTCCCGGTTCGGCATTGCGGATCAGTACCACTGCATCGAATGGTGCGTGCAGGGAAGCATCTTCCAGCGCTTTCTGATCCTGGCGCAGGCGTGCCTGCGCTTCTGACAACAAGGCCTGGCTTTTTACCATGTGCAGTTTGGCCTGATCCAGGTCGGTAGTGGAAACGATGGTGCGCTGATACAACTCCTGCACGCGATCCAGATCGCGCTTGGCTTCTTCCACTTCCGCATGCAAATGGGTTATCCGTGATTTGTCTGCGGAAACGCTGGCACGGTATATTGTGCTGTCCAGTGCCAGCAGGAGCTGGCCCTTTTTGACACGGTCACCCACGTCGACATTGACTGCCTGTACCACGCCCGAAACCGGCGTGGAAAGTTCGACCCGTTGCGACCACTGCAAGGTTGCCGGCACATCCGCAGCCCACAAAGCCGGCGGGAATAATAAAACGGCGATCAACGCTATCCGATTTTTCATTGTGTATTTCCTTTACTTGTTGCAATTTCACTCAGCGGCTTGCCCAGCAAGGCTTCCAGACGCGCGAAACCCAATGCCAGCCGATATTCGTTGCGGCGGGCACGCAGCTTGGCATCGGAGGTATCAGTCATGGCGGTGCCCAGATTGCTTTTCAGTTCCAGTTCATACAGGGCACGGCTGCGTTCCAGCTGCAGATCGCGATATTCGGTATATTTTTGCGCCGCACTGCGTGCGCTGGTCTGCAGCTGGTTGATATCCAGGCTGGTTTCCAGCAGTGCCTGGGTCAGTTCCATTCTTAGTTCGTCGGTGCCGGCCTGCACTTTGTTGAGCCGGGCGATTTCACCCTCGACCCGCGAGTCGGTACGCTTTCCCTGATATAACGGCCAGGACAGGATCAGCCCGGCACTTAGGTTATCCCGTGTGCTGGCGACGCGACTGTAATCTGCAGCCTGTATTTCCGCGTCCAGCATCGGGCCATTGTCAGCACGTAATGATGCTATGCGCTGTTGCGACGCTGCCAGCATTTCCTGTTGCGCATGCAGCCGTGGATTATTACCCAACAGTATCGGGAGCAGCATTTCATAATCGGGCAGGGCGCGCTGATTGTCAGCGAGTTCCGGATCCTCCAGTTCGCCGGGCAATTCACCCGGGCGGTTCATGGCATTAGCCAATAGGGCGCGGGTGATGCGTTGCCGCTGTGCGCTGGCATTGCGCTTTGCCAAAATGTCGCGATACCGTGTTTCAAGTTCGGCCAGGTCGAGCGTGGAAATCTTGCCTTGCGACAGCAGGTCTTTACCCTGATCAAAACGAACATACAGCACGGCCATCAATTCGTTGTCCACGGTGTACTGCAGATCGGCCAGCAGCACATCGAAGTAACGTGCCATGATGTCCAGACGGCGCGAGTCGAGCGCGCTGGTCAGGTCTGCCTCGCGCGCGTTCAGTTCATATTCGGCGGCCAGTTCGGCATTGCTGCTGCGCCCAAAATCATACAGTGTCTTGCGTGCCGTCAGCCGGACACTATTGTCGCTGGCGAAGTCCGATCCCCCGACAGTGGGGCGTCCGCTGCGCAGGATGCCTTCGAGATTGATGCTGGTATCGTTGCGCGAATCGGCGATATGGCGGCTTGCCAGCGCGCTGTCCCGGTCCGCCCGTGCCATCAACAGATCCGGATGCGCCGATTCTGCGGTAGCCAGTGCGGCTTGCAGAGTGAGAGTGCCGGCCAGTGCGGGATCAAAGAATAATGCCAGGAAAAACAGGCCAATGACAAGATTCCGCCATGGCTTGAATGACAAACCATTCATTTCGCCAGTTGCCTCTTGTAGGCGTTGAACGATATCTTTTTGCAATCGCCTTCCACCACGCATTTGCCCAGCAACATGAACTCCTTCTCGTCCTTTGACGTTCCGGGAAAGCGCGTGACCAGTTTGCCGTCCAGATCGAAGAAATCGAAAACAGGCGTACCATATACGCGGTGTTCCACGCTGAAATCTTTTTCCGTGGTTGCATTGCCGGTGAAATCATCCATCGGCAGACTGCCGCGGATGTCGAGCAGAAAGATCAGGAAGTGCTGACGGTAGTAATCCTGTACTTCGCTGCGGTTGAGGATGGTGTGTTTCATGCGGTAGCAGAACGGACAATCTTCCTGCTCGAACATGATCAGGATGCCTGTTTTGCCTTCCTGTCTTGCGGTGGCCAACTCGCTCTTGAAGTCGCCCATTTTCATGTCAAAAAAGTATTTTTCGGCATCGCGTGTTTCAGCGTAGCCTGTTCCCGTGCAGAGCATGAACAGCACAACAGCGGCAGTTATTTTCATGGCTTTGATTCCTGTCCGATCCAGTAGGAACATTGTACAACTTGTGCGCGGGAACTAAAGGGGTACGGCAGTGGGGACGGGCCGCTGTCGACGCAGACAGTCAGATCCGGCCTGTCAATGATGTCTGATCAGGCTTCCCGCATCATGATGCTGTACTGTATCTTCATGGTGATGGAAGAACCTGCGACGATCGAAGCTAACGCAAGGAATGAGCCCAAAGACAGGGTTGATACGCCGGTGATACCCTGACCGATGGTGCACCCCATCGCCGTTACGCCGCCGAATCCCATCAAGGTGCCACCGATGATGTGATAGAACATGTCCTGCGCAGAAGAGAAGGCTTCCCAGTGGAATGACTTGGTGGCCAGCGCGTACAGGAAAGAGCCGATGCCGACACCGAATACGGTGGCGACGCCGAAGGTGACGATGTTCGAGGCATCGGTCCAATAGGCCCAATATTCCAGGGTGTAGCCGATCGGTGCGACAAAGGACATCGATTCTGCGAGGTGCGAATTGGTACCGAAGAAGGTCATTTCAAGCGTATCGGGATTCTCGCCAAAACCAAGATGTCCGGTCAGGTACCAGCCACCGATGATCAGCAGGCCGACCACCCACCCGGCCAGATTGTTGTCCAGGCTTTTGCGGAATGTCCTGTCCTTGAACACAAAGATCAGAATGGCCAAGCCGAGCGTGGCGGTAATCACCAATTGCAAAGTGTGCGCAGACACGCCGACGATACCCGACAACAGCGCGGGAAGCGTCTGGCCATGGTCAAGCTGAATGGTGACGGCGGATGCTTGCAACACGTTGACCCGGAATGCGCCAAAGATCCCCTTTAGCGTGACCAATGCGGCAAATCCCAGATAGATGAACACCACAACCGATCTCAGGTTGCCGCTTCCGACGCGCACCAGTGTCCGGTTGGCGCAACCGGAGGAGAGTGTCATGCCGACGCCAAAGCACAATCCGCCCACGATATAGGCAAGCCAGGGAAAGCTGCTGCCGGTATAGATGGTCTTGGACAGATCCACATAGCCGTAATAGGCGAGCAGGTTGGTGCCGATCATGGCCACAGCGATCGCGAGCAGCCAGGCGCGCATGCGCCCCCAGTGGCCCATATTGACGACATCCGAAACGGCGCCCATAGTACAAAAGTTGGTCTTGTTGGCGACGAAGCCGAATACGATGCCCATGCCAAATCCCCACCAGACTATCGTTTTGACCAGAACCGATGCATCCATGCCGTTTTACCCCTCAAATGATTTTCAATAAGCTGCGCAAAATTACATCAGGATTCTGACAAGGCGATACCTTGGTTGTCATCCACGCCGATCAATTTTGGCAGGTTGAGTGTCCGCGGTGTGATCACTTTCTTGTCGCGCAGGTAGCTGGACACGACATCCCAGATCGGTTCGCCGGTGACGCCTTCGCCCACCGGTGCCCATCCTGCCACCTTGTAACTTTTGTTCGGGTCGAGTGCCTTGCCATTCAGCATCATGTTGTTGATGCGTTTGCCGATGGTTTGCCGCAGATCGCAGGTGTAACTGATACCGCCGACCCGCACCATGTCACCGCCCTGCTGCTTGTAGGGGTCTGCATTGAACAGGTTGTCGCAGACATCTTCCATGATGGCCTTGATGGTTTCGCCGGTCATTTCGGTCAGTGTGGTCTGCGGATAGGTGATCGCGGTCTGGTCCATCACGTGTTCCATGGTGATGGTTTCGCCGGGCAACAGCGACGTGCCCCAGCGGAAGCCCGGCGAGAACGCCGCATCGGCACCTTTTACTTCCATCAGCGCATCCAGGATCAGTTGATCGAATGTGCCGTTGAAATTGCCGCGGCGATAAAGTGTACCTTCCGAAACAGCCAGCTTTTCGGCCAGTTTCGCTTCATAGGGTTCACGCACTTTTTTGATCAGGCTTGCCATGTCCGCATCCGGTTCGATCAGGTTGGCGAACACCGGTAGCAGCTTGTATCTGATGTCGATGACCTTGCCGTCCTTGACGTCGAAATCCATCACGCCGAGAAACTTGCCGTTGGAGCCGGCATTGGTCACCAGGGTCTGCCCGCCGGGGTTCCTGACCTTGATCGGTGCGGGTATGCCGTCATGGGTATGACCGCCAAGGATGGCGTCGATACCACTGACTCTGGTTGCCATCTTCAGATCAACATCCATGCCGTTGTGCGACAGCACCACGACCACTTGCGCACCTTTGGCACGCGCTTCGTCGACGACCTTTTGCATATTGTCGTCCCGGATACCGAAACTCCAGTCCGGGGTCATGTATCTCGGGTTGGCGATCGGCGTGTAGGGAAATGCCTGGCCGATGATTGCGACCGGAATGTCGTTGATCTGCTTGATCACGAAGGCATCAAACACCGGGTCGCCGAAATCATTGGTCTTGATGTTCTGTGCGACAAAATCGATCTTGCCCTTGAAGTCGTTGTCCACGATCTGTTTGACCCGTTCTGCGCCCAACGTGAATTCCCAGTGACCTGTCATGACATCGACGCCGAGCAGCTTGCCGGCGTCCACCATATCCTGCCCCTTGGTCCACAGGGCAGTGGCGGAACCCTGCCAGGTGTCGCCGCCGTCGAGCAACAAGGAGCCCGGACGGCTGGCACGAATATTTTTGACCAGCGTCGCCAAATGGGCAAAGCCACCCACCTTGCCGTATGTTCGCGCTGCGGCGGCAAAGTCCAGGTAGGTGAAGGCATGGGCTTCGCGGGTTCCCGGCTTGATGCCGAAATACTTGAGCAGGTTTTCACCGACAAGATGCGGTGGCCTGTTCCTGCTATCGCCCAGACCGATATTGACGTTGGGTTCGCGGAAGTAGATGGGCTGTAACTGGGCATGACAATCGGTGATGTGCAGCAGGGAAACGTTGCCAAATGAAGGCAGGTCGTAAAAGCCGCCAGCGCTGTCTGCCGACAGTGCGGTGCGACTGTTTAAGGCAAATCCGGAAGCTGCCGCCACCGCCAACATCTGCATAAATTCGCGACGGTTCATGGACATGATGGCACTCCTGAAAGGGTGTTGATGCTAAGGAGAAGCAGACTTGCACAACGAATCGACCGGATGAGAATCCGTGTCAATCCGTTGCCTTGATTTTACTTGCGGAATACCGGGGTCTGCATGGGCAAACCGTTGCTCATGTAGGTAAGGTAATACTCCAGATCGTTGTATTCCTCGCTGTTGGCCTTCTTCGGTTTTGCGCGCACGTTCTTCTCGCATTGCTTGAAGCGTCCCTGCAACGTAACGATGTCAGTGCCGCCGCGGAATTCCGGCCAGTGGGATGCCTGGCCGATCGTCATGGAGAGTTGATCGCTGCGGATGAATTTTCCGGCACTATCGACATGGCAACTCTTGCAGGCAAAGTTCAACTGGCCATTGCGTGTGTCGTAATATTTCTTGCCTTTTTCATAGGCTGCCAGAGCGGCTTTTCCTTTTACCTTGACGTTGACTTTCATGCCGTCCGACAGGCTTCTGGCGTAAGCAGTCAGCAAACCCATGTCCTTATCTGCGTAGGCAAGTTCTGCTTCACCGTTCTTTTTGAGACAGGCATTGATGGCATTCTCGAAGGTCACTACTCGATTGGCGGTATTATCAAAATAGGGATAGTTACCGGCCACATTCTTGCCGCCATGTTTAAAGCAGGAGGTGAATTTCTTGCCGTTCTTGAACGGTGTCTCCCACATCTTCTTGCCTTTGTCCAAGTCTATGGCGTAGGGCGGGAAATCCATGATCTCGTCGTACTGGCTCTTGGCGTCCGGGTTCATGGCCAGCGCGCCATAGATATAATTCTCGAACTTGACGTCAGGAATGGTTTCCTTGAAGTGTTTGATCAAAGCCTTGCGGTCTTGTGCGGGGCTTGCTTGTGCGCCAACGCCGATGCAGAGCATCAGTCCCGCCAATATGTAAGTGAGTTTCCGTTTCATATCGTACTTTCCCCTTGGTTGGAAGAATCAATTGTTCTCAATGACAGGCCGGGATCAGGAAACGACCACTTCGCCATCGAACTTGGTACCGAGATTGTCGACAGCATTGACGGCGACTTTGTCACCCGCCTTGGCTCCCTTGATTCTGAAGCCGATAAAAGGGTTTTTCGCAATCCCGACTCCCCACTGCGCATCCAGGACGGTCTTGCCGTTCAACGTGGCAACCACCTGGTTGATAAAATGAGCAGGTATCAATTTGTCGGTTTTCTTGTCTTTCATCAAACCGGTTTCCATCGGGTGCTGGATCAGCACCTTCACGTCTGCAACGTCACCTTCCATCGTTGCGCGCATTTTCATAGTTTCAGCCATGTTCGTATCCTCTTAAATTTTGTCAAATTGGCAGATAGGGCGAATTTTCAAGCCGGTTAGTCCGGATCAACCGCCGCAACCACCGATTGTCACCTTGACTTCGCGGCTGGCGGTGTAATTTTTGCCGCCGGCTTTAACCGCCACGCGCACGATGGAAGTCTTCGCCATCTTGACGCGGGTCGAGATGTACGGCTCAGCACCGTTTGAGAATTCAAAGCTGGCGATCATCGGCGCAGGGTTCTTTTCCACGAAAATGGCGATGGAAGTGGTGTCGGGAATGTTGCTGGTGGCTGACACCGGAACGACCGCGCCGTTCTCAGCGATATCCGGCGCCTTGATCATGATGTCGCTACTATCGGTAGCACCTTCGTAGCCCGCGTTTTTCAGAGCTTCGGCAGGATCCTTCGCGGTGAAGGCGAGGGTGTTCCACGCGGCTGCAAACACGGTGCCCGGATTGAGCAAGCCTGTGGCGACCGCGGCTGCAACCGACCCGAAGACGCCGGCTTTTTTCAGAAATGCTCTACGTAATTCATTCATAGCACACCTTTCAAAATTTAATTCGACTTATAGACCCTGGATGTAGTCGGTAACCAGATCGATTTCCTGTTCCGTCAGTATCTTGTTCCGGCCAAAAGGCGGCATCACGGCATCCGGGTTTGATGCGGTTGCATCCCATATCTTCGCGCGCAATTTTGCACGATCAGGATAGCGTTCTTTCATGTTCGCCAGTGGTGGGCCGATATTGCCCGGCGATTCGGCTTTGGCTTCGCTTGGAATCGCATGGCAGGCCAGGCAGTTGCCCAGTTTTTTGTCAAAGGCGATACTCCGGCCATCCATCTGTTCTTCCGCGATAGCCAAGCTTGCAATGCCGAGTGAGGCTATCAGGGAAACTAAAATCGTCGATTTAATGCGCATTACAATCTCCTCCTTCTTGGTCAGATTCCAGCGATTGGCAAAACATATACTATATTATTGATATTGACAACCTGATCCGCCCATTCATTGGCGATGGGCTTATTGTTCTGATTTGTTGTTGTGGAACGTGTGTTGCGTTAGCAAATTCATTTGGCGAAAGTCTTTGCCACATATTCAAAATTGATTGTTTTCGAACCGAACTCGAATAATGCTATGACTTTTGTCGGTTCAGTGCGATAACCCCTTTAGGGTATGGGTGAATAGCTCATGATGGCTATCTAACAACGGAATCGGGCCGGTCTGCGGTGTCTAAGTGACGTTAATGTACAATGAATTTTCTATGCACTAAAGGAGTAGAGTGATGATTCGAACTGCATTTGCTGCAATCTTGCTGTTTGCCGGATTAGTCAATGGCGCATTGGCTGCAGGTGACTACATGGCCGTTTCTATCAAAGCGGGCAATTTTGACGACGTCAGGGACGATGTCGAAATGGCGATCACTGACCGCGGCATGGTGGTCAATAATGTTTCCCATGTGGGAGAGATGCTGGCGCGTACCGGCAAAGATCTGGGGGGCAGCAAACAGATATTCATCAAGGCAGAAGCGCTGGAGTTTTGCAGTGCCGTGGTTTCGCGCAAGATGATGGAACCCGATCCGGACAACATCGTGTTTTGCCCCTATGTCATCGCAGTTTACGTTGTGCCGGAAAGGCCCGGCGAGGTGCGGATTGCTTACCGAAAGCCACAGATAGTCGGATCGCCGGCTTCGCAAAAGGCGCTCAAGGCGGTGGATGAATTGCTCTCGGGTATTGTGAAGGATGCGCTGAAGTAGTTTTCTCTTTCGAGATACTGCTCAACCCCTAATTCACCTGGGCCGCTTCCGCAAGTTGTTCCTCAAGCAGCTCCAGCGTCAACGTGCCGGGCTTGATGACGCCATCTTCGAAGATCAGTGTAGGGGTGATGTTGATTCCAAGCTTCTTCGCTGCCATGGAAATTTTCGTCAATGCCGAAGTATCGCATGCAGTATCAGATGGCGGTTCTGTCCCGTTCACCATGTGATCTTCCCAGGTCTTGAGTCTGTCCGGTGCGCACCAGATGCCTTTGGCTTTTTCTTCGGAGCCGGGCAAGATCGCAATCACAAAGACATAGACCGTCACATCAGTCAGTTTGACCATCTCTTTTTCCAGCTTTTTGCAATACGTGCAATTCGGATCGGCGAACACTGCCAGACTTCTGTTGCCGTTGCCCTTCACATTCTTGATGGCCAGTTCAAATGGCAATTTATCGAACTCGATCGCGTACAGCTGTTTTTCTCTCGCTTTTGTGAGATTCTTCATGGTGTGCAGATCGAGAATATTGCCCGAAAAGAGATAGTGCAATTTTTCGTCCGTATAAACCAACTGGTCTTCGAAAGCCACTTCATACAAACCCAGGTAGGGTGTCTTGCTGACGCTGATGATCTTGGAATAGGGGAATTTTTTCGCCATCCCGGCCCTGATGGCGTTTTCACCTGCGAAAGCTGAATGTGCCAAGAGCAGGACAAACAGCATCAAATAATTGAATGGTTTCATATTTCTTTCCTGTGGCAGATCAATGTACAGGCTCGCTTGCAAATAGCGTGCTTTATTCCGTATATTACTTGGCGATAGAGTACTTTCGCATGCCGGCCATTCTAGCGCCATAAACAGTTGGAATATTTTTGAAATGAGGAGTATCTTGAAAAATAACCCTAATGGGTTATCAACTTGAACTCTTAGTGGGTATGGACACTGGTTGGCTGCATATTCCTATAATGTGACAATGAAAAAGTAATGTGTTCGTAACACTGTTGTGTATTTTATTAACTTGCAGGAGATGGAATTATGAACTTCGATAAAGAATTTGACGCCAGTGGCTTGTCTTGCCCCTTGCCGATCCTGAAGACTAAAAAAGCATTGGCTGATATGGCATCCGGTCAAGTCCTGAAGCTGGTTGCCACGGACTGTGGCGCAGTCAAGGATATGCAGGCATTCGCCGATCAAACCGGTAACAGTTTGCTGTCTACCGAGGAAGCCGGCGGCTCCTATACGTTTTACATGAAGAAAAAATAAATCTGCTTTTTCTTTCCGACAAAACCATACTCTAAGGAGTCAGTATGAGCAAAAAAATGGCGATCATCGCCACCAAGGGCACGCTGGATATGGCCTACCCGCCGTTTATCCTGGCCTCGACCGCTGCTGCTTTGGGTTATGAAGTGCAGGTGTTCTTTACCTTCTACGGATTGCAGTTGTTGCGCAAGGATCTGTCCAGTGTGATGATCAGTCCGCTGGCCAACCCGGCCATGCCGATGCCGATCCCGATGCCGGTGATGGTGCAGATGCTGCCCGGCATGGAATCGATGGCGACCATGATGATGAAACAAAAGCTCAAGAAGCATGGTGTCGCCTCGTTGCAGGAGTTGCGTGACCTGTGCCTGGAAGCAGAGGTGAAATTCATCGCCTGCCAAATGACGGTCGATCTGTTCGAGTTCGACAAGAGCGAATTCATCGAGCAATGCGAATATGGCGGCGCCGCTATGTTTATGGGTTTCGCCGGAGATACGGATATTTGTTTGTTTGTTTAATTTGTTGGGAACTGGCCGTAGCGGTTGTTTGTTTTATTATAATTATTACGAGGAGAGTTGTAATGAAATTGAATAAGATTGTAGTTTCAATGATGGCTGCCGGAATCATGGCTTCGCCGCTGGCGCATGCTACCAATGGATATTTTCCGATTGGCTATGGTCAGAAGAACGAAGCAATGGGCGGAGCAAGTATCGCTTTGCCGCTGGATTCCATCGCGGCTGCCAACAACCCGGCCGGCATGGTGATGGTCGGTGACCGTACTGATTTCGGCCTGACCTGGTTCAAGCCAAATCGTACTGCTGAGATCACGGGTAATGTTTGTGGAGCAGGCTGTTCAATGGATGGTACTTATGACGGCAATGGCAGGAGCAACTTCTTCATTCCTTCCTTCGGCTACAACAAGATGATCAATGCTGATACCTCGCTTGGCGTCTCTGTATTTGGCAACGGTGGCATGAACACCCAGTATAACAATAACCCGTTTGGATCCTTGGGTGCTCAAGGCAATTTAGGAATCAACATGTCTCAACTGTTTGTCGCCCCGACCTGGGCGATGAAAGTCAATCCGACCAATGCGGTCGGCGTGTCGCTGAATCTGGCCTACCAGATGTTCAGTGCTACCGGATTACATCCCTCATTTGATGGGTTGTCATCTGATTCCACTAAACTTAGCGATAATGGCACGGATACCTCTACTGGGTATGGCTTTAGGTTGGGTTGGACCGGAGAAGTCACACCTGCAGTGACCTTGGGCGCGACCTATCAGAGCAAAACCAAGATGGGAAAGCTCAGCAACTATAGCGGATTGTTTGCCGACCAGGGCAGCTTTGACATACCGTCCAACTATGGTGTCGGCATTGCGGTCAAGGCCATGCCGGATACTACGGTCGCATTCGATATAGTACGCACCAATTATTCCGACGTTTCCGCCGTTAGCAATACCTTTAACGGGTTACCTACGGCGCCACCACCGTCACCTTCGTACATGGGTGCTACTGGCGGACCAGGTTTCGGCTGGAAGAACATCAATTCATACAAGCTCGGGGTGAGTCATGCTTATAGTCCGGAGTTTACGATACGCGCCGGTTTTGATCATTGCGACCAGCCGATACAAGATAGCCAGACGTTGTTGAATATTGTTGCTCCGGGCGTAGTGCAAAACCACTTGTCGTTGGGCGGAACCTGGACACTGGCAGACAAGTCTGAAATATCGGTGGCCTATGTTCACGCCTTCAAGAAGACAGTCAATGGCTCCGGATCCATTCCAGGAGGCTTGGGTGGAGGCGAAGCAAACCTCACCATGACAGAAGATTCGATCGGCATTTCCTACGGCTGGTAATCGTTTGACTTTCTGATTGCTGCAAAGCTGAAGCCCGCCATCGCAAGAAGGCGGGCTTTTTTTATCATCAAACTGGTTTTCGGACACCTGGGTCAGTTTTTTGCGATCCGCTCGTGATAGCGCGCGCGATACAACAGGCGCGGGCTGTCAGGTATATCACTGAAAGCCGTGCGGTCATGCAGCACGTTGTTGCACAACAGCCC
>JBBQNH010000035.1:0-22117 GCA_038329705.1 Burkholderiales bacterium | reverse complement strand
GCCGAGTTCCATTCGCAGACTGCCTGCGAGGCGGCGGTGCTGCTGCATCCGCAGGTAAAGGACAGACTGGCCGACATCCGCAAGATCGTCATCACCACCCACGAGTCCGCCATCCGCATCATCTCCAAGGTCGGCCCGCTGGCGAATCCGGCAGACCGCGACCACTGCCTCCAGTACATGGTCGCGGTGCCTCTGGCGTTCGGCGACCTGGTGGCGGAAAATTACGAGAACAGCTTCCACGAAGAGCATCCGATCATCGATGAACTCCGCGAAAAGATGGAGATCGTTGAAGACCCGCGCTACAGCCGCGAATATCTGGAAGCCGACAAACGCTCCATCGCCAACGCGATCCAGGTGTTCTTCAATGACGGCAGCAGCACCGAAAAGAACGAGGTGGAATACCCGATCGGCCATCGCCGTCGCCGCGCCGATGGCATTCCGGTGCTGGAACAAAAGTTCCTGAGCAATCTGCGCACGCGCTTTCCGGAACAACGTTGCGGGCAGATCATGGCACTGTGCCTGGACAAGAAAAAACTGGAAGCGATGCCGGTGAATGAATTCATGGATATGTTCGTGATCAATTAATTTTGTAGTTAGCGTATGCCGAGAAATCCGTTTTGCGGGATGAAGCGCAAGGAACCGCACAGCGAGTGACGAGACATATCATAGGGATAGGCGAGGAACGAGCGAGCACGTGACACCGCGATTCGCCCGCAAAGCGGATTTATCAAGGAGGAATCGAAATGAGTTACCAGACCGAGTATGACCATTCGATGAAGGACCCGGAAGGCTTCTGGCGCAAACAGGCCGAGTCTCTGGAATGGTTCAAGTTCCCCAAACAGATCTTGTCGCGTGATGCCGACGGTCTGGGTTACTGGTTCGCCGACGGCGAGATGAACACCGCCTACATGGCGCTGGACCATCACGTGAAAAACGGGCGCGGCGATCAAACAGCGCTGATCTACGATTCCCCCGTCACCAATACCAAAGCACGCTACAGCTATGCCGAATTGACCGATGTGGTGGCACGCACGGCCGGCATGCTGGCCGACATGGGCGTGGCCAAAGGCGACCGGGTCATCATCTACATGCCGATGATCCCGGAAGCGGTGATCGCGATGCTCGCGGTGGCCCGGCTGGGCGCGATCCACTCGGTGGTGTTCGGCGGTTTTGCGCCGCCGGAGTTGGCGGTGCGTATCGACGATGCGAAACCCAAGGTCATCCTCACCGCCTCCTGCGGCATCGAGATCAAGCGCATCGTGGAATACAAACCGCTGATCGACCGCGCCTTCGAACTGGCCAAACACAAACCGCAAAGCTGCATCGTATTCCAGCGGCCGCAGGCCGTCGCGTCCATGATCGAGGGGCGTGACCATGACTGGAAATCCCTGCTGGCAAAGGCAAAACCGGTGGGCTGCACGCCAGTCAAGGGCAGCGACCCGCTGTACATCCTTTATACCTCGGGCACTACCGGCAAGCCCAAGGGTGTGTTGCGCGAGAACGGCGGTCACGCGGTTGCGCTGAAATACAGCATGAAGGCCATCTACAACACCGAACCGGGCGATGTTTACTGGGCCTGCTCCGACGTGGGCTGGGTGGTCGGCCATTCCTACATCGTATACGGACCGTTGCTGCATGGTTGCACCACCATCGTGTATGAAGGCAAGCCGATCATGACCCCGGATGCGGGTGCACTGTGGCGCGTCTGTGCCGAATATGGGGTGAAGGCGCTGTTCACAGCGCCCACCGCGTTCCGCGCGGTCAAGAAGGAAGACCCGCAGGCAACACTGATGAAGCAATACGACCTCGGCAAACTGCAGGTCATCTATTCAGCCGGCGAGCGGCTCGACCCACCCACCGAAGAGTGGCTCACCGAAAAAAGCGGCAAGGCGGTCGTCGACCACTGGTGGCAAACCGAGACCGGCTGGGCGATCACTGCCAATTTGCAGGGCGTCGAACCGATGCCGATCAAGCCCGGCTCATCCACCATGCCTGTGCCCGGCTATAACGTGCAGGTTCTCGATGAGAACGGACAACAAGTTCCGCGCGGCACACAGGGTTTTATCGCGCTCAAGCTGCCACTGCCGCCAGCCTGCCTGAACCATATCTGGGGCGATGAAAACAAATTCCGCGACAGTTACCTGAGTTTTCTGCCCGGTTACTACACCAGCGGTGACGGCGGCTATATCGACGAGGACGGCTATGTGTTCGTGATGGGCCGCGTCGACGACGTGATCAATGTCGCCGGTCACCGGCTGTCCACCGGCGAGATCGAGGAAGTGATCGCCAACCATCCAGCGGTGGCGGAGTGCGCGGTGATCGCGCGCGACGACGACCTGAAAGGACAGGTACCGATGGGACTGGTGGTGCTCAAATCCGGTACGACCATCGCCGAAGCCGACCTGCAAAGGGAACTGGTCAGCCGCATCCGCGAGACCATCGGCGCGATCACCTGTTACAAGGATACCGTGGTACTGGCCAGACTACCCAAAACCCGCTCCGGCAAAATGCTGCGCAAGACCCTGTCCAATATCGTCAACGGCAAGGAATACATGGTGCCCTCGACTATCGATGATCCGGGCGTGATACCGGAGATCATCGAGGTGCTGCGCGGCAAGAAACTGGTCAAATAGACTGCTGTCTCCCGGCAAACTCAAACTCGTGGGTGCCCGAGTGCATGGTCTATATTTTCTATAAAAGCGGCGAGTTCTTGGTCGGTCCGTGTGAGCAAGAGGTCGACTTCGCCGGACTCCCCTTGCTTGATGCTGCTTTCCAGTAATCTGGCAGATTCCTGCAGGGTTTTGTCGCCGAGCGTCCCGGCAATGCCGCGCAGGGTGTGCGCCAGTCGTTCAGCAGTACTGCGATCGTCAGCAGCCAACGCTACACGTGTCCTGGTAACGACATCACGTTCATTCACCCGGAATTTTTCCAGCAGGGTTCGATACAGGGTCACGCTCCCGCCCATCCGTCGCACGCTTTCAGCCACATTGATTCCCGGCAAGTCGGGAAGGATGACGGCGGCCTCCTCCGGAATAGTTTCCTCGACCGGCGCGTTCACGACGGATTGATTGGAGCGTACCCACTTTACCAGCGTTGCCACCAGACGATCCGGGTCGATCGGCTTGCCGATGTAATCGGTAATACCGGCTGCCATGAATTCATTCTGTTCGCTGACCATCACATTGGCGGTCAGGGCGATGATGGGCAACTTTGCAAACTTCGGGATCTTCCTGATCTCACGGGTGGCAGTGACGCCGTCCATAACCGGCATCTGCATATCCATCAACACGCCATCGAATTCTTCTTCGTTGAGTATCGCGATAGCCTCCTCGCCATTCTCGGCGCTGGTGACATCCAATCCGAAACCCTCCAGCAGTTCCTGCGCGACCTGCCGGTTTATCTCGTTGTCTTCCACCAGCAGGATGCGCGCGCCGCGAATCTGGGAAATGAGTTCCGGATTGAACTGTTCAGTGATGAGCTTGAATTTTCCGCTAGACAAAACACTCCGGCCGGAAACCTTGCGAATCGCATCAAGCAACTTCCTTTGCTGGAATGGTTTTGCCAATAAGCCGTCCACCTCCTGATTGTCGATTTTCAGCAGCATCTCGCCCGGGTCACCGGATGTGATCAGCAATACTTTCGGCCGAAATTTTAAAAACGTGACCTCGTGAAGGTTATGTGCCAAATCGAGGCCATTCATCTCGGGAATCTTGCAGTCTATGACGACCAGACCAAAAGGCTTGCTTCCCTCATTGGCCTTGCTGACCAGATTCAATGCATCCTGGCTATTGCGGGCTATCGTCACATCGAGGGAAAAAGATTCAAGGTAACCCTGCAAGACCTGCAGACTGCTCTCGTGGTAGTCCACGGCAAGGACACGCAATCCGTGCAAGTCGTCTATCGCTGACAGACTGTAGCTCAATTTCTTTTCAACTTTTTGAAAACGCACGACGAAAATGAATCTCGACCCGACTCCCGGGGTGCTTTCGACCAGGATCCGCCCACCCATCATCTCGACCAAACGTTTACTGATGGTCAGCCCGAGACCTGTTCCGCCAAACTTTCGGGTAATACTGGAATCGGCCTGGGTAAACGGCTGAAACAACTTATCAATCTCCTGCTGTGTCATCCCGATCCCCGTGTCAATCACGGTGAAACGAAGTACGATGCTATCGCTGGTCTCCCTCGCCCGCACCACGCGAACAATGACTTCGCCCTGCTGGGTAAACTTGACCGCATTACCGGCCAGATTGATCAGCACCTGGCTCAGTCTCAGCGGATCGCCAATCAGGAATGCAGGCACGTCCGGTGCGGCTTGAATAAGAAATTCGATATTTTTCTCTTGTGCCCTATTGCTTAAGATGGTGTCCAGGTTATCCATGACTTCCTGCAGTTCGAAGGTAACGTGGTCGATCTCCATCTTTCCGGCTTCTATTTTCGAGACGTCAAGGATGTCATTCAGAATCCCCAGCAGCGATTTTGCCGCACCATGGATTTTTTTCAGATAATCCTGCTGCTTCGAAGACATGGCTGTCTGCAGACAGAGATGGCTCAACCCGATGATCGCATTCATCGGTGTACGGATCTCATGGCTCATGTTTGCCAGAAATTCATCCTTGATCTGACTGGCCGCCTCGGCCTCATTTTTGGCAGCTTCCGCCTCGCTCTTGGCTTCCTCGGCGGCCTTCAGTTTGTAGATCTCATTCTCAAGTTCTTTATTGACAGACGCCAACATCCTGCTCCGGTCTGCCACATGCTTTTCCAGCGTCAGGATACCGCGTGTCACCAGTATGGAAAGCGCAGCGATCATCAGCAGCATGAATGAGCCAATTCCCGCACCCCATTCCTGCGCATGCTCCGATCTTTCTATCGCCTTGCGTACATCCGCATTGTATTCCTGCTCGGTATTCGCCTTGTATGTCCTTGCATCGGTCAAATAGCCATCTCGCAGCGTCCTCATCTGAAGGATTTGTTGCGCGCTGGGCATGTTCCTTTTTGTCGCCATCCGTTCGGCAACGTCCAGAGCCAGAACAAAGTAGCTGTTAAAGTCGCTTTCAAGCGATGCCAACTCAGCGCCGTGATCGGCATCAAGTTTTTTCAATGTATTAAAATGGCTTTGTATTTCTGATGCCTTGCCTTTGGCAATATCAAGAAAGTCGACTTCGCCGGTCGCCGCCGCTGAATTTAGTGCATCCACGACTCTCAAATACGCGCTGAGATTCTTTTCGGCTTCATCAAGGATCGGATAATCTACATCTCGAAGTTCTTTGAGAACAGCATCGCCCTCCGACATCACCATGGACGAATAAGCCAGATATGCGGCAAAACTCAATGTGGCGATCACCGGGACCAGCAACAGCTTCCAAGCCAGGGAAAATCCGGATAATTTTTTTGATAGATCGGGCATAATTTTAAGGTTCCAGAATGACCCTGACGCTCTTGTTCACATCACGTTTATCGATATATCCAATGGCATTCGGATTTTTTGCGACCGCTTTTCTTACCTCCATGCCTCCTTCCAACTCTATCGGCGGACGGCCATCTCCTGTGAATATGATCTTTGCCCAGTATGCGGTCAACTGCGAGGAATTCTTGTGGGCCACTTTTGCATAAAACTCATCCCTGACCGGGTTTCCTTCAGCCTGATCGACAGGCAAGGCATCACCACCATCCGGAAAACGGTTGGCTTTGCCGAGGAATACTCTTGCAGTCTGTTCAGGCGTCAGGCTGGTGACGTGGCTCTTGGCAGACACGATGACGACCACATCCGCATAAGCATCCGTGGAAATTATTACCATCGCCAGAAACAGCGGTAGCATCAGGAAATTGCGGAATATATCTTGTGGTTTCAATTTTTCCGCTGCGCCTAGAATACGAAGTCAACTACCGTAGAAATCACATGAAACGTCTGACCATAGACGTCTGCACTCGTATTTGCAAGAAACCCATTGGAATTATCACTGAGTCTCACCTGATCGTATTGAAATTTAATGTCGGTATTCCTCATGAAATCCCAGCGCACACCCAGGCTGACGGTGCTTTGCGCACGATTAGCCAAAGTAATGGCTTCCGATGTTGGCGCGGGGAAACCCGGCAGAAAGGAACCGGGGTTATTTTGTGCATATGTCAGGTAGGGAGTGAATTTTTTTACCCGGTAACCGGCGCTGACATACATCGCGCTGGTCTTGTAGGTTGACTTGTGCTGTATCCACTCGGACATTGCGAACCAGTTGCCGGGATCATATTGCAGTCCAACAGACAGATTGCTCTCTTTGACCTCTCCGTAATCACCAGTCAGCAAATATTCTGAATCAGTCCGGCGTTGCTGGTAGCCGGCATGGATGGTTGTCGATCCGTATTCAACCGTATCAAAAATTCCCCACAGGTGTTTTGATGACAATTCGTTAGTCTTTATGAAATCATTCGTTTCAATCGCCGATTTGCCGTAAATGGCATTGATGGAATTCCCAACCTCACCCGCTTGTATATGGTAATTCACTTCAACACTGTCACTGTGAGTGGTGGGCTCCTGGCGGTAAACCTCCATTGGGGGATGGATCCATGCATAGGTATAGCCGACATCCCGATTCTCTGAATTTATAAATGTGGGTAGCGCCAGGCGTCCAACCCGAATGTAGGCATTTGGCATGAAAACATATTTCACATTGGCAAACTCGATCTCGGGCTGATAAGTATTGCCGCTGTGGTATTCAGAGTCGATTTGAAGTACGGCCGAGAGTTTTGGCGAGAATTGGGCTGCCAAATGTCCGGCAATACGCGTGTCGTTTGTCGTCGACCAAGCGCCGCTCCGGCCCGGACCGCTGGGAATGCCGCTATCCAAAACGTAATCTCCCGAATGCATGCTGGAATGACTGATGCCCAGCGAACCAAACCCGCCAAAAGTAACCTTGGGCTGATCAGTCGAGGCTGCTTCTGCACTCGCGACACATGCAAATATACCGAGTAGGGAAATGAAGTGATTTCCTATGGCCATGATGTACCTCTGCTGGGAGAAAAATTAAAATCCATTACTTGATCGATTTTGCGCAAATGCATTAGGCCAATGCTGACATTTTAGTGGATTTACCAAGTCATAGATACGATTAGCACTATGTATGACTTTGCAAAAGAAACGCAAACAATCCAAGCATCGACTCCATATCCCGATTGCGTTTACCTATACGGTGTTATATGCTGATTCTCGGGGAATGAGACAAGGAAGTCGCCAATAAATTCCGCACATGCAGCTAAAACACGGTGTAACTTTCTCGATACGTGTGAACGAATTCAGGAGAAACGAATGAAAAACATAAACAAGCAACCAAAGATATTGGTAGTTGACGACGCTCCTGAGAATCTGCAAATTATGGAAGCCATCCTGGCCAAGGATTATGAGTTGAAAATGTTCAGCGATTCCGGCGAGGCGCTTGAATATGCATTTTCCAATCCGCCGGATCTGATTCTGCTGGATGTCATGATGCCAAAAACCGATGGTTTTGAGTTTTGCCGTCGCCTGAAAGCCAATCAAAGGGTTGCCGATGTACCCGTCATTTTCATTACATCACAAACCGATATCGAAGATGAAGAACGGGGATTTTCGGTGGGCGCCTCTGATTTCATACACAAGCCAATCAGCGCCCCCATTGTTACGGCCAGAGTCAAGACGCACATCAAAATCAAGTTCATGCTTGATTTCCTGAAGTCCGAGAACAAATATCTGCTGCAAAATGCAGAACATTCAACTTCAGAACTGGCCACGTTGCGAGAATTTGTCTGGGGCAGCGCTTTCGGAAAACGTTGATCTTGACAGGCATTCCGGGACAAACCCGACAGAGGCCCCCGAGATGAACTGCAATCGCTCTCTCATGCGCAACATCCACAGTTACCGCATACGCTAGAACTTAATAAACGGATTGTCCCAAAGTATCTTTATCACCTTCATCAATTCGGAAGATGATGGCGTCTTGCTGTTCTGCAAACGAGCGTTCTCGGTTTCCAGATAGTCCATAACCAGTTTGATCTTTAAATGTGTTTTTACGCGCGCGACCAAAATGGGCGCATTAATGGGTTTTTGTATGAAATCAGAGGCACCCACCGAAAACCCCATCTCCTCGTATTCATCTTCGTTCTTGGAAGTAATGAATATTACCGGCACATGAGCAAGCTTAGAATTTTCCTTTAGTCGACGGCAAACCTCGAAACCATCGATATTCGGCATCATGATATCGAGCAGAATCAGATCCGGCGGATTGGCAAATGCATATTCAAGCGCTTCGCTGGCATCACTGAATAACTTCAAAGAATAATCCTTGGTCAGAATAGACTCCATGATCATCAGATTTTCCGGGGCATCATCCACCACCATCACGGTAGGTTGCACATCCGACTCTTGCATTTTGCTCTCCTCAGTTTAAAACACTGCCAAACGGCGTTGGTCGAAATCTACCCGACTTCCCGAAAAATCGCCATGAAAAGGTGGTGAACAACGAGTTGGACTGGCTGAACAGATTCCGGTTCAATAGCGATAACTGTCGTTGATGATACTCACGAACGGCAGACTTCTCAATTATCCGCCATCATTGAAGCATTCCCGAAGAATCTATATCAGTTGCCAGGACGCACATATTCATGTGCAGTTGTGATGGTTTACTTTGAAAAAAAGCTCGACACTTTCGTGGTGAGCTTTTTAGTTCAGGAGCAATTGCCCAGGTTGGATATTTGCCAGTCTGTCGATCAATCCAGCGCTCTGCGCCACAACATCCAGGCAGAATGGTCTGTCGGCTTGAACACGACCAAGGTTTCCGCCGATTGTAATTGCAACCGCGGTGAAAAAGATGCGCTTGCTCCGGTGGCATCCATATGCCAGCGTATGCTGGTAGACCAGAATGAGCCGTTTTCAGGCTTGATGAATCCCGGCAAGCGAAATGAGTTGAATATTCCGAAGCTTTCCGATTGATTTCCACTCGAATCGAATTGCCCGAAATTTGCGCTGAAACGATTCGCTGGCTGCAGCCTGTTTTCAGAGTGCCTGAACTTGACCGATAACAAATCGAACCCGGTAGAAAAGAGTCCTCCCTGAGGGTTGTCAGCATGGGCCTGACAAGCAAACCCAAATAACGACATACCCATACAAATGCGTAACATCGCGGCTTGCGCTTGAGCAACACAAAACCTAGAATTTTAGCAATCATTCTGCGGCCCCTTGAAATATGCATCAATCGGTTCGGCACAGAAGAGAGTCTGGTTATGCATACGGAAGATCTTCCGTATCGCAGTCCCGCTGCCATAGTTTCCCTTAGGCCGGTGACTTTGCGCCCTTACCTTTGAGTAAGTTTGCCAAATACATGCACGAAACAAAAATACAGAGCGACAATCAAAGCATGGCGGAATGAGCGGTTGATTTTCCGGACAAGCGGAAATTCACAACCAACTTATACTGACAATTATTATATAAATCAGCCAACTAAATTCTTCAACACCCAATACATAATCCCCGCGCCGACGATTGCTCCAAATATGAATATATTTAGTCCTCCAGGCGATCGTGTTTCAGGTTTTGCACTGTCCAATTCCGGTTGAATCGATTCCCATTCGTTGATTATCTTCCTGGCTTCGGTGTATTCATGTTCAGGTACCATGACGCGCACCAAACCCATTGCCTGCAGTTCACCGACCCCGCCCTGCAAATACTCGCCATCGATACGCCCAAAAATACGTTGTTGCTCGAGCAGGTTGAGGATCATGTGGGCATCCAGCGTCCCGGATGCCTCGTATACACATTTCATTAGCGACCTTTGTTTGTTGTACTGAACGAATTGTGCCGCCTGGAAACCGCACAAGTTTCAACTGCAAGAATCGCAATCGCCAGACAACAAGCCATCACGCAAATAATATGTACAACGCGATGCTCAGGGAAATCAAAGAAATGATCATCGCCAGAACGCAGAAAACCATGATCCGCTGATATCTTCTTTCCGCCAGTGCTGCACCCTGCTCCAAAGCCTCCACCGTATTTTGCATTTGTATTGCCAGCGCTTTGATGTGCGCATCATTCGCGGATGCGGCTGTCTGAAGTTCGCTTATTTGTTGCTGTATCAGCGTCTGATTGGCTGCAGCATCTGCGTCTTTCCTGGTAAATA
This sequence comes from Burkholderiales bacterium, assembly GCA_038329705.1. GTDB lineage: Bacteria > Pseudomonadota > Gammaproteobacteria > Burkholderiales > Gallionellaceae > Gallionella. The sequence goes on along the minus strand of JBBQNH010000035.1, from coordinate 11,978 downwards.
CCGGCGCAGCCGCCGATACGATGGTTCCGACATACGGTAGTACAGACTTGAGAATGGGGATCAGCCAGGCAGGCATCAATATCTCCCGGCTAGAACTTGGCCATATCGATCACAAAGCGATATTTCACATCGCTTTTAAGCATGCGCTCGTAAGCAGTGTTGATGTAATCCATGGCTATGACCTCAATATCCGATACGATTTTATGCTTTGCACAAAAATCGAGCATTTCCTGGGTCTCGCGGATCCCGCCAATAAGCGAACCGGCTAATTGGCGGCGCTTGAATATGAGGTTGAATACCCCCGGTGAAGGATGCGGCTCGGCAGGCGCACCCACCAGCGTCATGGTGCCATCCAGCTTGAGCAGTTGCAGGAACACATCCAGATTGTGCGGAGCAGCTACCGTGTTCAAGATAAAGTCGAGCTGGTTGGCATGGGCCTCCATTTGCTTAACATCCGTGGAAATGCATACTTCGTCGGCGCCCAGCCTTTTGCCATCCGCTATCTTGCCGGGAGAAGTGGTAAACAGAACCACATGGGCACCCATGGCATGCGCGATCTTCACGCCCATGTGTCCCAGGCCACCCAGACCGACGATTCCCACTTTTTTGCCGGGCCCCACGCCCCAATGACGCAACGGCGAATACGTGGTGATGCCCGCACACAGCAGCGGGGCAACGCTAGCCAGGACTTTCTGGTCATGCTTGATATGCAGGACAAAGGATTCCTTGACGACGATGGACTTCGAATAACCCCCGTGGGTATTCTCTCCGCCAAACACCGGGCCGTTGTATGTCCCGGTAAATCCATTCTCGCAGTATTGCTCAAAACCATCATCACAAGAGCGGCAGTGTCCGCAACTGTCGACCATGCAGCCCACACCGGCCAGATCACCCGGCTTAAAGCCTTTCACCTTGTTGCCAATGGCAACCACGCGACCGACGATCTCGTGTCCCGGCACGGTAGGATATTGGGTATTTTTCCATTCGTTGCGGGCCGTATGAAGATCGGAGTGGCAAACGCCGCAATAGAGTATTTCAATTTGCACATCTTCGGGACCGGGCTCACGACGGCTGATTTCAAAGGGAACCAGCGGACTAGATGCAGTAAGTGCCGCGTAAGATTTGGTTTTGATCATGATGCTGCCCCCACATTAGACTTAAAGTTGAGAAGCGAAAGGGTCGGACAGGCCAGATAACAACTAAATATCACCAAGGGAGCGAAGCAAGCAAACCTTTTCGACTAATGATTTAGGTGCTCGTTCACCGGCATGCTGGAAATGGTTATCAGGCCGGCGTTGTACTCACTTCCTTTCATGGTGATCTTCCCCACGAATCAATTCACCCTCGATTACTTCACCCTCGATTACTTCACCCTTGATAACCTCCCCCTCAATCACTTCGCCTTCCAATATCGCGCCGTCAGGGGAATGGTCCCGGGAATACATGCGCATCTGCTTGCGCAACGCACGTGTACGCCACCACAGATAGCCCCACGCCACCACACCAGCAGTCAAGACGAATGCAAACAACAGCACCGAAAACATCAATACCAAACCGAACAAGACCAAGGTCACAGCAAACGCAATCACCTTGCGCAACAGGCTTGGCGGCCGTGTGGTGGTATAAGAGAGATATTTCATCTGCATATTTAGCAATATTCCTCGAGTTGGTCGCCACAGAACATGTTCGCTCGGTCGCAGGGAGAATGACAAGCAGCTACCCACATGTCCTACGCGTGTATATTATCACTACTAAGGAACTGATCATCGAGCTGATAAGTCAACTTCGATACACGATAAACATTTGATAGGATATTGGCCCGCCTAACGTTGCGGTTGTCACTCGCGATATAATGGCCAGCCGTGCATCACATTTTTAGTTTGTCACCTATTTAATATCCAAATTAACGCTTCGATGCAGGATAATACCGGTATTCGTTAATATAGAATCAGGTCTGATTTTCAAAGAAAAGATATTTAACAAACATTTCGTAAACAAACAGGAGTTGTCATGCAATTTTCAAAAAGGATGTCGATTGTTTCTGTCATGTTACCGCTGATCGCCGTGATGAGCGGATGTGCCAGCAGCATGATCGGGGTGCACCCCGGTTCGGACCGGGTATCACTAGCGGAAGCAGCGCAAATTGGAGCTTGCAAGTCAGAAGGATCTACCACTGTGAGCGTGCTTGCGACAGTGGGTATTTTCATGACACGAAGCGCCGAAGATGTCGAAGCCAACCTGCTTCAATTGGCGCGCAACGATGCCGCAGATGCCGGAGCAGATACTCTAGTGAAGGGTGAATCGAAAGAATTTGGCAAGCGTACTTTTGCGATGTACAAGTGCCGGCCTTGATCTGAATATTATTTTATGGGCTATGCTTTCCCCGTTTTGCACTTAATTGCCCACCATTCATCTTTAAATGCAGAGAAAAATTATACTGACTGATTTTATCTAAGTGAAATCACATCAATTCGCCTGCTCACCGATTCCATTAAGTGGGAATTAAGGGCGCCTTCTTCCCATTAACAGGAAGATATTATCTCCCCATTAATCTTTCAGGCAGCCTCACAGACTATATTTTGCGGTTAAAGCATCATAAGTTGTAATTGGCATATTTCATGCGTCCGTCAAAAAGGCGGGGGCAGCGGGCGATACCGGGATTACAACCGTTTGAACGACTGCCGATGTTTTTCGTCTCAAAATCGGCTCTATCGTGAATATTTTTTCGATTACAAGATTCTGCCATGTTGGCGAGCTCTTGATAGCCATGGTCATCTGCGGGCCACTTACCCAGTCTGGATATGCTGCGGAAACAGTAATGCCGCCGGACAAATCCGCCACCATCATAAATCCCCGCAGCAACGTGATTCAAAATGCCTCATCTTTGATATCAACGAACAAAGGGAACATCTCCGGTGATTGTGCTGTGATATGCATTTTCTGCCACATCCCGCACGGTACCAATCATTCGATAGAAGACCTGAAGTGGACCCGGAACACCAAGGTCGCGCCTTCAAGGATACCGACGACGAACTAAGCCGGTCTGCAGCGCGCCGTGTATCGCGCCGGCTGCACCGCCCCCTCTCTCTGCATCTCGATCACTTCGGGTACGATGCCCCACAGGTTCTTGAGGCCCTGCTAGGCCCCGGAATATTCACCCATCAGTAAATAGGGCGTGATTGGTTAGATCGCGATCACCTCGTTGTTCATGTGAGCGATATTGGCGGCGGCCTCGCTCCATCGCGCCGGTATCAAAATCCCGTCAAATTGCTGCGCTACATCGCATCGGCCAACAACTTGTTTTTTGTGGTGCGAATAAATGATCTCGCCCGTATCGGTTGAAATATCAGGCACTCAATATGAAATTCTGATATATATGCATATGCCATATTTCAATATTGTCCCCGCATCATATGTTTAAATCAGCTTTTTCGTCCATTGTGTCAGCCACCCTGTTTTTTGCCGCACTGCCGGCTTGGGCCGGGCCACCTTTCGTTACCGACGATCCCGGTGTATTGGAATACCAGCAACACGAAATGTTCTTTGCCGTCGCACAAAACAACACCTCGAGCGGCAGGACGGTCACTCCCAGTATTGATTATAGTTACGGCGCACTTCCCGATTTTCAATTTGGAATTTCCGTCCCGTATGCTATCGACAGACCGGCCGGGTTGCCGCAACAGCAAGGGTTGGGTGATGTCGTGTTGGGTGCCAAATACCGCATTTTGCAGGAAACAGATGACCGACCGATGTTGACCATCGCCCCGCTGGTCACCATTCCCAGCGGAGAAGCCAACAAGGGACTGGGCAATGGTGCGTCGCAATTCTTTCTGCCGGTCTGGGTACAAAAGCAATGGGGCGACTGGCTAGGCTATGGCGGGGCCGGCTACTGGATCAACAATGCGCAGGGCGCTGGCAACCATTGGTATTACGGCGCGGCGTTGCAATACGATATCTCGGCGCAAATCACCATCGGTGCAGAGTTGTTCCATGAAACCGATCAGCTTCCGGCAGACACAGCCAGCTCGGGTTTCAGCTTGGGCGGCATTTATAACCTGGACGAACAGCATCGTTTGCTCTTCTCCGCCGGCCGCGGGTTAAGGGACGCCAGCACGCAAAACAGGTTTTCCGGCTACTTTGCCTACGCATTCACCTGGTAGCGCGGTGATTCCTCCTGCAATCCCGTTTCGGGTTTAATCCAGCCGTTCGCCCATTGCCACAACACTGGAACACATGACCCCCTTCTCCATTCTGGATCTGTCCCCGATCACCGAAGGCAGCGACGCTGCCCAGTCGTTTCGCAACACGCTAGCTCTTGCCCGGCATGCGGAGCGCTGGGGGTATCACCGTTACTGGATGGCCGAGCATCACGGCATGCCGGGCATTGCCAGCGCCGCGACCGCCGTGCTGATCGGGCATGTCGCCGGCGGCACAACGTCTATCCGCGTCGGTGCCGGCGGGATCATGCTGCCGAACCATTCTCCGCTGGTGATCGCCGAACAGTTCGGCACCCTGGAATCGCTCTATCCGGGTCGTATCGACCTCGGTCTCGGACGCGCACCGGGTTCGGATCAACTCACCGCGCGGGCGCTACGGCGTAATCTCGATACCCATCCCAACCAGTTTCCCGATGATGTCGTCGAACTGATGGGTTATTTCTCAGCGACGCAACGGCATGCGGTGCGCGCTGTGCCGGGCGCGGGACTGCATGTACCGATATGGATACTCGGTTCGAGCCTGTTCGGTGCACAGGTGGCGGCGGCGCTGGGCCTGCCCTATGCGTTCGCATCGCATTTTGCACCCGAGCAGATGATGCAGGCGATCGCACTGTATCGCGCCACGTTCAAACCGTCTGCCAAATTGGAGAAGCCATACGTGATGCTGGGCTACAACGTCGTTGCGTCAGACAACGAAGACGAAGCACGATTTCTCGCGTCTTCGATGCAGCAGGCATTCGTCAACCTGCGTAGCGGCCGTCCCAAACAACTTCAGCCACCGCTGGCGGGTTATCTTGACAGCATCCCCCCGCATTTCCGCGATATGCTCGATGATGTCCTGTCATGCACCGCGATCGGCTCACCCGATACAGTATTATTCAAGCTGAAAGATTTCATCGAACAGACAGGTGCAAACGAACTGATGATCACCTCGATGATATATGACCACGCTGCGCGGCTCCGTTCGTATGAGATTACTGCCGATATCCACAAAGCGATGGATTGAGGATATCGGCAAGTCGTATTTTTCTGGCCACACATGGTACGCCGCCATAAACTCCAGCATTTTTTAGGATAAATAAACATGACCGGGATGCACATCTCTGATCCGCAAGTGAAGCTTGTAGCGAACGAGGCCGAGATTATTGACGAGCTCCTGCACCTCGTAGGTGCAGCGGTACTGGAGCTGGGCTGCGGCAAGGCGGAGAAAACCCGCATCGTCGCGGAACAGGCAGCCTCAGTACTCGCGCTGGAAGTGGATGAAACCCAGCTTGCCAGGAACCTCGCCATCACCGATCTGCCCAATGTGCGCTTCGCGCATGGCGGCGCAGAACAGATTCCGGCACCCGACGCCAGCTTCGACATCGTGCTGATGTTCAAATCCCTGCATCATGTACCGATTGATCTGATGGACAGCGTATTCTCCGAGATACGGCGGGTACTGAAACCGGGCGGTGTCGCATATATCTCGGAACCGGTTTACGCGGGTGACTTCAACGAGATCCTGAAACTTTTTCACGACGAAAAATCGGTGCGCGAGGCGGCTTTTTCCGCCGAACAGCGTGCAATCTCATCGGGACACCTGGCGTTGATGCAACAGAAATTCTTCCTGCAACCGATGCACTTCACAGAATTCGGCCAATATGAAGAACAAGTCCTCAAAGTGACCCACACCGAGCACCGGTTATCTGCCGAAACGTATGAAAAGGTACGCGCAAGATTCAACGGGCATATGTCGCAAGTTGGGGTGACTTTTCATATGCCTATGCGTGTCGATCTGCTGGTGAAGCAACCGGTCGCCTGACCAGCCTGGTTCACACCGAATCCGGGCTAAGACACATCAAACCCAGGCTAAGCTACACCAAACAAAGACCCGACGCCGGCAGTCAGGGCCATCGCCATCGCGCCCCAAAAGGTCACCCGTGCGGCGGCGGTTACCACCGAAGCACCGCCGGCACGTGCAGACAGCGAACCCAGCAGTGCGAGAAACAACAGCGAACTGAGCGAAACCGCCCACATCAGCGCAGCAACCGGCACCAATAACACAATCAGCAGCGGCAGCGCAGCGCCAACCGTAAAAGTCCCGGCCGAGGCCAGGGCGGCTTGCACTGGTCGCGCGGATAACTTTTCGGATATACCCAGTTCGTCACGCGCGTGTGCGCCGAGTGCGTCATGCTTCATCAACTGGGCAGCAACCTCGGCGGCGAGTCCCGCATCAAGTCCGCGCGCCACGTAGATAGCCGCCAATTCCTCGTGCTCATATCCGGGATCCGCTGCCAGTTCTTTGCGTTCCCGCTCCAGGTCCGCATTTTCGACATCGGATTGCGAACTCACCGAAACATATTCGCCGGCTGCCATCGACATCGCGCCCGCTACAAGTCCGGCTATGCCCGCGATCAAGATACCTTTTTCATCCACTCCGGCCGCATCCACGCCCAGGATGAGACTGGCCGTAGAAACGATGCCGTCGTTTGCACCGAGCACGGCTGCTCGCAGCCAGCCGATACGGTGTATCAAGTGCATTTCTACGGTTCCCATATTTCCATTCTATTCCATTGATCCATTCACATAGTCGAAACTTTTCCTTTCAAGTTACAGAATAGCCTATTGATTTTTCCGTGTCAGGACGGCACAGTGCATCAGCAAAACCCAAATAGAACATTATGTATGATGCAAATATCCGGCGCTGTTCAACCGGGATCTGCAACACTTGTTGATTGAATCTTACCAGGAGACTTGAAAATGAAGATCCGAACGATTGCAATAAACGTAGCGAGCGCTGTTGCGATAGCCGCCAGCAACCCGGCATTCAGTGCCGCCAATTCAGGACAACCCCTGACTGTGAATATCAAACGCCTGTCTCTGGATACCGCGTTGCGTATCGGCAATGCCGCGATCGCAAAATGCCGCAAGGAAGGAGTGGGGATCACCGTAACTGTCGTCGACCGCGGCGGCAATGTGCAAGTCGTGTTGCGCGATACCCTTGCGATGGATGTCTCGATCCCCATCAGCAAGAAAAAAGCCTACACCGCAATGGAATTCAATTCACCGACTTCTGAAATGGAAGACCGCTTCAAGGGTGCCTACAACGTGCCGAAGATCGATGAATTGCTGGTATCGGCCGGCGGCATCCCGATCAACGTCGCCGGCAACATCATGGGCGGTATCGGCGTCAGCGGCGCTCCCTCAGGGTTGACCGATGAAGCCTGCGCCAAAGCCGGTTTGGCAGCGGTGCAGGACGACCTGGAAATGGAATGATGCAGGCAAGGACAGGCATTGCCTGTCCTTGTCCAAGTTTCCCGCACTTCAATGTGCTGATAAATTCGGCAAACTAAGTTCGTGATTCCCCGTCCAGGCTCAGACGCCCCGCGCCGAACAGGGTGAAAGCCAGCAGCCCGCCGGCCATCGCGAAATTCTTCATCAGCATGATCTGTTGCATCTGGTCTGCGCCGGCATGGAAGATCAATCCGGTGATGATACTGAAACCGGCCAGCAAGAAGGCTATCAAGCGTGTCTGGAAGCCCAGCAGCAACGCGATCCCGCCGCCCAGTTCCAGCGCGATCACCAAAGGTAGCATTCCTGCGGGCACGCCCATCGCTGCCATGTAACCCTGGGTGCCCGCATAGCCAGTCCCGATCTTGCCGTAACCGGCGATGATGAAAACACCCGAGGCGAATACCCGCGCGACGAGCGCCAGCGTGGCACCCACTGCGGGTTTGTTGACCAGATTCGCGATGCTGTTGTTGAACCGGTTAAATATATTGGTATTGCCCATATCATTCTCCTTTGTGGTTTGAAGTTGTGGCTCAGGCGAAATGCCCATTGTTGTAATCGTTCAATGCCTGGTGTATCTCCTGCTGCGTATTCATCACGAACGGCCCGTACTGCACAATGGGTTCGTTGAGCGGCTTGCCCGCAACCAGGATCAGGCGCGCATCCCCGGTTGCGGAAAGTGTCACGCCACCGGCTTCAGGCGTATTACTCCCCGATGCATTGTTCAGGATACCCATGCGGCGCGATTCGACCTGTGTTCCATCGACCGTCACCGCACCGCGATATACATAGATGAAGGCGTTATGCGAGGCTGGCAGCGCAGTCGAAAATTCAGCACCACCAGGCAGGTGGATATCCAGATACAACGGCTCGGTCACTTCCCGTGACATCGCACCGTCCACACCGTTGCTGTTACCTGCGATCACCCGCACGGTCACACCTTGCGGGGTGACATATTCAGGGATCGCCGCACCGGAAAAATCGCGATACCACGGATCCCCCATCTTGCTCTGTGCGGGCAAGTTGAGCCAAAGCTGGAATCCTTCCATCAATCCATCTTCCTGCTCGGGAATCTCGGAATGGATCACGCCGCGTCCCGCAGTCATCCACTGCACGCCGCCGTTTTCCAGCAGGCCCTCGTGCCCCGCGCTGTCGCGATGCCGCATATGGCCGGCCAGCATGTAGGTCACCGTCTCGAAGCCGCGGTGCGGGTGGTCGGGAAAGCCGGCGATATAGTCGTCAGGATTTTCGCTGGCGAACGCATCCAGCATCAGGAAGGGATCGAGACGCTGCTGCAACCTGCCACTGAGCACGCGGGTCAGCTTCACGCCCGCGCCGTCGGATGTGGCGACTCCCTCGACGATGCGCTCGATGCCGCGTGATTCTTTCAGTACGACTGATTCTGTGGTGTTCATGTTGACTCCTTTCATGAGAATATTTGGTGTTGGATCAGGCGGGCATCATCTCCCGCAAACTGTTCACCGTTTCGATCAACCTGGACTTTAATGCTTCATTCTTCAACGCGCCCCGCTCGACATCAAAATTCTCAAAGAAACCAGGAATGGCCAGACTGGCTTTGACGTGGCCCGCAAAAAATGGCGCCGAGGCGTTTGCCGAGGCCAATACACTTGCACCGCCGCGCGCACCAGGTGAAGTGGACAGCAACACCATCGGCTTGTCCTGGAACACCTGCCTGCCCATGCGCGAGCACCAGTCGAACAGATTCTTCCAGGCCGCGCTATAGGAGCCGTTGTGCTCGGCGAACGAAATCATCAGCGCATCGCTGGCGGCTATCCTGGACAAGAATGCTTTGGCCAACTCGGGGTGGCCCAGCTCCGCTTCCTTGTCCTCGCTGAACAGGGGTAATTCATAATCATTCAGGTCCAGCACTTCAACTTCCGCACCCTCAACCAGACTGGCGGCATACGCCACCAATTGCTTGTTGATCGACTTCCTGCTGGTGCTGGCTGCAAACGCTAACAATTTCATGATCGGCTCCTCCGTTGTTTAAAGTGAGTACATCATAGGCGGCTCAAAAAAATAGATAAAGACTGGTAACTGAGATAGACTGTTCCATATATGGAACAGTCTAATATCTCTGCAGACGATTACATCCTGTTCGCAACCATCGTCGATCAGGAGAGCATGGTTCGTGCTGCCGAACACCTGGGCATGCCCAAGGCTACCGTTTCCAGGCGCTTGACCAATCTTGAGGCGGCTTTGGGGCAGCGGCTGTTGTTGCGCACCACGCGCCGCCTGACCCTCACCGACTTCGGGCAGGAATTTCTCGATCACTGTCGGCGTGTTGCGGAAGAAGTCGCTGCAACGCGGGATTTCGTGCTCAGCCAGGAAGAACGGCCGCGCGGGCGTTTGCGGGTTTCCATGCCGGGGGAATACGCCAAACAGAATTTTTCGCGCGCCTTCGCCACCTTCATCGAAGCCTATCCGGAGATACAACTGGATCTGGACATGACCTCAAGGCGCGTGGACCTGATCGGCGAACGATTCGATCTGGCCATCCGCATGGGAACTTTGGATAATGATTCTGCCCTGGTGGCACGCAAGCTAGACGAACAAAGCTTTGGCCTGTATGCCAGCCCCATCTATCTCGCACTTCATGCGGCGCCGAGTCATCCGGACGATCTGCAACATCATGCGGCAGTGCGCTTGATGTCGGCACGGGGAAGCGCGATTGCATGGAAACTTTTGCGCGGTAAATCCGTTTGGGAGGGAACACCGCAAGGCAGACTCACACTCAATTCCATAGACGTGATCCAGCAACTGTTGCTGGATGGCGCCGGCATCGGTGCGCTTCCCGATCGCTTCGCGGCAGAAGATGTGCGTTTGAAGCGCCTGGTAAGGATACTGCCGGAATGGTGTTTGCCCACCGTTCCCGCCTGGGCGGTGATGCCGATGCGCCGTTATCTGCCCGCCAAGACACGTGCCTTCCTTGCGCACCTTGACCAGTTCATGGAGAAGGGGTAGAAAACATCGCTGCATCAATGCGACTTTTTTACTGCGGCAAAAAATATATCGGACCCTGCCACTTTCAATCACGGTCTAACAACCACAAAGGGATACTTTCATGCATATCGGCTTCATCGGCGTCGGCAACATGGGCAGCGAGATGGCCCGCCACCTGCTCGCTGCCGGCCACACCGTCACCGCCTATGCGCGCGGCGCGGACTCTCGGGACCGCGCCACCCGTCTGGGTCTTGGCCTGGCAAGCACGCCGGCCGAAGTCGCTGCAGCCAGCGAGGTAGTGTTCACTATCATCACTGCCGGCAAGGATGTGGAAGCCGTCGCACTTGGTCCGGAGGGGCTGATACACGGCGCACGGCCAGGACTGGTCCACGTAGACATGAGCACGATCTCGCCGGCCATCACGCGCAATGTCGCGGAACAACTGCGCGCACGCGACATCGCCATGCTAGATGCGCCGGTCTCGGGCGGCGTGGCAGCGGCAAAAACGGCATCGCTGACATTCTTCGTCGGCGGCGAAGCGGCCGTATTCGAAAAGATGCGTCCGTTGTTTGAACGATTGGGCAAGGCGATCTTCCACATGGGCCCCTCCGGCACCGGGCAGGTGACCAAGCTCGCCAACCAGATCTGCCAGCTTGCCAACCTGCAGGGCACTGCCGAAGCATTGCTGTTCGCCAATTCGCAGGGTGCGGATGTCGGCAAGGTGCGCGAAGCAGTGATGACCGGCTATGGCACCAGCCGCATGCTCGATGTGCTCGGAAAAAAAATGGTGGAACGCGACTTCGCGGCCGGCATCGTCGCCGCACTGCACCACAAGGACATCGGTGTCGCCCTCGATATCGCCAAGGAGACCGGCCTGCCGCTGCCGGTCACCGCGCAGGTGATGCAACAGTTGAACGCGTTGATGGGCAGCGGCTATGGCGAACAGGACACCAGTTCGCTACTGCTGGTGCTAGAACAGATGACGGGGCAAAAGTAACAATCCAAACTTGGCAGACATGCGCTGCACCATAGTTGTATCAACACCACCGGCGCACCCGATCAGATATTGATGCCGAATTCCGATTGGGCTCCGCGACGATTCTTTTATTCAGAAAAGAGCGGAGACGAAACCAAGCCGTTTAACTAAAGTATTGGAAGAGTTCTTTTTCTCAGTGTCTGTTATTGGGTGTGAAGCAGAAGTTGAAATGACGATTACAATGCGAACCTGACAGACTGTTCCGCACCCAGTTGCCAGCATTCGGGATTGTCGTCCATTTTTCAGTTTCTTGCTGAAACATTCTTGATTACCTATCTTCGGTTAGAACAAAACGGCTGATTATTTGCCTGAACTGCCTTAATGCATAAATCTGCCTGCCACCCCCACCGGCAAGCAAGCCTTGCCCATGTGTGACCAAACCAATATCCAGTGCCCCTTATCTGTAAACACTTTGGCCATATGTTCGTAAACGCACAGTGCTTACGTTCCACATAGGACATTATTGCTGTAATCATCGTGTACCGAGG
>JBBQNH010000034.1:0-22258 GCA_038329705.1 Burkholderiales bacterium | reverse complement strand
GATCTGCTGGAAATGACGGTACTTGCGATCGCAGTCGCAGGCCTGTTGTATTTTGGCTACTTTGAACTGGCTCCATGGATATGGAGCCAGAATGTGCCGATCAAACCCGAAGAAATCACGCCCATGATCCGTCCTGCCCTGGATGATCGGGATGGTGTCGAGTTGTACGCGTTATATGCGTTGATGTTTGTCAATCTGTTGTTTACCTTTGCGCTGATTCAGGGATGGCAAAGGTTAAAAGCGACCTATGCCCGATATCTTCTGGCATTTCCGATCGTCGTGGCGTGCGCGTATATCGGTGCCATTGGTTTTTATCCGCCCATGAATACCCTGGCCGAACGGGCACTGCCGGATATCCTCATCCGGTCGTCGCTGGTGTTGATCGGGATACTGCCGATCGGCGCGCTACTTTATTATACTCAGCGGCGTTCAGCATTCTGGTCGCTGGCCATTGCGGCATTGTTGCTGCTGCCGATCTGCTTTATCAGCACATCACCGCTGAACTGGTTCGACTATCAGTATGTATTTGCTCCCGCCTTGCGCCTGTTACATGGGGCAAATATCTCTGAAACCTACTTCCAGTACGATCTTCTGTTATCCCTGATTGCACTGGCCTGGATGAAGTTGCAGCTAGATCTGAATTCGTTCCAGGTTATCGGCCAGTCTGCTTATTATGTTTTTCTGCTGGGCGCCTTTGTTTTTTCCGGGAAATGGCTGCTCGATAAAAGGTTGCCTGTCTTTCTGTTGATCGCAATGGTGCTGATGCGTATCTATGCGGGCACGTTTGATCCCATCCTATCCTTTCAGGCGACACCCTTGCGTCTTGATCTGTGGCTGATCCTGCTGGTCCTGGTCTATGAAAAGGGCCCGCATCATTGGAGCGCGGGACTGTTCTGCGGCTTGATGCTGTTGATGCACCATAATTTTGGCATCATCTACAGCGCCGCTTACCTCCAGCTGCTGCTGACGCTTGGCCTACTCGATACCAAAGTGGTTCCGGGCCGTCCGCTCAAGACCGCAGCAGTCGCGTTAGTCGCATTCCTGAGAAAAAATCACATTAACCTGGGCCTGATCGCGGCCTGTGCCTTGGGGCAATACCTGTTGTTGCGGAATCCGAACGTGCCTAATGACTATGATTACGTGCGCATAGGGTTTGGCTTCATCAAGATCGCAACGAATTCATTCTACTGGTATGCGGTGATTGTGTCGGGCTTGGCTTTCTCGCTGTTGTTCAGATTGCGCACGACCCTCTCCCGAAGTTACCTGGCGACCGGCTTTTGCCTGATCTATCTGGTGATTGGCAATTCACTGTATTTCTTTGGCAGGAGCCATGAGAACAATATCATTAACATTTCATTGATATTGCTGCTGCTGTTTTTCCTGCTGATCGATCTTGCCGGCCGCTTCCTAGGCAATACACCCGGAGAACCGGCCAAACGATACATGCATCGCAATCTGTCGATCATCATTTCCATGGTGTTCATCGCAGCGATTACAGTTTGGTATGGAGATAGCATCACGAACAAAGTCTCCCTGCAGGCGCAGAATGCCGCCAAAGGGCAGTTGATTTATCCGCCGTGGGTTGCAAAGCAGGATGTGATGAACGTGATTGCGCAGGTTAAATCAATCACGGGAGACAACCCAAAAGTTTATTTTGTTGGCGATGGTGATTTTGTGCTGGATTATTACGGCGGATATGTTCCTGTTGGCTATTACAATCCGGTGTATGCATGGATTTCGATGAATGAATTCAAAAAATTCCTGCAGGGATTGGTCGATAGCGGATACTACATTGTCGTCGATAATGCGTTCGCAAAGGAGGTGTTGTCGTCCATCAAGATCTCCAGATATAAAATTATAAAAGGTTGTGTGGTGGCATGGAAATAGGTAAGAGCCTTATTCAAATCGAGTGTTTGATATCAGCTGCGAAATATTATTCGCCAACGAGCCGGCCTCCGGGTGATTTCCAAACTGCTGCCACACCCATTCCAAAATTATGGACTTCAAACAGAACAGAGCGCTAGATCTTCTGGAGCTGCTGGTACTTGCAACCGCAGCAGCGGGGTTGCTGTATTTCGGCTACTTCCAGTTGTCCGCCTGGATATGGAGTCAGAGCCTTCCATTCAGACCAGCAGATATAACGATCTGGGTACTGCCGTGGATGCATGACCGCGATGGCAACGAGTTATATGTATTGTATGTGCTGATGTTTGCCGACCTGCTGCTGGCCTATGTTTTGAGCAGGGTCTGGAAATGCTTCGATTCAGGGCGGACGCGATTTCTTTTTATGGTGCTTCCGCTTTTGCTTGCGATCGCGTTTATCGCGTCGATCGGCTTTCACCCATCCATGAGCACCTTTGCCAACCATCCTGTTTTGGCTGATCTTGAGTGGTTTTTTGAGGTGATGATTTTGGTAACACCGATTCTCGCAGTGCTGTATTTCCTGCATCGACGTTCAGGATATCTGGTGCTGGCACTGGCTGCGCTATTGTTGATTCCGGTATGTTTAATTTCCACTGCCCCAATCGACTGGTACGACTATTCATTCATTCTCGCACCGACCCTGAGCTTGTTGCATGGGGCGGGCATATCGGAAATCTATTTTCAGTACGATCTGTTTCTATCGCTGATCGGCATGGCCTGGATGAAGCTGGGTTTTGACTTGAATTTGATTCAGGTCGTTGCCCAGGGCTCCTACTACTTGTTGTTTCTGGGAATGTTTTCCTTTTCCCGGCAATGGTTTATGGATAATCGCCTTGCCATCTTTCTACTGATTTCAGTGGTTCTGGTGCGTATTTATGCCGGGCCGGGAGACGCTGTCCATTCTTTCCAGCTGATCCCCTTGCGGATCGACATGTGGCTTATTCTGTTGATGACGGTGTATTTCAAGGGGCCGCATCACTGGAGTTCAGGTTTGTTCTGCGGTCTGATGCTGCTGCTTCACAACAACTTCGGCATTATTTATAGCGCTGCATACATTCAACTGGTGTTGACGCTCTCCGTAATCGATATATCGTGGAAAAATGGTCAGGCAATAAAGATCGCTTCATCAGCACTGCGCACTTTCATTGAACGGAATCATCGTAACCTGGCAATTATTTTGGTGTGTGCGATTGCCCATTATTTGCTTTTCAGAAATCCCGATGTGCCGAATGACTATGATTATGTGCGCCTGGGAATCGGTTTTACCCGGATCGCGACGGATTCGTTTTACTGGTACGTGGTGATTTTGTCGGGCCTGGTATTCACGCTACTGTTGAGATTGCGTGCAAAGCTTTCAACCCATTACCTTGCAGCCGGTTTTTGCCTGGTCTATCTGGCGATCGGGAATTCACTCTACTTCTTTGGCAGAAGCCACGAGAACGGCATGATCGTCCTCTCCGCGGTTTTTTTGCTGCTATTCTTTCTGTTGCTGGATCTGTCCGGATTATTTCTGGCTGGCGACACGGGCAAAACAGGCGGGCGATTCACGCGGATAAATCCGGTTATGGTCGTTGCGATCTTCTTCATTGCATCGGTTGCCTTCTATTATGGTGGCAACATTGCCCATAAAGCTTCAATTCAGGCACGCAATGCGGTGGAAAGGCGGTTTGTATATCCTTCCGAAGTGCCGGAGCAGGCGATGCGAAATATGCTCTCCGAAGTTAAAGCCGTCACCGGCAATAGTTCCAAAGTATATTTTGTCGGCGACAATGACTTCCTGCTGAATTATTACGGCGGATATGCGCCGGTTGGCTATTACAATCCGGTTTATGCGTGGATATCCAGAGTCCGGTTTAACAAGTTTTTGCAGGGTTTGGTGAACCAGGGCTATTATCTTGTGGTTGATAATGGCTTGGTTGATGTGTTGAGACCCATCGGCTTTTCCAACTTGAGATACATCAATGGATATCTGCAAGGTGCGGTGGTGGTTTGGAAATAACGTGCCGGGTTTTGAAAATTAAGGAAGGGGTGGAAATGGCAAAGTCCAGGGACTGTCCAGTGTGTCATGGTGGTTCTGATACAGCAAAATTGTATATCGAGAAGAATATCGATGCTGCCAAGCTATCCGGATTCAGTTTTTCCTCGCGCAAGGAACCGGAGTACATGTGTCACCGCTTGGTGCAGTGTCCCACCTGCGATCTGGTCTATGCCGACCAGCCGCCCGGCGAGGATGAGCTCGCGCACGCTTACCATGTGGCTGACTACGACAGTTCGGAAGAAGCCAATGATGCGGCAGCTTCCTATATTCGCGCCATACGACCCACGCTGGGCGCGCTTGCGCGGCGCGAGAGCGCGCTCGAGATCGGTACCGGAACCGGCATTTTCCTCGAGTGCCTGTCGCGCGAAGGATTCACGCAACTCGTCGGCGTGGAGCCGTCATCCGCCGCGATTGCGGCAGCACCGGAATACCGGCGTGCCTGGATACGCGAAGGGATGTTCAATGAAGACGATTTCTCTCCCGAGTCGTTTGATCTGATTTGCTGCTTCATGACCATGGAGCATGTGCGGGATCCGGGAATCATTGCGCGTTCAGCACTCAGGTTGCTGCGTCCGGGAGGAGCCTTCGTTACCGTGACCCATGACTATCGCGCGCCGGTCAATCGCTTGCTGGGCAAGCGTTCGCCGATCATCGATATAGAACACATGCAACTGTTTTCCAAGCGCAGCATGCGCTATCTTTTCGAAAGCACGGGATATGCCGATGTTCAGGTCAGCGCTTTCGTCAATGCCTATTCGTTGCGATACTGGACGCGTCTGGCGCCATTGCCGCGTGGCGTGAAATCCGTGTTGTCGAAGTTGATGGTGTCTTCCGGTCTGGGCAACATCAAGCTGGGCGTGAACGTGGGTAATCTCATCACGGCAGGTTACAAGCGTGCCTGACCAGAATTTTTGTTTGCGCTGATATGAGCCCATACTCATTTCGGTTCCCGGAGGTGCCTAATCATAGCGGCTTGAACTTATGTGCGGTTTCCACCTGCACCATAAGAAATTTCTCAAACCGAATGGTTAATCAAATACCTCGGTATCGATGATCATGAGGCAGTCATTTTTTTCTATTTGCAAGCAACAAGCCTTGCCACTGCTGATTGTATTGGCCAGTGCTGTCGTAGCCGTTGCCGCTTATCTGCAGGCGCTCGATTATCCGTATATTTCGGACGACATTACTTATCTTCCGGAAAATGCGAAGTTGATTGGATTGCAATTTTCCGGCCTGTGGCGCCTTCTCACCGAACCGTATAACTGCTGTTACGAATTTCTTCCGCTCAGGGACTTTTCCTATTGGCTCGATATCAACCTGTTCGGCTTCACACCCGCCGCAGCCAGGGTACAGAACATTGTTTGGTATCTGCTCGGTTTGCCGGTTGTTTATGTTGCAACCGCCTCGTTATGGAGATATTTTCGTCCGTCCGATAAGGTCGGCAGCGTGGCATGGGCCGCTGCGACGATCACGGCATTGTTCGCTTTGCATCCTGCCCTGGTCGAGTCCGTGGTGTGGATCAGCGGTCGTAAATACATTCTCCCGAACTTGTTTGCGATGTTCGCGATATGGTTTGCCGTGAGTGCCAGGCGGGAGCAGGGGCTGTCCAGGTGCCATGCGGTGGCAACGCTGATAGCCCTTGTTGCGATGATGTTCTCGAAATCTTCGTATGTCGGTGTGGCCCCGCTGATTGCGCTACTCTGGGTGCTTTTCTGGCTGGATATCCCGAAACAGGCAAGGCGCCGATCCATGTTGCTTTGGCCATTCGCTATACTGTCTCTCGCAGCGATCATGACGATGGTCTTTGTTGCCAAGAATCAAAGTTTCGACAGCATGCCGTTTTATTTCGGTATAGAGGCGCTCACCCGGATATTTGCCGCTCTGGGCTGGCTGGCCTGTCTTGCCGTCACCCCGGGAAGCCGCCACTTTTTATACCCGGTGTTCGAGGATGCCAACCTTTATTTGATGGTTGGTATCGGTGTGGGGGTCATGATAGCCGCGCTGGCGGGCGGATTACTGGTCCTGCGCAAGCGGTCGCTCGAGGGTTTTGCGCTGATCGCCTTCCTGTTGATGTGCATCCCGTACATGCAACTGATGCCGAATCATCCTCCTTCGCTGGTTTCCGATCGCTATCTGACCTTTGCGGTGTGGCCCGCCATATTGCTCATCGTGGCATTGCTGTGGCGCCTGAGTTGTGTTCCACGCATCATTCTGCTGCTTGCGGCGGTGTTGCCGTGGGCGTACCAGACCATCGAGCGCCCGCGCGATTGGCGCAGCATGGATGCGCTGTATAACGCCGATTTAAGCGCCTATCCCGGATACTATATTCCGGCCATGTTCGAGATAAACAATGTGTTGTTGCCGCAGGGTCTATATCCCGAAGCCTACAAACTGGCGGGCAGCATACCCATGCCCGAGCTTCGCGACAGGATGATCAACGTCATCAAGGCCGACTATGCCGTCAGCGTCGGGATAAGCTCGGGCCGGCCCGAGGCAGCGATGTCTTTTCTGGAGAAACTCCGGACCGACTACCAACAACGGCCTGCCGACGCCAGCTGGAACGGTTCGGTATACTTTTTTTATGGGAAGAACCTGAGCAAGCTTGAAAGTGAATGGGAGAAGTTGGCCAAGGGATTTCCGGATGATCCGTCAGTGCGCTACAACGCCGGATTATGGATGCTGGGTGTTCATAAAGCCAAACATGCAGTCGTTCATTTGCGCGCGGCAGCCGAGTCGCAACTCATGCCTGAGAACTTGCGCGGGATCGCTTTCAGGAATCTTGGATTGGCCCTGATCGGTTCCGGAAATATCGCCGAGGCCGAGGCACCGCTCAATGCAGCTTTGCAGCAATCGCCGCCGGATGATCGGGCGTATTGCCTGCTGGTGGCCGTGTACAAATCGAGCGGGCAAGTTGCGCAAGCGGATACTGCTGCGGCCGAATGCCGCAAGCGAGCGGGCAAGGATAGCCAGCCCGAACAAACCAACCCGGAAAATTAGAGGTTGTCGATGCAGAAATTAATGTCTTCAGGATTGAATAAGCATCTCGGCCTGCTGGTGCTGCTCATGGCAACCATTTTTGTCTATATGCCCAGCCTGAGCGGCGACTTTGTCATCGACGATATTCCGTTTGTCAGGGACAACCCGTACATACGTAACATAGGCGATATCGAAAGATATTTTACCAAGGGCGTCTGGGAAAACTCCGTGCAGGAGATCAAGGGCGAGCCGCTCTACCGCCCCATGAACTTAATGCCCATGTTGCTGAACCATGCGTTGTGGGGTAGCAATCCGTTTGGCTACCATGCATTTTTACTGCTGCTTCACCTGGCCAATACATGTCTGGTCTATGCGCTGATACGCAAGCTGGTATCAGGCTCTGCAACGGCAGCCATGTTTGGCGCTGCGATTTTTGCGCTGCATCCGGCCAGGGTCGAGTCAGTGGCCTGGATAAGCGGCGGGATCGACCCACTCGTGGCGTTTTTTCTGTTGTCTGCGATGCTGGCGCACCGGGCTTTTTCCGATCATCTTGCCAATGACAAAAATCCCGGCAGTGACAAAAAATGGCGTTATCTGGGTTTGTCGCTGATTTGTTTTCAGCTGGGTTTGTGGAGCAAGGAGGTCGCCTTTGTATTTCCGCTCGTCGTGGTGGCACATGATTTGATCTACAGAAGAAAGATCCAACCGCTTGTCATTTTGCTGCAAACGGTGGTGATCGCGGGGTATCTGATCGCCCGCAACCTTGCGCTTGGCAAAGCTGAGCAGCTGAGCGCAATTGATCTATCGCAATTTTCGAAAGTCGTGGATTTTGCACTGGGATATATCCAGATATTGATATTGCCTGTCCACATTCCGTTCTATATCAAGCCGCCAGATCATTCGGTATCCTCCATGCTTGGCATTATCAGCGCGATTATCCTTGTCGCATTGATAGGGTTTTCCTGGCGATCATTCGATGTGGCCAAACGCAAAAATATGATGTTTGCTTTTGTCTGGGCGATCGGTTTTTTTTGGCCCGGCATCCTGCTCGCGTTTTACACCGATGGTTTCTTTGCGGGCCGCTATCTCTACGTTCCGATGGCAGGGTCGGCAATATTTGTGGCTATTCTCTACGACTACCTGAATGTTGCTTACCCCCGCTTGAAGACGCCCCTCTTGGCTTCATGTGCGTCAATCGTTGCCTGTTATAGCCTGCTCACCTGGAATCAGATACCCGCGTGGCATGATAACAAGTCGATATACACAAAGGTGACCCAGGACGCACCGGAGGAGGCCCTCGGCTTTCGCGGACTGGGCCAGTTTTACTTTAACCGTGAAGACTATGCGTCAGCAGAAAAGAATTATCTGCTCGCACTGCACAAATCCAGAACACCGGAGTCACGGGTGGACAGTCTGGTGGCACTCGGCACGATCAACGGTATAAAAAATGATTTGGTGCAAAGCGAGTCTTATTTGCAGGCGGCGGTGAAGATCGACCCGATAAATTCTGACGCGTGGTCAGGTCTTGGCAATCTGGCGTGGGTGCGCGGCCAGTCCGATCAGGCGATCGCCTTGTATGAGAAGGCGCTGTCGATCAAGCCGGGTAACCACGAGGCGGCAGTAAATCTGGCGAGCCTGTATGACAAGACCGGTCGATGGCAGCTTGCAGATATGGTACGGAAACAAGCCGCTGCCCATCAGCGATAGGGTGAGGGCCCGGCACTGAAAATTCGGTACAGATAACGAAGGAACAGACATGGAACTGAAAGAAACCCGCGTGGCAAGTGTCCTGGTGTACGAAGGGGACTTCATGCGCGTGCACAAGGACAGCGTGATGCTGCCGGATGGTGCGTTGAGCAGCCGTGAATACATCGCCCATCCGGGTGCAGTCGCGGTGCTGGCGATGCTGGACAACGGCAATCTGGTGATGGAACGGCAATACCGTTATCCGCCGCAACGGGAGTTCATCGAACTGCCCGCGGGCAAGATCGACCACGGTGAAGATATCCTGGTTTGCGCGCAGCGCGAGTTGCTGGAAGAAACCGGCTATGTGGCCAAGGAATGGATCCATCTCACCACGGCCTGGCCTTGCATCGGCTACGCCGACGAGCGCATGGAATATTTTCTGGCGCGCGGTTTGACACATCAGGGAAGCAATCTGGATGAGGGCGAGTTCCTGGAAGTGTTCGAGTTGTCCCTGCCTGAGGCGATAGAGTGGATACGGCTGGGCAAGATCAACGAAAGCAAGACCATTGTCGGCTTGTTCTGGCTGGAAAAATATCTCAACAACTGGCAAGATTAGCGCCCTTCACCAGTTGTATCGAAAGCAATTAACCAAATAAAAAAACAAAATGTATACCGTACACGGTATGCACCCGAGGAGGAAGTGTGGAAAATCTGAAGATCAACAACGATACCCTGTTCATTTTGCTCGGCGCCATCATGGTGCTGGCGATGCACGCCGGCTTTGCCTTTCTGGAGCTGGGCACGGTGCGCAAGAAAAACCAGGTCAATGCACTGGTCAAAATTTTGACTGACTTTGCGATGTCCACGCTGGCCTATTTTTTCATCGGGTATGTGATCGCCTATGGCACCAACTTCTTTGTTGGCGCGGAACAGCTTGCGCAAAAGAGCGGCTACGAACTGGTGAAGTTCTTTTTTCTGCTGACCTTTGCTGCGGCGATCCCGGCCATCGTTTCTGGCGGGATCGCCGAGCGTGCCAAGTTCCATCCGCAAATGGCGGCGACCTTTATGCTGGTCGGATTTGTCTATCCATTCTTTGAAGGCATCGCGTGGAATCATCATTACGGTATCCAGGGTTGGCTGAATACGACATTTGGCGCGGAGTTCCATGACTTCGCGGGTTCGGTGGTGGTGCATGCCGTAGGCGGCTGGATCGCGCTGGCGGCAGTGATGATGCTCGGCGCGCGGCGCGGCCGTTACAACAAGGAAGGTCGTATCTCTGCGCATCCGCCCTCCAGTATCCCGTTCCTTGCCTTGGGCGCATGGATACTCACGGTCGGGTGGTTCGGCTTCAACGTGATGTCGGCGCAAACCATAGACAACATCAGCGGGCTGGTTGCGGTGAATTCGCTGATGGCGATGGTGGGCGGTACGCTGGCTGCGTTGTGGATGGGCAAGAACGATCCGGGTTTCGTGCATAACGGCCCGCTGGCCGGACTGGTGGCGATCTGCGCCGGTTCCGACCTGATGCACCCGATCGGCGCGCTGGTTGTCGGCGCCGTAGCGGGCGCGTTGTTCGTGTCGATGTTCACGCTCACGCAAAACCGCTGGAAGATAGACGATGTGCTCGGTGTTTGGCCGTTGCATGGACTGTGCGGCGCATGGGGCGGGATCGCGGCCGGGATATTCGGCCTCAAGGCGCTGGGAGGCCGGGGCGGTGTCGCCTTCATGTCACAATTGGGCGGCACGCTGCTCGGCGTGGGGATCGCTTTGATCGGTGGATTGGTGGTTTACGGCGTGCTGAAAAAACTGGTTGGTATCCGCCTGACGCCCGAGGAAGAATTCAACGGCACCGACCTGAGCGTGCACAAGATCACGGCAACGCCGGAACGCGAGTCGGGTTGGTGATTTTCCGTAACAGTTTCGTGACGATAAAGTCTTGAATGGAAGGGTGCGCCAAAGTGGAATGGGCACCGTTTTTTTGGATTATAGAAAATGTTGGGTGATCTATTAACTCAGGATTTCATGAATGATCAAATAGCGATGTGCGACTCATCTTCGGCTATTGCTGCCGATCGTTGCCACTACTTTGAACTACCGCTATGTGCCATAAGCAGACATCCGCGATCTTGGAAAACTGACAAGACTGAATCAGTCACCAGGCGGTTGGGAGACTATTTGGGTTTTAAATTGCGGACGAAGTCTTTTGTCAATATTGACCCCTTCCCAGCCAGTCGTTTTGCTGTAATGCATCAGCAGGATGGGCTGCTCACCGTCATTGAATACAATTATGCCGAGTGAATTACCAGTATGGTAATGGTTGATGATGTCCCGGCCAATTGCATCCTGAAAATCATCTGAGTTTTCTTCATCCCATTGATCAGAATGTTGTTTATCAATCACAAGATGATATATTTCAGTCTCTGCCTGTACCCGGCTCAACATCAATTTAATATCAGCTAATGCGGCGCTTTTACCATTGTCATCAGTCAGTCCACTCATGAATTTATTTACAATATCTGTCATGCCTGTTGAATCCTGAAGTTTTTTTGGTCGGGTCTGTGGGTAGTGCATGACTAGTATGCTGTGTTTGTATCAATCACGAAATCGTTTAATGTCGATCCACTGGGATTTCATTTTTGCGATACAGTTTTGAGCAGCCGGTTATGCAAGATGTTGAACGTCCGGTTTTAGAAAATCGCTACGTCCGCTTTCCGAAAAGCAGCCCTCTCAAGTTGGTCAAAAGACAATACAAGATTTTATTGTCACGAAACAGTGTCCGTCAGCGATTAAGTAAACTGCATCGCCACTTGGTTTGACAGTTTCGCAGTGGGTTTATGGATACAAGCCGCGCCGGTCGCGCGCTGCCAATACCCGGGTGCATGCGATGATGAACGCGGCGGTGCGTAGCGATACCTTGCGTTCCACGGCGAGATCGGCCACTGCATGGAACGCGGCTGCCATGATCTTTTCCAGCCGGTCATTGATTTCCGGTTCACTCCAGAAAAAGCTCGAGAAATCCTGTACCCACTCAAAATAGCTGACCGTCACGCCGCCGGCGTTGGCAATCACATCGGGTACGACAGTGATGCCGCGAACCGCAAGCACATCATCCGCTTCCGGCAGTGTCGGACCGTTGGCGCCCTCGACGATGATCCTGGTGTCTAGTCGTTCCGCGAGTGCCGCATCGATCTGCCCTTCGAGCGCTGCCGGTACCAGATATTCGCTGGGCACCAGCCAGAAATCATCCCCGCTGATCGTTTCAACGCCCGGTAAATCAATTAGGCGTCCGCCGGCTTTGACCAATGCAATGGCCGCTTCGACATCGATTCCGGCCGGATTGGCCACACTGCCGCTGGCATCCTGGAGTGCCACGATGCGCGCACCGGCCGCGACGAAACATTGCGCAGCCACCGAACCCACATTGCCGAAGCCCTGCACCACGACACGGGCATCCTTGATCGCGATCCCCTGGCGCAAACCGGCTTCGCGGGCCGTGACAAACACACCGCGGCCGGTTGCCTCGCGACGTCCAAGGCTGCCACCCAGACTGATAGGCTTGCCGGTCACCACGCCGGACACCGTGGCGCCCTGATTGACGGAATAGGTATCCATCATCCAGGCCATGGTCTGTTCGTTGGTCCCTACATCCGGGGCGGGAATATCCTTGTTCGGGCCGATAAGGATCCCGATCTCCGAGGTATATCGGCGCGTCAGCCGTTCCAGCTCGGTCACCGACAACGATGACGGATCGACCCTTACCCCCCCTTTTGCGCCGCCGAAGGGCAGGTTCAAGGCAGCACATTTGATGGTCATCCAACCCGACAGCGCCATGACTTCATTCATGGTCACCCCGGGATGA
Organism: Burkholderiales bacterium; assembly: GCA_038329705.1. Taxonomy (GTDB): domain Bacteria; phylum Pseudomonadota; class Gammaproteobacteria; order Burkholderiales; family Gallionellaceae; genus Gallionella. The sequence goes on along the minus strand of JBBQNH010000034.1, from coordinate 9,776 downwards.
AAACGCACACCGCCCTTGCCGGGGCCACGCGATAGATTGTGATGGACCCGATACCCCTCGAAATGTGCCAGCGTACCGTCATCCAACTGAATCGGTATGCCGACAAAGAGCGCACGCTTCGGATGTTTCAGGGTTTCCAGCCAGTAGCCGAGTTTATCGAGATGTGGCGCCACCCTGTCGATCTGCTCGATGAAGCTGGCCCATGGCTGTGGTCTTGCCGGGTCAAGAAAAGATAGCATCTGGTTAGTCGTTGGCTGAGTCATCTTATTGCTCCTTTCAACGGTACATTTCGGTGCGCACTTTCGCGCCATCTAAAAATGAGATTACTCTTTTACTCTACTACATTACGATTCGAACGTCCGCCCTGGATATATTTGGTTTGAAGTTTGCGGTGAACTTGTAACAGCGTAGGCGCAAAAAAAGCAGCCTGTGAGGGCTGCTTTTTGTTGTTGTGATGCCATTCAGTTTTTGACGGCTTCGATCTCGAACACCAGCTTCACATCATCGCCTATCGCAGGCAGGCCATACTTGACGCCAAAGTCAGAGCGTTTGATCTGGGCGCTGGCGGCGGCACCACACTCGTCTTTTTTGTTCATTGGATTCGTGCCGCAGTTGAATTCGTCTATTGTCAGGGTCACCGGTTTTGTGACACCCGAGATGGTCAGGTTGCCGTCTACGCTGGCAAGTTTATCGCCGTTGAAATGCACTGCTGTAGATTTGTAGGTGATGGTGGGGAATTCCGCTGCGTTAAAAAAATCAGGGGATTTCAGATGATCGTCGCGCTTTACAAAGCCGGTGCTGACCGAGCCAGTTTCAATCGCGATATCCACCGAGCCGGTTTTCGCAGCGCGATCCAGGGTTACCGAACCGCTGGTCTTGTCAAACCGGCCATGCATGGTCGAAAACCCCAGATGGCTGATGCTGAAGTGCGGGTAGGTGTGATTCGGATCCACGGTATAGCTGTCTGCGGCAAAAGCTGACATCGGCAATGCGATCGAGACGATTAAAGTAGTGAGTAGTGACTTGTGCATGATTATCCCTCGGTAACGTAATGTGATTGAAAAACAAACAAGTGTTTGACTGGTGGTAAGCATATCAACCGGCAAGATTCGTGTAAAGGGCGCACCTGTAATCGCCCAATACGCAAAGTGGACAATCCGGATGATGGAATGTTCACTCCCTTATCCACGACATATTATTTCCGGCATATTTTATTTGCTGAATAGCATATTCTGATTTAATGATATTTTTGTGCTTTCGGGTACATTCGGCTTGATTATCATTTGGCACAATGATTGTGAGCAATGCAGCCTGATTTTTCTCATGCTGGGCAAAAGGTGTACCATTGCGTTTATTCGCCTTTAAGCCATGTCATAAATCAGAAATGAATAAACATCGCCCGAAGCACCTCGCCCTGCATAAAATCAGGTTGCCGCTACCCGGTATCGTTTCCATACTCCATCGTTTTAGCGGACTATTGTTGTTCATGTCGCTGCCCTTTCTGTTACTGATGTGGCAATACAGTCTGGCCTCCATCGAGACTTACACACAGTTGATCGGGGTGTTGGGAAACCCCTTCATCAAGATCATCCTGATCGGTTTGCTTTGGGCATTACTGCATCATTTTTGCGCCGGATTACGCTATCTCGCGGTTGACTTTCATCTGGTGCGGAACCTTGCCCAGGCACGTAATAGCAGTAAGGTGGTGATGGCGGTGAGTCTGGCGCTGACGGTATTGCTGGGGGTTAAACTATGGTGAACCGCGTCGTTGTCGGTGCGCACTATGGATTGCGCGACTGGCTGATTCAGCGCATCACCGCGATATTGATGGCGGTGTACTTCGTTGTGTTGGCTGCTTATCTGCTGATGCAGCCCGATTTCGGTTATGACGCATGGACCGGGCTATTCTCCAGTCTGGCAGTCCGTACGTTCACATTGCTGTTCATGTTGAGCCTGTTCTATCACGCGTGGGTTGGCATACGCGACATCGTGATGGATTACGTCAAGTCTGCAGCTGTACGATTGGTGATCCATGTGTTGGTGGTCCTGGCGTTGCTGCTTTATGCAATATGGTCAGTTGAAATTTTGTGGGGAATGTAATGGCAGTTGCAAAAAGAACTTTTGACGTGGTGGTAGTCGGTGCGGGAGGAGCGGGGATGCGCGCGGCATTGCAACTCGCGCATGCAGGGCTGAAGGTGGCAGTCTTGTCCAAGGTGTTCCCGACCCGCTCGCACACCGTGGCAGCGCAGGGTGGTATTGCCGCGTCGCTGGGCAATATCAAGGAGGACAACTGGCACTGGCATATGTATGACACGGTGAAAGGTTCAGACTATCTCGGTGATCAGGACGCCATCGAATTCATGTGCCGTGCCGCCCCCGAAGTGGTCTACGAATTGGAACATTTCGGCATGCCGTTCGACCGCACCGATGCCGGCAAGATCTATCAGCGTCCGTTCGGCGGACACATGCAGGAATACGGCAAGACGCCGGTGGACCGCGCCTGTGCGGCAGCTGATCGTACCGGTCACGCTTTGCTGCATACGCTGTATCAGCAGAACGTGAAAGCCAACACGCATTTCTTCACCGAGTGGATGGCACTAGACCTGATCCGGGATGAAGACGGCGATGTTCTCGGCGTCACGGCGATGGAGATCGAGACGGGTGAAACGATGATCTTCCAGGCACGCGCCACATTATTTGCCACCGGCGGGGCGGGGCGCATTTTCCAGTCCAGCACCAACGCGTTTATCAATACCGGTGACGGGCTGGGGATGGCCGCGCGCGCCGGGATCCCGCTCGAGGACATGGAGTTTTTTCAGTTTCATCCGACCGGTGTTTATGGCGCCGGTGTGCTGATCACCGAAGGGGTGCGTGGCGAGGGCGGTTATCTGGTCAACAAGGATGGCGAACGCTTCATGGAGAAATACGCGCCGAATGCAAAAGACCTGGCCAGCCGCGATGTGGTATCGCGCGGGATGACCATCGAAATCAATGAAGGACGTGGTTGCGGCAAGCATGGCGATCACGTGATGCTTAAACTCGATCATCTTGGCGATGACGTGATCCGTCAGCGTTTGCCCGGCATCCGCGAGATCGCGATCAAGTTTGCGCACGTCGATCCAGCCAAGGCCCCGATCCCGGTGGTGCCGACTGCGCACTACATGATGGGTGGCATCCCGACCAATTTTCACGGCCAGGTCGTCGCTCCCTACAAGACCGGTCCCGATGAAGTGGTGCACGGATTTTATGCGGTGGGCGAATGCGCCTGTGTGTCGGTGCATGGTGCGAATCGTCTGGGTTGTAATTCATTACTCGACCTGATCGTGTTCGGGCGTGAAGCTGGCAGGCAGATCATCGAGGACCTGAAGAACAATCCTCATCCCAAGCCCTTGCCTGTCGATGCCGCCGATCGCCCGCTGGCCCGGTTGGCGCGCCTGGAAAACCAGAAGAACGGTGAGCGTGTGCCCGAGGTGGGTGATGCGATGCGCAGGACCATGCAGAAACATTGCGGGGTGTTCCGCTTCCCCGGCTTGCTCGCCGAAGGGGTCGAGCAGATCAAGCAGATCGCCGAACGGGCCACCAACACCGAGATTCGGGACAAAAGTATGGTATTCAATACGGCGCGCGTCGAAGCGCTGGAACTGGACAATCTGATCGAGGTAGCCCAGGCGACCATGGTTGCTGCACAGGCGCGCCAGGAAAGTCGCGGCGCCCATGCGCGGGACGATTTTCCGCAGCGCGACGATGTGAACTGGCTCAAGCACAGCCTGTATTTTCGCGAAGGCCACCGGCTCGATTACAAACCGGTTCGATTGAAGCCGCTTTCGGTAGATTCGTTTCCGTTGAAGGCGCGGGTCTATTAAGACTGTTTGTAACTACATAAAGTGGGCGGAACGACATGAATGATTTGTTGCCGGGATCGGTGTTTTTGGGGGAGATGAACTGTCCTTCAGGATTGGTTGCTGGCAACGACGAAGGATGTGCAGTAAAGATGTCTATCAATCAGACAATCGCCTTGATCAGGAGCAGGCCATGAAGTTTCGTATCTACCGTTACAACCCGGACATCGACACCGCGCCCTATATGCAGGACTATGATCTGGACATCAGGCATGACGACAGTACCCAGGGCAAGATGCTGCTCGACGCACTGCTGATGATAAAGGAGCAGGATGACAGTCTGTCGCTGCGCAAATCCTGCCGCGAGGGAGTGTGCGGTTCGGATGCGATGAACATCAACGGGCGCAACGGGCTGGCATGCATCACGCCGCTGCATACGCTCAAGGAGCCGGTGGAATTACGTCCCTTGCCGGGGCTGCCGGTGATACGCGACCTGATCGTGGACATGACCCAGTTCTTCAAGCAATATCATTCCGTCAAACCCTACCTGATCAATAACGATCCTCCGCCCGAGACCGAGCGTCTGCAATCTCCCGACCAGCGCGCGCATCTGAACGGTCTTTATGAATGCATCCTGTGCGGTTGCTGCACGACCGCTTGTCCTTCGTTCTGGTGGAACCCGGACAAGTTCGTCGGGCCGGCAGGATTGTTGCAGGCATACCGCTTCATTGCCGATACCCGCGATCAGGCCACCAGTGAACGCCTCGATGATCTGGAAGATCCGTATCGATTGTTCCGTTGTCACACCATCATGAATTGCGTTGATGTATGTCCCAAGGAGCTGAATCCGACAGAGGCCATCGGCAAGATCAAGGATATGATGGTCAAACGCATGGTATGAAGAATCTGGAACGGATACGCTGGCGGAGCAGGCGGGGCTTGCTTGAACTGGATATTGTACTGGGCCGTTTTATTGAACAACATTATGCGCAGCTCGACAAGGCAAAACAGCAGGCCTTCGAAGAATTGCTGGATACACCTGACAACCCACTCTGGGATATGATTGCGGGCAAACAGGAAGCGGCGCAGGAAAGTCACCAGGCGTTGCTGGAAATGATCAGAGCGTCCTGAAGGCGCTCATACACTGGAGGAATACCGATGGAGAACAAGCAACGTGTCGCTACGCTGACACTGGACGACGGGCGCAGCGTGGAATTGCCAATCCTCTCGGGGACGCTGGGGCCGGAGGTGGTGGATATTCGGGATATCAGTAAGCTCGGGATATTTACATATGATCCAGCTTTTACCGCTACGGCCAGTTGCATTTCGGATATCACTTTTATTGACGGCGATGCCGGGTTGCTTTTTTACCGCGGTTACCCCATCGAACAGCTCGCCGAAAAATCGAATTTTCTCGAGGTATGTTATCTGTTGATGAACGGTGAATTGCCGAATGTGCAACAAAAGACGGCATTCAACCAGAAGGTCACGATGCATACCATGGTACACGACCAATTGGCACGGTTTTACAACGGGTTCCGCCGCGATGCGCACCCGATGGCAGTGATGGTGGGCGTGGTGGGGGCGCTGTCGGCGTTCTACCACGACTCGCTGGATGTGAACAACCCGGAGCATCGCGAGATTTCCGCGATGCGGCTGATCGCCAAAGTTCCGACCATCGCCGCAATGGCCTACAAATACAACACCGGCTACCCGTTCATGTATCCCAAGAACAGCCTGAGCTATGTGGAAAACTTCATGTACATGATGTTCGGTGTTCCTTCGGAGGACTATGTGCAGAATCCCGTGCTGGTGCGGGCGCTGGAGCGTATTTTCATCCTGCATGCCTGCCATGAGCAAAATGCTTCCACCGCAACGGTGCGTTTGGCCGGTTCCAGCGGGGCGAATCCTTTTGCCTGTGTCGCTTCCGGTATCGCCGCACTGTGGGGGCCTGCTCACGGGGGTGCCAATGAAGCCGCGCTGAATATGCTTGAGCAGATCGGCGATGTGTCGCGTGTGAAGGAATATGTGCAGGGCGTGAAGGACAAAAAATATCGCCTGATGGGTTTTGGTCACCGTGTCTACAAGAATATGGACCCGCGTGCCAGCGTCATGAGACAGACATGCTATGAAGTGCTCAAGGAGCTCGAGCTTGAGAACAACAAATTGTTTGAGTTGGCGATGGAGCTGGAGCGCGTTGCGCTAAGCGACCCGTATTTCATCGAACGCAAGTTGTATCCGAATGTGGATTTTTACTCCGGCATCGTGCTGCGCGCATTGGGTATTCCGACCAATATGTTCACTGTGATCTTTGCGCTGGCGCGCACCATAGGATGGGTGTCGCAATGGAGCGAGATGGTTGGAGATGCGGAACAGAAGATTGGTCGTCCGCGTCAGTTATATCGGGGTGCCGTCAAGCGTGATTACGTTCCGGTGGAGAAGCGTTGAACAAACCTGACAACTTTATGCAGTGGATGCAGGAAAGCTCATTGTTGTTCGGAGCCAACGCGCCCTTTATCGAAGAATTGTATGAGCAGTATCTGGCTGATCCGTGCACTGTCCCGTTGGAGTGGCGTAGCTATTTCGACGCGCTTCCACAACTGCCCGTCGGCACACAAGACCAATCCCATAGCCAGATCCAGCGCAATTTTGCGGCTTTACCCAAGGCCAGTCACGGGCCCTTCCTGACACCGGATGCAGAGCTGGAGCGCAAACAGGTATTCGTATTGCAGCTCATCAGCGCACATCGCTTTCTCGGAATGCGCGTCGCGAACCTCGATCCACTGGAACGTTTTGACAAACCGGTGGTTGCCGAGCTCGATCCGGCGCACTATGGATTGAATGAAGCGGATATGAATACCACCTTCGATACCGGTTCGCTGGTGGGCGGAGCGCGCATGACCTTGCGCGAGATTCTCAAATTATTGCGCCAGACCTACTGTGGCAGCATCGGTGCCGAATACATGTATATCGGTGATGTGGCAACCAAGCGCTGGTTGCAGAATCGTCTGGAAAGTTCGCGCGGTGAGCCCGGATATGATGCGGAGATGCGGCGTCGCATCCTGGAGCGGATCACCGCGGCGGAAACCCTGGAACGCTACCTGCATACCAAATTCGTGGGGCAAAAACGTTTCTCCCTGGAAGGTGGCGAGACTTTGATCTCGTCGCTCGATCATTTGTTGCAGCGGGCAGGTGCGCAGGGTGTGCAGGAGGCCGTGATCGGTATGGCACATCGCGGACGGTTGAATGTGCTGGTGAATATCCTCGGCAAACAGCCGGGCATGCTGTTTGCAGAATTCGAGGGCATCCATGCCGAGCATCTGACTTCCGGTGATGTCAAATATCACCAGGGTTTTTCCGCGGACATCGCCACGCCGGGTGGCGAAATGCATGTTGCGCTGGCCTTCAATCCCTCTCATCTGGAGATCGTCAATCCGGTGGTGGAAGGTTCGGTGCGCGCCCGCCAACACAGACGCAAGGATCATGACGGTTCAAAAGTGATTCCGATACTGATACATGGTGATGCCGCATTTGCAGGTCAGGGTGTGGTGATGGAAACGCTGGCGATGTCACAAACCCGGGGTTATGGTACCGGTGGCACGGTGCACATCATCGTCAATAACCAGATCGGTTTTACCGTGTCCGATATCCGCGACACCCGTTCCAGTTCGTATTGCACCGATATCGCAAAAATGATCGATGCGCCGATCCTGCATGTGAATGCGGATGACCCGGACGCGGTCATGCTGGTCACCGAGATCGCGCTGGATTACCGCATGCAGTTCAAGCGGGACGTGGTGATCGATATGGTGTGCTTCCGCAAGCTGGGGCATAACGAGCAGGACGAACCCTGGGTCACGCAACCGTTGATGTACAGCTTTATCCGCGAACACCCGGGTACTCGCGCCTTGTACGGCCGGCGTCTGGTGGAGCAAGGTGTGATTCAGCCGGGAGAAGCCGACCAGATGGTTGCGGACTATCGCAAAGCGATGGATGAAGGTCGCAACTCGATCCAGCCTGCTCTGGAAAAGAGCGCTACCAGGACCGCCTCTGACTGGACCCCGTTCAGGGATGATGTCAGGTGGGATATGGCTGTGAACACAGCCGTGCCGCTGGAGCAATTGCAGCAGTTGGCAAAATCATTGACCACCATTCCGGATAATTTCATCCTGCATTCTCGTGTGCAGAAAATCGTCGAGGACCGAGCCGCGATGGCGCGCGGGGATTTGCCGCTGGACTGGGGCATGGCGGAAAATCTCGCTTACGCAACACTGCTCACCGAAGGATATCCGGTGCGGCTCACCGGACAGGATTGCCAGCGTGGCACATTCTTTCACCGCCACGCTGTATGGCATGACCAGAAACGCGTGGAACAGGGTGATGGCGTGCACACACCACTGCAAAATCTTTCACCAAGCCAGGTAGATTTTGTGGTGATTGATTCGTTGTTGTCGGAAGAAGGCGTGTTGGGTTTTGAGTATGGATATGCAACTACAGAGCCATCATCTCTGGTACTTTGGGAAGCACAATTCGGCGATTTTGCCAATGGCGCGCAAGTGGTGATCGACCAGTTCATTGCGTCCGGAGAAGTGAAGTGGGGCAGGAAGTGCGGGTTGGTGATGCTGCTGCCGCACGGATATGAGGGGCAGGGCGCAGAGCATTCCTCTGGTCGCGTCGAGCGTTATTTGCAGTTGTGCGCGGATTACAACATACAGGTATGTATCCCCTCTTCACCGGCGCAGATGTTTCACCTGTTGCGTCGCCAGATGTTGCGCCCGATGCGTAAACCGCTGATCGTATTCACACCCAAGAGTTTGTTGCGCAGCAAGGATGCAGCTTCACCGCTGTCGAGTTTTACACAGGGCAGATTCCATCCGGTGATCGGCGAAACGGATGAGCTGGATGCCGGCAAGGTACGCCGGATCATCGCGTGCAGTGGCAAGATCTATTACGAACTGCTTGCCGCCCGCCGTACCAAAGGCATCAGCGATATGGCGATCATCCGCATCGAGCAAGTCTACCCATTTCCGCACGACGACTTTACCGCGCAGATCGACGCGTATCCGAACGCAACCGAAGTGGTATGGTGCCAGGAAGCGCCGGGCAACCAGGGTGCGTGGCATCGTATCCAGCATTATCTGCTGCGCCATATGCGCAAGGGTATGAGTCTCGCTTATGCGCTGCGTCCCTCATCCGCGGCACCCGCTGCCGGTTATCTGGCAGTGCACCAGGAACAACAAAAGGCGGTAATCGAGGCTGCATTCCGCCCCGATCTGGACGTCCAAAATAATCCGAGGAGCAAAATAAATGACCATCATTGAAATCAAAGTGCCGCAATTATCCGAATCAGTGTCCGAAGCAACGTTACTTACCTGGCACAAGCAGGTCGGCGATGCGGTGAGCGAGGGTGAGAACCTGATCGACGTCGAGACCGACAAAGTGGTGCTCGAATTGCCCGCTACCAAGAGCGGCGTGCTGATCAAGATCATCAAGGGAGATGGCGAAAAGGTGGCCAGCGAAGAGCTGATCGCCCAGATCGATACTGCCGCAGCTGTTGAGAAATCGTCTGCCCCGCAGGCAGCAGCCGGTTCTGCTGTTTCGCCCTCGGTGCGCAAACTGGCGCGCGAAAAAGAGGTCGATGCCGGCAACTTGCAAGGCAGCGGACGCGGCGGACGTGTCACCAAGGATGACGTGTTGAATGCGATGCAGAAAGCTCCCCAAGCGCGGCCGTCGGGCAACAACGAACAGCAATCCGTGCCAGGCATCGCCCCGTCTGGCAACCGTCCTGAACAGCGCGTGGCGATGACGCGCATCCGCCAGCGTATCGCCGAGCGCTTGCTGCAATCGCAACAGAACGCCGCGATCCTGACCACCTTCAACGAGGTCAACATGCAGCCGGTGATAGATCTTCGCAATCGATACAAGGACGCGTTCGAA
>JBBQNH010000033.1:0-22837 GCA_038329705.1 Burkholderiales bacterium | reverse complement strand
GCCCAATCCCAATTCCACATAGGTTTTGATCACGTCCGCATCGATCGCGGTGAGCGCGATGTTCGGCTGGATGTTGGCCGCCTCGAACGCGGCGTTGATCTTGCCGCGGCCGCTGAAGGCGAAATCGTAGGTGATGATGGGGTATTGGGCGATCTTGGCCAGCGTCAGTTTCTTCTCTGAAAGTATCGGGTGCTTGAGCGGCGCGATCACGCAATGGTTCCATTCGTAGCAGGGCAGTGTGACCAGTTCGTCATACAGCGCCAGGCTTTCGGTGGCGATGCCGATGTCAGCTTCTCCGCTCAGAACCTGTTCGGCGATCTGCGTCGGGTTGCCCTGGTGCAGGCCCAGCTTGACGCCCGGATAGCGCTTGATGAATTGCTTGACCGTTGGCGGCAAGGCATAGCGCGCCTGCGTGTGCGTGGTGGCGATGGTCAGGTTGCCGTTGTCTTGCGAGTGGAATTCCTCGGCGACCTGCTTGAGATTACCGGCATCGTGCAGCATGCGCTGGGCGATGGCCAGCACTGCTTTGCCAGGTTCGGTGATCGCGACGATGCGTTTGCCATTGCGCACGAAGATCTCGATACCCAATTCCTGTTCCAGTAATTTGATCTGCTTGCTGATGCCGGGCTGCGAAGTGTACAGCGCGCTGGCGGCATCGGAGATGTTCAATCCCCGGCGGACGATCTCGTTAAAAAATCTCAGTTGCTGCAAATTCATGTTGTCACCTCATTATATTTATAAGCTATAAGATACTAGCATAAAAGTATTTAGAGATATAAAGACTGCGTCCTAGAATGCGCCCATGTTTTTTAAAAAGCACTAGCGCATGGACTGGATCTACACATTATCCGGCTTTCTGGTCGGGCTGATCGTCGGCGTCACCGGGGTGGGCGGCGGCTCGCTGATGACGCCGTTGCGGGTGCTGCTGTTCGGTGTTTCACCGGCCACTGCAGTCGGCACCGATCTGCTCTATGCATCGCTGACCAAGACACTGGGCGGTTGGGTGCATGGCCGGCGCGGCACGGTGGACTGGAAAGTGGTGGGCCTGCTCAGCCTGGGTAGCCTGCCCGCTGCCGTGATCACCATCATCCTGCTGAAATTTCTGGCGCTGGACGCGCTGATGCTGGGCAGGCTGGTGACCGGGGTGTTGAGCGTGGCGCTGTTGCTGACCGCCGCCGCGCTGCTGCTGAAGGGCTGGGTCAAGAAGCTGGCGCTGCGTGCGGATGGCACGGTGTACGAGTTGCATCATCGTCATCTTCCCGCTGCGACCATCGTCACCGGCATTGTGGTTGGCACGCTGGTGACGATCTCATCGGTGGGCGCGGGTGTGTTGGGCACGGTTGCATTGTTGTTCCTGTATCCGCGCATGCAGGCGGCCAAGGTGGTGGGCACGGATATCGTGCATGCCGTGCCGTTGACCGCAGTGGCCGGCATGGGGCATCTGGCTTTGGGTACGGTGGATATCGTGTTGCTGGGCAGCCTGCTGCTGGGTTCCTTGCCCGGCATCTATCTTGGCAGCCACCTGAGCAGCAAAGTGCCGGAGCGACTGTTACGGCCGGTGTTGGCGAGCATGTTGTTGATCATCGGCACGCGTATGGTGTTTTTATAGATTTTGAGAGGAAACTCATGAGTACCAACAAACCCAACAAACCGAAACAAGTCAGCTGGTTCAACGGTTGCGGCGGGCGCGTCGGCGTGGTGATCGGTGAAAGCGGCGAACACGCATACATCGGCATGGCATTGCGCCACGATGAAGATGCGGACGTCGAATACATCCTGGCGTATGGCGCGAAATTCCCGCTGGCGGCCGCGTCATTGCTACCCGTGTCGAAGCGTTATCTGGCCGAGCCGAGATTGTCTGCCGAAGTCGAAGTGGAGGAAAGTTGAATGTACCGCTACGATCAATTCGATCATCAGATCACCGCGGAACGCATCGCGCAGTTCCGCGACCAGGTACGCCGCCGCCTGTCCGGCGAGTTGACGGAAGACGAATTCCGTATCTTGCGCCTGCAAAACGGCCTGTACATGCAGATCCATGCCTATATGCTGCGCGTCGCCGTGCCGTACGGCGTGGTGAGCGCGGCGCAGATGCGCATGCTGGCTGCCATCGCGCGCAAGTACGATCGCGGCTACGGGCATTTTTCCACGCGCCAGAACGTCCAGTTCAACTGGGTCAAGCTGCAGGATGCGCCGGATATCCTGGCCGATCTGGCCAGCGTGGAGATGCACGCCAACCAGACCTCCGGCAATTGCATACGCAACATCACCAGCGACGAGTTTGCCGGTGTGGCGCGCGACGAGATCGTCGACCCGCGCCCCTATGCCGAGATACTGCGCCAGTGGAGCACATTCCATCCCGAATTCGCCTATCTGCCGCGCAAGTTCAAGATCGCCATCACCGGCGCGACTGAAGACCGCGCCGCGATCGCGGTGCATGACATCGGTCTGGCGGCGGTGAAGAATGCGCAGGGTGAAACCGGTTTTCGCGTGCTGGTCGGCGGCGGTCTGGGGCGTACGCCGGTGATCGGCACCGAGATTTGTGATTTCGTGCCCTGGCAGCATGCCATCAGTTATCTGGAATCCATCGTGCGCGTCTATAACGGCTACGGACGCCGCGACAATATCTACAAGGCGCGCATCAAGATACTGGTGAAAGCGCTGGGAATAGCGGAGTTCAAACGCCAGGTGGAAGCCGACTGGCAGTTCACCAAGGACGGCCCGTGCACCATCACGCAACAAGAGCTGGATCGTGTCGCGGCCTTTTTCGGTGCGCCCGATTATGAACAGTTGCCGGATCACGATGCCGCGCTGGCGGCGCAGCAGTCCGAGCACAGGGCGTTCTCCAACTGGGTGCAGCGCAACGTCAAGGCGCACAAGGTGCCGGGATATGCGGCGGTGGTGTTGTCGCTGAAGAAGACCGGCATCGCGCCGGGCGATGCGACCCACGCTCAGATGGACGCCGCGGCGGAACTGGCGGAACGCTTCAGCTTTGGCGAGTTGCGTATCACGCACATGCAGAATCTGGTGCTGGCGGATGTGCAACGATCCGAATTGTTCGCGTTGTGGCAAGCCGCCAGGGAACTGGGTATGGCGACGCCCAACATCGGCCTGCTGACCGACATCATCTGCTGCCCGGGCGGTGATTTCTGCGCGCTGGCGAATGCGCGTTCCATCCCGCTGGCCAAGGCGATTGCCGAGCGTTTCGATGATCTGGATTTCCAGCACGACATCGGCGAGATCGAACTGAATATCTCGGGCTGCATGAACGCCTGCGGACACCATCACATCGGACACATCGGCATACTCGGTGTGGATAAGGACGGCGAAGAGTGGTACCAGGTGTCGATCGGCGGCGCGCAGGGGAACGACACCAGCCTGGGCAAGGTCATCGGGCGCTCCTTCTCGTTCGCGCAAATCCCCGAGGTGATCGCCCGCCTGTTGCAGGTTTATGTGCACGAACGTTTTGCCGACGAACGCTTCATCGAGACCCTGCGCCGTATCGGTCATGACCCGTTCAGGAATCATGTGTATGCGACACCGCTGGAAGCAGAACAGGGCCTGGGCGGTGCCGAATATGCGTTGCTGGAAGCGGGTACATCCTATGACACACCCTATTATTCGCCGAGGTTTTAAACATGATCATCAAAAACAGAAATATCGTGGCTGACGACTGGACCGTGTTGCGTCTGGACAGGAACGACATGCCGGACAGCGTTGTCGTTGCGCCAGGAAAGGTCATCGTGCCGCTGAAAGTGTGGCAGGCGCAGCGCGACGTGTTGCGATCCCGCGCCGCACTGGGCGTGTGGCTGGCCAGCGACGAACGGGCAGAAGACCTGCAAAGCGACATCGCGAGCTTTGCCGTGATCGCCGTCGATTTTCCGAAGTTCGCGGACGGACGTGGTTATTCCATCGCCTATCATCTGCGCACCCGCTTCGGTTATCGCGGCGAATTGCGCGCCATCGGCGATGTGCTGCGCGACCAGATGTTCTATATGCAGCGTGTCGGCTTCGATGTGTTCGCCGCCAGAACCGACAAAGACACCCGCGAAGCGCTCAAGGGCCTGGCGGATTTCTCGCTCGCCTATCAGGCGTCATCGGATCAACGCTTGCCGCTGTTTCGTCGCGTACAACGCGGGGCTGCACTATGAGTGAATTACAGCAAAAAATAGAGCAGGTGAAAACGGTGCTGGCCGCAGCGGTGCGTGATTATTCTCCGGTGTGCTTCGCCAATAGCCTGGGCGCCGAAGACATGGTGCTGACCGATATCATCGCGAACAGCCGTCTGGGCATCTCCATGTTCAGCCTGGATACCGGGCGCCTGCCGCAGGAGACTTATGAGTTGATACAGGCAGTGCGCAATCGATATGCGCTGCCGCTGCAGGTATACTTTCCCGACAGCGCACTGGTCGAGGAATATGTCGCGGAGTACGGTATCAACGGATTCTATGACAGCGTCGAGAATCGCAAGGGCTGCTGCTTTGTGCGCAAAGTAGAGCCGTTGCGCCGTGCGCTGGCGGGCAAGGGCGCATGGATCACCGGGATGCGTCGTGCTCAGGCGGTGACGCGCGGCAATCTTGAAGTATCTGCCCGCGATGTGGACAACGGTTTGCAGAAGTTCAACCCGCTGCTGGAGTGGTCGAACAAGGACGTTTGGACGTACATACGTCAGCATGATGTTCCGTACAACAAGCTGCACGACCAGTTCTACCCCAGTCTGGGTTGTGCGCCCTGTACCCGTTCCGTCACGCCGGGAGAAGACATTCGCTCCGGCCGTTGGTGGTGGGAAAACCCCGAGAACAAAGAGTGCGGGCTGCACGCCAGCCCCGCGCCACAAGTGGCCCATGGGGCCGGGGTTTCGGCGCGGGTTCCAGGCGAGCATAGCGCTGAGCTGGTCTGAACCGGGATCAATCAAATGGAAAATATTATGGAACTGACAGCAAAAGACAGCATGACTACACACAGCTTTACCCATTTGGACGCGCTGGAAAGCGAATCAATCCACATCATGCGCGAGGTTGCGGCGGAGTGCAAAAATCCCGCGCTGCTATTTTCCGGTGGCAAGGATTCCATCGTGATGCTGCGCCTCGCGGAGAAGGCATTCCGCCCGGCGAAGTTCCCGTTTCCGCTGGTGCACATCGACACCGAGCACAACTTTCCCGAGGTGATCGCGTTCCGCGACAAGCGTGCGGCTGAACTGGGCGAACGGTTGATCGTGCGTTCGCTGGAAGATTCCATCAAAAAAGGCACCGTGGTGCTGAAGAGCGTGATGCAAAGCCGTAACGTGTTCCAGTCGGTGACGTTGCTGGAGACCATCGCCGAGTTCGGCTTCGATGCCTGCATGGGCGGTGCGCGCCGTGACGAGGAAAAGTCGCGCGCCAAGGAACGCATCTTCTCGTTTCGCGACGAGTTCGGCCAGTGGGACCCAAAGAACCAGCGCCCCGAGCTGTGGGATGTCTACAACACCCGCGTGCATCCCGGCGAGAACATCCGCGTATTTCCGATTTCAAATTGGACCGAAATGGACATCTGGCAATATATCGAACGCGAGCAGCTGGAGATACCCGACATCTATTTTGCACATGAACGCGACGTGATCCAGCGACCCGGCGGCATCATGCCGGTGAGCGAGCTGGTGCAGCCGCTGCATGGCGAAAAGGTGATCAGGAAAACGGTGCGCTTCCGTACCGTCGGAGACATCACCTGCACCTGCCCGGTGGAGTCATCCGCCAGCAATGCACTGGAGATCATCGCGGAAACCGCGATCACGCGCATCACCGAACGCGGTGCGACACGCATGGACGACCAGACATCGGATGCCTCAATGGAGTTGCGCAAAAAAGAAGGATACTTCTGAGTGGTTCCCTCCCCCTTGCAGGGGGAGGGCTAGGGAGGGGGTAGAAACGCGGATGTTCCAAGCTAATCACTCCCATCCTAACCTTCCCCCTGAGAGAGGGAAGAGATATGGTTCTAGCAATTAGTTTGAATTTTTAGAGGCATCCCTAACATGAACAACGCTACACAATTATTACGCTTCATCACCGCAGGCAGTGTGGACGACGGCAAGAGCACGCTGATCGGCCGACTGCTGCATGATTCCAAATCGATCTTCGAGGACCAGTTCTCGGCGATCTCCAAGACCAGCGCCAAGCGCGGCATGGCCGCGGTGGATTTTTCCCTGCTGACTGACGGCCTGCAGGCCGAACGCGAGCAGGGCATCACCATCGACGTGGCGTACCGCTACTTCGCCACGCCCAAACGCAAGTTCATCATCGGCGACACGCCCGGCCACGAGCAATACACCCGCAACATGGTGACCGCTGCCAGCACCGCCAACCTGGTGGTAATTCTGGTCGATGCGCGCAAGGGTGTGCTGGTGCAGACGCGGCGCCACACCTATCTGGCCAGCCTGGTCGGCATCCCGCATATCGTGCTGGCGGTCAACAAGATGGACATGGTCGATTATTCGGAGGCACGCTTCACCGAGATCTGCGCGGAGTATCTTGAATTCGCAGCCCAACTCGGATTGACCGACATCACCTGCATCCCGCTGTCGGCCCTGGTGGGCGACATGCTGGTGGATCGCGGCGACAACATGGACTGGTATCAGGGCACGACGCTGATGAACCTGCTGGAGAACATCGTGATCGATCACGATGTGAACACCACCGATTTCCGTTACCCGGTGCAGTGGGTATGCCGCCCGCAAACCGACGAACACCATGACTTCAGGGGATTCATGGGGCGCATCGAGGCGGGCGAGATCGCGGTCGGTGACGAGATCACCGTATTGCCCTCGGGCCGCAGCAGCAAGGTGAAGCAGATCGTCACCTATGACGGCAACCTGCAGCGCGCCTACGCGCCGCAATCCGTCACGCTGACGCTGGAAGACGAGATCGATATCTCACGCGGCGACATGTTCGTGCACGGCGGAGTGCATCCGCTGGTCGCAAAGGAATTTTCGGCGATGCTGTGCTGGCTGTCGGAGACCCCGCTGGACAAGAACCGCAAATACCTGGTCAAGCACACCACGCGCACGGCGAAGTGTCTGTTCTCGAGCATCGATTATCGTGTGGACGTGAACACGCTGCAACAGCACGACACCACCACGCTGAACATGAACGACATCGCGCGCGTCGCGCTCAAGGTGCAACAGCCGCTGGTGTTCGACAGCTATGCCATCGACCGCGCGACCGGTAGCTTCATCGTGATCGACGAGGCCACCAACAATACCGTAGCGGCGGGAATGATAGTCTGAGTTTGCGGGCCCTGATGTAACAACCGGTGATATTGTTCGCAATTTTGCCCGGCCACCAAAACAAGAAGGCCGGGTGCCTGTTTATGTCCCTTTAACAAGATGCCGCGCAAGCGGCCGTTCATCCGCTTGCTATCGTTGCTACATGGGGACGTTGTCTGTAATTACTCCAGATGGATTAGAATGCTGTTTTACAGGCCAGTCAAGGCGTCGAAATCGACGGAGAAATCATCTATGAACACGCAAAGCAATATCCCCATTGATCTCAAGGAGGCTGTCAAACGGCTGGATTCGTTGCCAGCCATGCCGGTCATTGCGCAGAAGCTACTGGCACTGAAACTGGATACCGATCAGGACGAGCAGCAGATGTTGTTGTTGATCGCGCAAGATCCTCTTATCTCTGCCAAGATAATCGGTCTGGCCAATTCACCCCTGGTTGGGGCATCCAGAAAGATCAGTACGGTAAAAGATGCGTCGATGTTGCTGGGACTGAAACGGGTGCAATCGGTTGCCACCGGCCTGGCCCTGATGTCACAGATCAACAAGCCGGTCGGCCGTTTGAATATCGGTGCCTTGTGGGAACACAACATGGGCATTGCCTTCGCGATGCTGGCGATTGTCCACGCCATGCCGGCGAAGATGCGCGTCAATGACGATCTGACATTCCTTGCGGGCATGTTGCATGATGTCGGTTATTCAGTACTTGCCCATCTCGACACCGAGCGTAGCGACGAGCTGCAAACGCGCATGATCACTGAGCCGGGCCGGATTTCGCTGGCGATCGAACGGGAGATCGTTGGGCTCACCCACGACGAATTGGGTGCCGAATTGGCACGACACTGGAATCTGCCGGTGGAAATCATCGTTGCGATCCGCTTCCATCATGATTCGACCAAGGGCGATCCAGCCCAACCATTGGCGCGCATCATTAATCTGGCAGAAAAACTGCTGCCTTCATTCGGCTTTCACGAGATTATCGATACGACCATCACCCCGGAAGACTGGCAGGCGCTGGGCATAGATCCGGAGCGGGCGGAGGACATCAGTGCCCAGGTGATCGAGCAAGCCGAACAAGCCAGCCAGTTCGCCAGCTCCTTTAGCTAAATCCCGTTTCTTGAGTTAAACGCACGGGAGTGCAACTTCCGGTGAAAAAGAGGAATGCCTGAGTCGCACATCCGGAGCCGGTCGGATAACAGGATGCACGGATCATCAGGGTATTTCCTGAAATGTCGGCTCTTCATAATATATGCTGTCCAGCAATGGCTGTGCTTCTTCCCGGTTGATCAATTGCCAATGAAGCTCGTTGATGGCCGGGAACAGCATGTTCATCAGCGCGGATGATGCAGTCTCTTTGACACTCCATTCCAGAAAATAGGTTTTACCCGCTTTGATGTCGATCGTCATGTCTGCGAACGGCCAGGAAAAGAAGCCACCCTTGCCGGACAGATGCAAGACTCCGGGAGCCATCAGGAAAGTCGTGTAACTCAGCCTGCCAAGGTCGACCACTTCTGTTTTGTTGGCCGTGATCGTGAGGTCTCGTGCAGCATAGGAGAGATAAGCGGGGCGAATGACATATACGGAGGCCAGATTTGCGGGCGGGGCATCGACCCGGGAGAGGTCAACACGGGTCAGTTGTGCGGCACATCCCGATATGAGTATTGCGATGGCGACAAGTCCGCTAATGCGAATCAGGAATCGCCTGATGTCAGGGGAACAAGATGGCGTTGCGTTTTTCACGGCGGCTTTCCGGTTTGCCAAGTTAGCCCGATTCTATCGGATTGTACGTGAAGCGTCATGATGAAGTTTTAAGCAAGCGGGTAGTTTGATCGACTTTGCATGGCAATAAAATATGCCCGCCAAATCCCCCTGCTCCTCACATCCGTTCTTGGCATACAATTGACACCCAGAAATAAATCGGGACCCAGTCATGCGTGGATTTTATCCTGCCACTCGTCAAACCGGACACTGTTCAGTCCGGAACACTGCGCTTGAGGTTGCAGCATGAGTCTGTTTGCGTTGATTGCCGCGCTGTTGCTGGAACAACTCCGCCCACTCGCTTCGCATAAATATATGGGAAGCTGGTTGTATGGCTACGTCCGGTTCATTCAGCATCATTTCAATGCAGGACAACATCGGCACGGCAGGATCGCGTGGCTGGTCGCGGTGTTGCCGCTGGTGGCGGCAGTCATGCTGTCCTACTGGCTGCTGTATCGCATGCATCCTGTCCTGGCCTGGATGCTCAATGTGCTGGTGCTGTATGTGACCATGGGCTTTCGCCAGTTCAGCCATTATTTTACCGATATCCAGCAGGCATTGCGCGCAGACAGGCTGGATGATGCGCGCCGCCTGCTGACGCGTTGGCGCGGCATGCACTCGCATGAATTCAATGCCGAAGAGGTCGCGCGCGTCACCATAGAACAGGGACTGGTCGCGTCGCAACATCATGTATTTGGTGTGATCGTGTGGTTCGTGTTGTTCAGCGTGCTGGGTTGGGGTGGCGCAGCGGGCGCGGTGTTGTATCGACTCGGCCAGTTTCTGCGCACGTATTGGGACGACGGGGATGGCAAAACGATGGACGACATCCCGTTGCATTCGCAAGCCGAGCCCGAACAGGATGACCGGGTGGAAATGGCTGAATTTGGCGGATTTGCACTCAAGGCGTTCTGTTTGCTGGAATGGTTGCCGGCTCGTTTGACCGCGTTCACATTTGCCATCGTCGGTGATTTTGAAGACACCATCCATTGCTGGCGGACTCAGGCAGATCAATGGCCTGACCGTGATGCAGGCATACTGCTGGCGAGTGGTGCGGGCGCATTGGGTGTGCGTCTGGGCATGCCGCTACCACGGGGTGGTTTTCCGGTGGATAGGCCGGAACTGGGAATGGGCGATGCAGCCGATCCCGGTATGATGCAAAGGACCATCGGGCTGGTATGGCGTTCGGTGGTGCTTTGGCTGATCGTGCTGCTGTTGCTGTTTTTGGCCAGCAGGCTGGGCTGGTGATCTCGCCGGTCATGACAATGACGCCCCCGCTCAAATCAGCAGAACGCTGATTTGAGCGGGCGATACAGATACACTTCAAAAGGACAAAAAAATAAGGGCGGTAAACCGCCCTTATTTCATGTTTGCCCGATCGACACTGCCGACCAAAGCAGGTTGCTTTCCGGCTAGATGGTGGAAGCGATCGCAGCGATCGTCACAGCCAATGCGCTTAGCCAGCCGAGCTCGCCGAAAAACTTGGTTTCATCAGGAGTCAGCTTTTCGTTCTTGTTGACTTTTCCCTTAAGTCTGTCAAGTTCCAACTGCAATGTATTCATTTTTTCTTGTACGGATTGCAATTCTTTCAGTTTTTCTTCTTGGGTTTCCATAGCTATCTCCTGACGATAATTTGAATCAATAGTGGCGATCGGGCTACCACAAAATCCGGTTTGAAATCACTCCTGAAACAAGCGCATAGTATCCATGGCCTGATAGGGTTGTCAATGACCAACGAGGCAATGCCCGGAGTGACGGCACATGTAAATCAGTACCAAACATAACCTCTGGCGGCCAGATGATGAATTTCCGGTAAGGTTCATTCGCTGTTCCGGAATATTGCAGGGATGATGTGGCCTTGCAGGCGGTGGCGGCATGTTTCACATTTTCTGGTGCGCTGCATGGTTTGGGCAACATGTCCTGCCGGCCTGCCGTACAATGCCTGTATGCAAGCACAGCCATATTCCTCACTCACCCCTGACACTGTGATGGATGCACTGGACAGTATCGGTTTGCATGGCGATGGCCGCCTGCTTGCCCTCAACAGTTACGAGAATCGCGTCTATCAGGCGGGTATGGAAGACGGCCCGCCCCTGATTGCCAAATTCTATCGCCCGGCGCGCTGGTCAGATGCCGCCATTCTGGAAGAGCATGCGTTTGTGGCGGAACTGGTCGAGCGTGAAATTCCTGTCGTGCCTGCAATTGCAATCAATGGAAACACGCTGCACCATTTCAACGGTTTCCGCTTTTCCGTGTTCACCCGGCACGGTGGCCGTGCGCCGGAACTGGACAACCCCGACACCCTGGAATGGATGGGTCGCTTCATCGGCCGTATTCACGCCATCGGTGCGCTGGACGATTACTGTGAGCGTCCCACGCTCAACATCCGGAGCTTTGGCGAGGAGCCTAGCGATTACCTGTTGGCGCATGATTTCATTCCGGCAGAGCTGGTTGAAGTCTACCGCGGCGTGGTTGCGCAGGCGCTGGATGGTGTGCGGCGCTGCTTCGATCGCGCGGGGCCGGTACGTTCTTTGCGCCTGCATGGGGATTGCCATGTCGGCAACGTGCTGTGGACGGATGCCGGGCCGCATTTTGTGGATTTCGATGACAGCCGCATGGGCCCGGCGATCCAGGATCTGTGGATGTTGCTGTCCGGCGAGCGTGCAGACATGACCCGCCAACTTGGCGACCTGCTGGCAGGCTACGAGGATTTTTACGACTTTGACCGGCGCGAACTGCATCTGATCGAAGCGTTACGCACATTGCGCCTGATCCATTACGCTGCCTGGATCGCGCGGCGCTGGGATGATCCTGCTTTTACCGTTGCCTTTCCCTGGTTCAATACGCAACGCTACTGGCAGGACCGCATTCTGGAATTGCGCGAACAGATATCGCTGATGGATGAGCAGCCCCTGTATATTTAGCCCTTGTATATTTAGCAAAGACACCAATGACCGACAAAACCGCAGCCATCATCGTCGACACCCAACGCTGGCTGGAAAAAGCCGTTATCGGCCTGAATCTCTGTCCGTTCGCCAAGGCTGTGCACGTCAAGAAGCAGATACGCTATGTGGTCAGTGCGGCAACCTCGCCGGAAGCGTTGCTGGAAGAATTGATGGACGAGCTGCGCACACTGCAGGATGCCGACCCCGACAAGATCGACACCACGCTGCTGATCCATCCGTATGTGCTCGCCGACTTTCTCGACTTCAATGATTTTCTGGATACGGTCGATCTGGCGGTGGCAGAGCCGGAGTTCAACGACGAGTTCCAGGTTGCCAGCCTGCATCCGCACTATCAATTCGCCGGGACAGCGCCTGACGATATCGAGAATTACACCAACCGTTCACCTTACCCGATGCTTCATCTGTTGCGCGAAACGAGTGTGGATCGCGCCGTGGCAGCATTTCCGGATGCCGACCATATCGTTGACAACAATATCGGGACGATGCAGAAACTGGGGCACGAAGGGTGGCAGCGGCTGGGTCTGGGCAAGCCGTAGGAAGCTACTTGCCGGCAATCTGCCGGAACAACTCCAGTCTGCGCGCATCGATCTTTCCCTCCGCGACGGCTTTATGCAATGCACAGCCCGGTTCATGCGCGTGGCGGCAGTCATGAAAACGACACTTGCCGAGATATTGGGCGAATTCCGCAAAGCCCTGTTCTATTCCGCCGAAGCTCAGATGATGCAGACCAAATGCCTGTACGCCGGGACAGTCTATAAGATCACTGCTTGAATCTATCGGGTACATGCGCGCGTGGGTAGTGGTGTGTTTGCCTGAATCCAGTACGGTGGAGATCTCACGGGTGGCCGCCTGTGCGCCGGGCAGCAACGCGTTGATCAGGGTGGATTTGCCCATACCGGATTGCCCGACCAGTACACTGGTGTGGTCTTGCAGATATGGCCGCAACGCAGTCACGTCCTGTTTGGCGCTCAATTCAAGTATACGATATCCGATTGCGGCATACGGTTTGAGTCTGTTGCGCGCTGCGGTTACGGCATCGGACAGGTCGCATTTGTTCAGCACGATCAGCACATCCAGCTTCTGGTCGAACGCCGCGACCAGACAACGTGCCAGCAATTCGTCGCTGAAAGAAGGCTCGGCGGCGACCACCACGATGATCTGTGTGACGTTCGCGGCGATGAGCTTTTCACGGAAGGCGTCAGATCGATGCAGCAACGAACGGCGCGGCGCAATGCGCTCGATCACTCCCTGTGCGCCGGTACCATTCTCGTTTGAAGCATGCGCGGTGCGCTGAATCTCCACCCTGTCGCCGCATGCCACCTCGCTTTTTTTGCCGCGCGTCAGGCAGGCTATTTCTCCGCCATCATCCAGCCTGACCAGATACTGGCGACCGAACGCGGCGATTATCTGCCCGTGCAAAAGTTCGCTCAAACCTTGAACAGTGCGTCGACTTTCGCGGCGCAGATGAAATCGTTTTCCGACAGACCGCCGATGGAATGTGTGGAGTATTCGATCCGGCAACTGTTATAGGAAACCGCGAGTTCTGGATGATGGTCTTCGGCGTGCGAAAGCCACGCGAGCGCGTTTACGAAGGCGATGGTCTGGTAATAATCCTTGAAGTGGAATGTCTTGCCGAGAATCTGGTCATGCCGTTGCCAACCGTCCAGTTGCCCCATCAGGCTGTCCGCCTCGGCGTTCGACAGCGGCGCGGTGCCGCGCGCGCAGGGTTTGCATTGCTTACCGGTCAAATCATGAGTTTTGCTCATGGCGTGGCTTACTTGAATTTGTAGAAAATATTCAGGTAAGCGGCGATGTCCTGCGTTTGCTGCGGGGTGAAATGTGCGTTGACATTGCCGCTGCACATGTTGATCTGCTCGACCAATCCGTCAGGGCTGTTCCGCTTGCGATCGAAGCGGGTGAAGATCTTGTTGCCGTCCCCGCCCATGATCGAATTATGGCATTGGTTGCAGTCGTACTTGTCAAACAGCTTTTGTCCGGCCTGTGCATCGCCTTTCGGGAAGGGATTGGCGGATGCTGCGCCGGCTGTGCCGAGCAGGATGATGGCAGGGAGGATCAGTGTCGAGACCAGTTGGTTTGTCCGTTTCATATTCGTACTCCTTTTACATGTCGATGTCGGGGCCGGGCAGCGTGGTCAGATTTGCTGGGCTTGCAGGTGAGAGATGCGCACCATGGCCGGTGGGTGCGAATCGTAAAACTTTGAATACAGCGGATCGGGTGTCAGGGTTGCCGCATTATCCTGATAAAGTTTGACCAGCGCATTGACCAGATCGGCTGGGTTGGTTTGCCTGGCGGCGTAAGCGTCCGCCTCGAACTCGTGCTTGCGGGAATAGGCCGACATGACCGGGCCCAGAATGAAGCTGAATACCGGCAACACCATGAAGAACAGCAGCAATGCCAGCGCAGTGGATGGCGTGGTCACGCCCAATCCCTGGTAGAACCAGGGGGTCTGCATCAGCTGGCCAAGCAGCCACAAGAATCCCAGGCTCAGCGCAAAGGTCGCAATGATGCGTTTGACCACATGGCGGCGCTTGAAATGGCCGAGTTCGTGCGCCAATACCGCCTCGATCTCATTGATGCTCAAGCGCTCGAGCAGTGTGTCAAAGAACACGATACGCTTGGTCTTGCCGAAGCCGGTGAAGTAGGCGTTGCCGTGCGCGCTGCGCTTGGAGCCGTCCATCACGAACAATCCCTGTGCGGTGAATCCGCAGCGTTGCAGCAGCGCTTCGATGCGGGCTTTCATCGTCTCGTCCTGCAGCGGCGAAAATTTATTGAACAGCGGCGCGATGAACGATGGGTAGATGAACAGGATGAGCAGGTTGAATACCACCCACACGCCCCACACATACAGCCACCAGTGATTTCCCATGCGTCCCATCAGCCACAACACGCCGAACAACAGCGGCAGGCCGAGCGCAGCGCCGATCAGAATGCCTTTCAGTGCATCCAGCAGGTAGAGTTTGAAAGTCATCTTGTTGAAACCGAAACGCGCCTCGATGACGAAGGTGCGATAGATATTGAACGGTGCTTCCAGCAGCGAAAAAAGCACCAGCACCGCGACCAGAGTGGCCATGCCTTGTGTGATCGGGGTGCCGAACCATGCATCGCATTTGTCGGCGATGGATTGAATGCCGCCGGCCAGCGTGAATATCAGCAGCAATGCGGCATCGAACAATGTGCCCAGCATGTCGAATCGCGTTTTGGCGGAAGTATAGTCGGCAGCTTTCTGATGGTCGCCCAGTTCGATCTTTTCATGGAAGGCGTCCGGGACCGCGGCGCGGTTGGTCGCGATGTGCGCCAGATGACGGCGTGCCAGCCACAGTTTGGCCAGCGTGGTGAACGCCAATGCGGCGATGAAAATATAGGTAAACAACTCAGCGGTCATGTAGGATTTTATTCAGTGTTCGTAACAGGCATGGTTGTGACACAATAAGGGCCTTACCGTTCACAGCAGTTGCATGAATTATGGCACAAAACCAAAACCACCTTATCTGGATCGACATGGAAATGACCGGTCTGGTGCCGGATACCGACCGGGTGATCGAGATCGCGCTGGTGATCACCGACGGCAACCTTGAAACGATCGCCGAGGCCCCGGTGCTGGTGGTGCACCAGCCGGACAGCGTGCTCGACGGCATGGATGCATGGAACAAATCCACCCACGCCAAATCCGGTTTGATCGACAAGGTGAAGGCTTCCGCGCTGGATGAAGCCATGGTCGAGGAACAGATGCTCGAGTTTCTTAAGGAATATGTGCCGAACCGTATCTCGCCGATGTGCGGTAACTCCATCTGCCAGGACCGCCGTTTTCTGGCGCGCTGGATGCCGAAGTTCGAGGATTATTTCCATTATCGCAATCTCGACGTCAGCACGCTCAAGGAACTGGCCAAGCGCTGGAAGCCCGAGATCGCGCAGGGCATCAAAAAGCACGGCAAGCATGAAGCGCTGGCCGATATCCACGAGTCGATCAGCGAGATGAAATATTACCGGGAGCACTTTATCAAGCTTTGAAGCGGCTTCAGGGGAGATGGCTTGCCTGCACGCCACAAGCGACATGAACACGGAGGCAATGATGAACAAGACTACGCCCGCTGAACCTGTCTCATCCGAAACCGGCCAATCGCAGCTGATCGAACGGCCCGATGGCTTTTACTGGAAGGACAAGCTGACCGAAAAAGAATACGGCCCGTATCCCACGCTGCTCGAAGCCCGGTTGGAGATGGATGGCCAGAATGAAAGCGGCTACGAAGTGGGTGAATCGCTGGAAGATGCCGAAGAGGAGATCGGTATCTCTACCTGGATAGACCCCGATACCGGGGAGCCGGCGGAAGATATGTCGACCCGCCACAGCGACGACTGACACCTTCCCTGCATAGTCTTGCCGGGCTGCTATGTTCCGGCTATCTAGTAGAACAAATAATTGATGGTGAACTGAAGCGACGCTGACTTGAGGGTCACGTTTCCGCTGGGAATGCTGGTTGCCAGCACGGTCCCTTCGAACATGAGATTTTTCCGGTATTCATATCCGCCGCCCAGCATGAGGGCACTGCCGGTGTTCGGGGTGGCGTTTTCAAACGGGGCCGAAATGTCACCGCTACCGACAGCGGCAAGGAAATAGCCGGATGGTGCGGTGGGCGCCATGAATATCGTTGTACCAATCCCGCTCAACCCGATCGTATAGATGGCGTTCTTTCCTGTATTCCCGTAGGGCGCGCTGAACCAGGACGCATTTCTCACATAGTAGATCAGGATGCGGTCGGTGATTCCGGCACCGATCTTGAACGAGGTTGCCAAACCGGCTTCAGACTTTGAAGTGAGGTTATAGCCATTGGTGGTGATATTGTCATGAAGAAGGTGGAAACCGGCTCCCACACCCAGGATAAAACCTGACCGCTGATCGTCAAATGCAAACGCCGGCGCTGCGGTGAAAAGCAGCGCGATCAATACAGCCGATTTGAGTGGTTTCATTTGTATTTCCTTAGCCTGAAGAAGTTGCAGAACGATCCGGTCGCGGAACGATGCGGTCATTGTGGCGAAGATTCTAGCGCGATACTGCAGCGAATGCGATCATTGTTGCAAGGGCAGGTGATATGCCCGGTTTGCCGGGACAACCGCGCTGTCCGGCAACCCCGACACCTTTACATCCGCCTGCCACAATTGCGCAATGACCCGCTGCGTTTGGCCGGTTGCCGCGCTGCTCCAGAAGCTCACTGCACCGGTACGGTCGCCGGGTGCCAGCAGGCCGGCGACAGACAGCCTGCGGCGCAGTTCGCGCGCAATGGCGGGCGACGGATCGATGATGGTGACATCCGGGCCGGCTATCTCTCGGATCAGCGCGGCGAGGAACGGATAATGCGTGCAGCCCAATACCAGTGTGTCGGCTTGCTGTGCCAGCAAGGGCAGGACATAACGCCCGACCATTGCGCGGGTTTCGGCGCTGCACAGATCACCGGCTTCCACCTGTTCGACCAGTCCCGGGCATGCCTGCATCAGAAGTCGGACTTCGGTGCCGAACCGTTCGTGCAGTTTCGCGAAATTGTTGCTGGAGATCGTCCTGCTGGTGGCCAGCACCCCGACCACGCCGGACCGGGTGTGCGTCACGGCCGGTTTGACAGCAGGCTCCATCGCCACGATCGGTATTGAAAATCTTGCGCGCAGCGTGTCGATCGCCGCACCGCTCGCCGTGTTGCAGGCCACCACCACGGCCTTGGCGTTTTGGCCGATAAGAAATTCGACAATCGCAACCGATCTGGCTTCAATCAGCTCCGTCGGTTTGTCGCCATACGGCGCATGGCCGGAATCTGCCACATACAGCAGCGCTTCACCCGGCAGCTCGCGCCGGATCTCGCGCAACACCGCCAAGCCGCCCACACCGGAATCGAAAACCCCGATGGGATGCGCCGAATGATTGCCCGTCTTCATGACTTATCTGATTCCGGTTCAGCGCACCCGCCGGTGACCCGACTTGGCTTGTTCCGGTTCATGGTGCCCCGAAATCTGGCAGGCGCGGCGATAAGCGAGCAGGGTACGCTGCGCATTGCCCAGCACGGTATCGCGCGGATAGTTGCCCGCTTCATCCGCGACACCGACAGGATATCCGCTGAGCAGTTCCATGCCTTCGTTCGCATGTTGCGCAGTGTGAATGTGGAACAAACCCTGTTCCACGGCCTCGACGACGTCGCGCTCCAGCATCAGGTGGCGGCGGTTGCGGTGCGGGATCAGCACACCGTGGCTGCCATCCAGTCCGGCGTTTTGGCAGATACTGAAATACCCCTCGATCTTTTCGTTGATGCCGCCCACCGGCAATATCTCGCCGTGCTGGTTGACCGCTCCGGTCACCGCGATAGCCTGGTTGAGCGGCAGGCCGGACAGCGACGAAAGTAATACATAAAGTTCGGCGCAGGAAGCGGAGTCACCCTCCACACCGTGATATTCCTGCTCGAACACGATGGATGCGTTCAGCGCGAGCGGTGCATTATGCGCAAACAACGCGGACAGATAGTGCTGCAGGATCAGCACGCCCTTGTCGTGGATCGGTCCGGACAGCTCCACCTCGCGCTCGATGTTGAGCAGGCCATCCTCGCCGGCAAAGGTGCGCGCCGTGACGCGCACCGGGAAGCCGAAGCAGTAATCGCCCTGATCGATCTGGGTCATTGCATTAAGTTGGCCGACTTTTTCACCCTGTAACGAGATCAGCACATCGCCTTCGACGATCGATTGTTGCATGCGCTGCTCAGGGTAATCATGGCGCAGTTTGCGCGCATGGATCGCGGCCTCTACCTCGCGTGCTTCGACCAAGGGTACTTTAACCAAAGGTGCGCCGGCCGGGCCGCCCGAACGGGCTCTGCACAGCGCGGCGCTTTCCATCACCAAGGCCTGGGTATGCGCGAAGATCGCGCTCTGGCGCGACTGGTCGTCCGCTTCACGGTGTCCGTTCTCGAGCAGGCGCGCCACGGCGGATGCGGAAAAATGCGGCAGGCCGAGATCGCGGCAAGTGTGTGCGACGAACACAGCCGATGCGCGATGGGTCCCGGCGTTGACTGGGAAACTTTCGGCAAAGTCCACCTTGACGCGGAAGCGGCGCGCAAACTCCGGGTCGCCCTCCTGTAACTCGTAATATTGTTCGCGCGAGCCGATCATGATGATCTTGGTCTCGACATCCACCGCCTCGGGAACCAGCGAAACAGCCGCGATCTGTGCGAAGGCGGTGCCCGGTTCCTCGATCTGCAAGCTGCCGCTGCGCAGGAAGCGCCGCAATTTTTCCCACACCAGCGGGTCGGCCAGCAGGTCGCCCAGATGCAGCATCAGGAATCCGCCGTGCGCCTTGTGCAGACTGCCTGCGCGGATACGGGAAAAGCCGGTCACCAGCACATCGTTCTCCGACTGGTATTCGATGCTGCCGAACAGCGAACGGAACAGGGGGTTGTCCTCGACGATCACCGGCGCGCCGTCCAGTCCACCGTTGTCCACCGCCAGGTTGACGCGGTAGCGCGACAATACCGTGTCTAACGCCATGCGCCGGATATCCTCATCGCTATCGGAAGCCTTGAACAATTCGAGATTTTCGAGGATGTCATGTTCGACCTCATCCAGATAGACGCCGAGCTTGACCGCATCCTTGATCTGTTTTTTCAGCCCGGCGCGGATATCGTGAAGTTCGTGCTCCAGCAGCGGCTTCACCGCTTGGCGGCACAACGCCACCAGCGCCTCGTTCATCACCCGCTCCATCGGCCGGGTCCTGTCGAAATAGCGGGCGATCTCCGTGCGCAACTCCTGTTCGGCCAGCGCGATCCCGGCACGGCGACTCTTGGGCAGGGCCAGCACTTCGTCCTCGGTATAGGCGCGCCCCTTTTTCCCGGGCAGCGTGAAAAGAATATGTCCGGTCTCGCGGTGCACCGCGAAACTGCGCGCTTCGGCAAACGCCTCGAGCTCGGCGTAGGCTTTGTTTTCTTCGGTCTTGTAAGTCTTTGCTATACGCGCGCTTTCCGTCTTGAAATCCTGGCTGTCCAATTGCCGGGGTATTTCCGTCTGCAGCGATTTGGCCATCTGTGCCATGAATTGACGCAGCAACCTTCCTTGTCCGGCTGGCAAACGTAATGCGCGCGGCCGTTCCGGTGTATCGAAGCTGTGCAGATAGCACAGATCCGGCGGCACGGGCCTGGTTGCGGCGCTGGTCTGCATCGCCTGCCTGAGCAGCGACGAGCGCCCGCTACCGACCTCGCCCAGCACGAACAGGTTGTAATCCGGCTGATCCATGCCCAGCCCGAAGTGCACGGCAGCTTCGGCGCGTGCCTGTCCGATCCACGGCAGCGCATGTTCCAGCAATTCCGAGGTGTCGGCGAAGCCGAGCGTATCGGGCGCGATGGTGAGGCGCAGCTCGGCGGGAGTCAGTTTTTGGATAGCCATTTTCTTAGCTTGGAGACGCAGTGAATTTCAACAATTGTAACCATTTACGCAATTGTATTTCTGTCAGCGTGGATTTTTCGCGCTGGCAGAGATTAACTTTGCCATTTCTCCCGCATCGTGCAGTTCGCTATTGTTTAATCCCGCGATGACACTCTCCTGATTTTGCGCGGGCTGGTTCTGGCTTACTTTCCACTTGCCGGACAGCCGGGTGATGGCGATCTCGAAGCCGACGATCTGGGTGATCAGTTTTTCGGTGTAATCGTGGGGTGCGTCCGATACGGACCATGGATGGGCAAGGCCGGCTTCGTTGTGCATGGTGAGTGCCTCGAGTTGGGCGCGTACCCAGACCGCATCGTCGATGATGCGCATCCTGCCGTACGCATGCACGACGGCGTAATTCCAGGTGGGCACCACCTTGCCGGTTTCCTGTTTGGTGGCGTACCACGACGGCGTGATGTAGCTGTCCGGCCCGTGAAATATCGCCAATACTCCGAGGTCGTTGTTGAAGTCACGCCACAACGGATTGGCGCGCGCCACATGACCTTGCAGCGTGCCGAACGGTGCGGGTGTGTCCACGAGGTGCAGCGGGATGTGATTGGCTTCGAGTCCGGCGGAGGTCAGCGTGACCAACGTGGCCAGCGGCCGCGCACGTATCAGTTCGTGCATGACCTCGGTGTCGGGTTGTTCGAAATGTTTGGGGGTGTACATGGATTGTGTAAATGCGTCCTTTTGCCCGGCGCTGCACATCGGATGAAAAGCTGATTCTTGCTCTTGTACAGACGTTCGCATCAGCAGCCAACGACGCTTCGTTAACGGGGATGACGCGCTGTCTTATACCTGCCCGTAAGCCGGATGTTCGATACGTCAGAACAGCTTGATCTCAGCAGCCATGGCCGATGTCGCTATCTCAAAATCCCCCATGATCTTTTGCCAGTCATCACCGTGGTGGGTTCCGATATATTCGAGGAACGAGGCATCCGGATCATTCAGGAGAATACCGATGGCGTACCCGTCGACATTGTCGGTGATCTTCATCAGCACGTCGTATTTGGTGCCGGTCGCCATCGCATCATCCGTCACGACCGGGGCGGGATCGAAGTACACCCGTGGGATCTCCGTGCGCAGCGCAGCGGTGAAATCGGATTGAATGGCTGACCGCGCTTCGTCGAAGTTGCGAAAGTCCGAGTGGTGTCCGAACGGGCGTATCTCGAAATACTGCTGCACAGGGGGCGAACTCTCCTGTTCATGAGCTTCCTCGAAAGCCGCTTCGATCCCGGATCGGTCACCCTTCTTCAGGCGAATGCGGATGATGAGCGACTCGGATATCCCGGCAAATCCGTTGGCCTGGAAATATCGAACGATGCGCTCGGCGGCCTCGTTTGCCTGAAGAGTGAGTGTGTTTTTCATGGCGACCTGCTTTGTAAGTAGGTGCACAGTTTACCTAAAGCTGACCGGGAACGCACTCACCGGACAGGTGCTGTTTAGCGCGTCATCAAGGTCGCTACCCGCAGGACTTTTCCACCCGTAAGATATTTCTCCGGCAAGGTAGAATCACGGCTGGCCTTTCCCTATGTCAGCCGTGAATATCTCAATCGAAACCCTCCAGGGATATCTAGTCCACCCATTGATACTGCTTGCCGTGTTTGTGGCGGCAAGCATGATGATGATCTGGGTCCTGCATGCGATGGAGCGCAAGGGCTTTGAAGGCACCGTCCTCGGCACGCTGATCATGCCTTACTGCTCGGGCTTCCCCAATCTCGTGTTCGCCTATCTGATGAGCAATTCGGCCGGCAATGGCGGATTGGTCATCGAGAACAGTCTCGTCAACAATGCCACCAACCTGACTTTAATCCTCGGTATGGCCGCCCTGTTCGGTACGACGGCTGTGATCCAGAAAGAGCGCTCAAAGCAGAAAGCCAGGCTGCAAGTGGAATTCCATCGCATCAACCGGCTGAATCTGCTGGTTACCCTGATCGCCTTGTTCCTGTTTACCGGCACGCTCTGGGCCCTGGCCAAGGACGGGGTGCTGGACTTCTATGATGGTCTGGTGCTGGTCGGCCTGTTCCTGTTCTGGCAGGTGTTGCATGTGTTCGAAGTGCTCAAGGACAATATCCGCAAGGACAAATCATTTCACTGGTCGCTGCTGATCGACATCGCGCTGCTCGGTGTAAGCGCCTACTGTGTTTATTACTCTGTCGATCATCTGGTGACATGGGTTACGACCAACCCTAGTCCATACCTGGGCTTTGCCAGGCTGGGCTGGTTCAGCGGCCTGTTGATGGTGGTGCCCAACGCTATTCTCGCGTTGTATTACACCCGCATCGGCAGGCAGGATATCGTCATGAGCTCGCAGATCGGCGACGGGCATATCTGCATCCCGATGTGCATCGGCCTGTTCGCGCTGTTCAATCCCATCAGGGTTCCCGATTTTTTCCAGGTGGGC
>JBBQNH010000032.1:0-23090 GCA_038329705.1 Burkholderiales bacterium | reverse complement strand
GACATCATCGGACTGGGCGCGGGCGAACCGGATTTCGATACGCCGCAACACATCAAGGACGCGGCGATCGCCGCGATCAACAAGGGCTTCACCAAGTACACCCCGGTGGGCGGCACCGCCTCCCTCAAGCAGGCTGTGATCGCCAAGTTCAAGCGCGACAACGGGCTGGACTACACAGCGAAACAGATATTGGTGTCGTGCGGCGGGAAGCAGAGCTTCTTCAACCTTGCGCTGGCAGTGATCAATCCCGGTGACGAAGTGATCATTCCCGCGCCGTACTGGGTGTCGTATCCCGACATCGTGCTGATCGCGGAAGGCAAGCCGGTGATCGTGGAGGCGGGCATAGCCCAGGGTTTCAAGATGACGCCCGCGCAACTGGAAAAGGCGATCACGCCGAAAACACGGATGGTGGTGATCAACAGCCCGAGCAATCCGTCCGGCGCGGTTTACACGCTGGCTGAGCTGCAGGCGCTGGGTGCGGTGTTGCGCAAACATCCACAGATCATGATCTCGACCGACGACATGTACGAACATATCGCGCTGACCGACGCAAAGTTCGTCAACATCCTGAATGCCTGCCCCGATCTGTATCCGCGCACCATGGTGCTGAACGGCGTATCCAAGGCTTATGCGATGACCGGCTGGCGCATCGGTTATGCCGGCGGCCCGGAAAACATCATCACCGCGATGGAGAATGTACAGTCGCAAAGCACCTCGAACCCGACCTCGATCTCGCAGGTGGCCGCAGAGGCCGCGCTGAATGGCGACCAGGGTTGTATCGCGCCGATGCTGAAGGCGTTCCGCGAGCGGCATGTGTTCGTGGTGGATGCGCTGAACAAGATTCCGGGCTTGAAATGCATCATGGCCGGCGGTGCGTTCTATGCTTTCCCGGATGCCAGCGGCGCGATCGCCGCATTGCACAAGAAAGGCGTCATCAAGGAAGCCAACGATCTTGCGCTATCGGAA
Organism: Burkholderiales bacterium; assembly: GCA_038329705.1. Lineage (GTDB taxonomy): Bacteria > Pseudomonadota > Gammaproteobacteria > Burkholderiales > Gallionellaceae > Gallionella. The sequence goes on along the minus strand of JBBQNH010000032.1, from coordinate 22,124 downwards.
TATCTGCTGGTGGAAGCGGGTGTGGCGGTGGTGCCCGGCTCGGCATTCGGCAGCGAAGGCTATCTCCGCTTGTCGTTCGCCACGTCGATGGACAATCTCAAGAAAGCGCTTGAGCGCATGGCGAAGGCGCTGGCTTAGTATGCAACGGAGGGGGCAAGCAACACCCCCTCTTTCCGTTACTGGTTCAAACCGGCATCAGGGCGCATAAATCAGCGTCGGGTTATCGATCTCGCCACCCATTTTCAGATCGACATCCCCGACCGAGTCGTGCATGGACAAGTTGACGTTCATCTTGCCCGACATCTCTTGTTTGGTCACATCAAAGTTGGCGGTTGCCTTCAGCACGCCGGCATCGACCTTCACCCGCTTGAAGTGATAGCTGCCATCCGCGAATGAGATGGCGCCACTGAGCGCGTCAAAATGCGTCCTGCCGCCATGCAGATTTTCCTTGCTGTGCATGCGCGCGGTTTCTACGATATCCATGCCGCTGATCACACCGTCGGTCGCGGTAAAATCGCCGTCAAGTACTGCGGAATCAGTCAGGCTGGCCAGGTTGGCCGAGGTCATCTTGAAACGTGCCGAGCCGGCAAGAGTGCCGTCCAGCAATTTGTTGATGTTCTGCATCGGGATGGATTTTGCCTTGAGCGTGCCCTGTGTGCGCCAGCCCGAGCGCCAGTTGATGTTTGCATCGCCTGTCAGCTCACCGCCGAGTATCCTGGCATCGAAATTTCCGATTTGCAATTCATCGCCGCTCAATTCACCTTTTGCATTCAACTCGTCGAATTTCCAATTTGGCAATAGCGGTAAAGCACTGTCGCGCACTGTTATGGCTGCCTGTAATTTGTTTTCCCGGGTGACATCGATATTCAGCGAATATTTACCGCCGTTCGCGCGTAACTTGATCTGGGTGAATTTGCCCGCCGGACTAAAATCCAATTCGCCCTCCACGCCGGTAATCTGGAACGCATCCGCATCCAGGGTACCCTGACTTAATGTCATACGGCTTACCGGATATTGCTTATCACTGGCCAATTGCTGCAACCATGAGACTGCATCGGTCAAAGCCATGCCCCTGACTTTGACATCATTGAAATCAATACTATCGACCGGCTTCTCATCGGTGAATACCCCGGTTAAATCAAAATTGATCTGTGCCGTACCGGCCTGAAATTGCTTCGCGTCGCCGATATATATCTCGCCCAGATCCAGACGCGGCGACGGCAGGATGCGCCCTGACAGATAGCCCAGATGCACCGGTTGATGCAATCTGTCCGAGAGCAGTTGCTGAACCTTGGGCATGTAATCGCGCATCGGCAACACAGAAGGAACAATAAACAATGCACCGATCAACAGCACCAGCAGGAATATCCCCAGCTTGACCACAAACCCCACCAGTTTTCCCCATGCAAAGGGCTTGCGCGGCGTTCGCGCAACATATGCCGGCTTTTCAAGGACGGTCTCGTGCGTATATTCGGCAGAATGCATTGCCCGTTCTGCGTTGGCCTTGGCTGATTCAAGTGCGCGTTGCTCGGCATCCGCCCAGACCTTGCTCTGCGCATCAGCCTGTTCCCTGGCTTTGGTCTTTTCAGCGATCTGCTGTTCGGCAGCGATACGCTCCTGGCTTTCCCGTTCTTCGCGCGCATTTTGTTCTTCGCGGGCCTTCTGATCTTCACGGGCCTTGCGTTCTTCCCGTTCTAATTGCGCCTTGTGCTCGGCAGCTTTGCCTGCATCGGATACGGTTTCATGCTGCCTGGCAGACTCAGCCGAGTGTTGTTCGGCACTTGATTTTTGCGCCGGTTGTTTGTCACTCCGCGACTCGTCTACATTGAATGAGTCAAAAGAAAATGCGTCCTGCTTTTTACCAGCCGGAACAGCTTTACCGGGTTTGCCCTTGTGCACCGGTGCAGATTCTTTGGGGGGTTCGGCTTGCTGCAGGGATTTTTCAGAGCCAGGCTCATCAATTTGAAATTCATCGAACGCAAATTTGTCCGGCTTGGCTGTTTGGGATGTGTCCGTCTGATCATTCTGCCCGGCAGCCGGCTCGATCGCCTGTGCGGACTCCTGCGCTTGCTTGGCTCGACTTTCTGCCTCTTTACGTTCTTCCTCGGCTTGCCCGGCTTCCACCATGGCGCGCGCTTTGGCTTCTGCCTCAAGCCGTGCTTCGGTCTCCAATTCAGTCCTGCGCTTGACCAGTTCCAGTTCGACCTTCATCTGTGCGGCTTCCTGCTCCGCCTTTACTCGCGCGGCCTCTTGTTCGGCCTTGATACGTGAGGCTTCGGCTTCTTTCCGCTCCCGCTCTTCTGCTTCCCGAAGCAGCCTGGCTTCCTGCTCGGCTTTGATACGCGTGGCTTCGGCTTCTTTTCGCGCGCGCTCTTCTGCTTCCTGACGCAATTGGGCTTCCAACTCGGCTTTGCGCTTGGCGGCCTCGAGTTCCTCGCGCACCAGCTTGGCTTCCTGTTCGGCTTTTATCCGCGCGGCCTCCTGTCCGGCTTTGATGCGTGCGGCTTCGGCCGCTTTACGTTCCCGCTCGGCGGCTTCAATGCGCAACTTGGCTTCCTGCTCGGCTTTGCGTTTGGCGGCCTCGAGTTCCTCGCGTGCCCGCTTGGCCTCCTGCTCGGCTTTGATGCGTGCCGCCTCGGCCGCTTTCTGCTCGCGCTCCGCAGCTTCAATGCGCAACTTGGCTTCCTGTTCGGCTTTGTGCTTGGCGACCTCAAGTTCTTCGCGTGCCCGCTTGGCTTCCTGCTCGGCTTTTAGCCGGGTCGCTTCCTCCTCCTTTTTGGCGCGTAAAGCAGTTTCTTCCTTGATTCTTGCAGCCTTTTGTTGCTCGGCTTTGCTATCCACTTTCGGTGCGGCGGGTGAAAATCCCGACATAAAATCCAGTTCTTCCGAATCTGAATCCATCGCAGGATTTTTGCCGCCCGGTACGGCCATCTTTGGAATCTTTCCCGCAAAGCTCTTATCCTGGATCAGGCCGGACTTATGCATTTCTTCAAACATCTCGGCAAGATTGGCGCGCATGCTGGGAGCAGATCGTTTACTGATCTCGCCAAATGTTGCGGAACCGTCCACCATCAACAGGGCGCGTTTTACATCGCCGGATAATTGCGACGTCCTGCTCTGCGATTGCTCCTCGCCCCTGGTGGTCCTGACAAAGATTGTTTTATTGTCCATAGCCCCATTCTAACTTATAGCCGGCTTGAATTACGACTTCAAATCATTATTTTACGGGGGATTCTGGTACAGGCAATTGCCTACCCCATGTCTTCACAATCCCGGTTCGCGATTCGCGCTTTCGTTCAATTTAAATTTATACTTCAGCGCCTGTCAAGAATGTAGCGCCTGATCTTTGGCCGCCCCCCGTGCCTGACAAATCACATGCAAGCTGCGGCACGGCAACACCAACCACATTTCTCCAAACAACAAAATACAGAATCGACACCCGCATCCGGCGAAAATATTAATTGAGGTTGACCAGGCAAGGCAAAATCACTATCATGCGCACCTCTTCATTCCCTGATAGCTCAGTTGGTAGAGCGACGGACTGTTAATCCGCAGGTCCCTGGTTCGAGTCCAGGTCGGGGAGCCAAAGAATTCCAGAGGCATTCTGAAATATCTCCCAGTGAGCTCTGAATATATTATAAGGATTGCAGCAATGCATCTTTTTTATTTCCGTTCAGTCATTTCCAAATCTCATCTCTATCCATATAGCATCCCTGCCTGAAACGTACAGCGACATCCCAATGAACAACCGTTCAAAATTTGTCTTCATATTTGCAATAATGATCTTGGGCGGATGTATTTCTCCGCAACAAAAAGCAAAAAATGAACAAATCGACGCGCAGAAAAAGCAGCAAAATGAACAGCTGGCAGCCGAGAAAAATGCAAGGAATGAGCAGATGATTGCCCAGGCCGAAGTGCGTTTGGAAAGAGCCAAGAAGAATGCATCAATGACCTGCGCTGGTATTCTGGCCTGCAATAAGGCATTCAGCCTTGCCAAGATATTCGTGAACAACAATGCCGATATGAGGATCAGGTATTCCGACGACAATAGTGCATATACGCATGATCCGATGGAACCGGGACAAATCGGACTGAAAATCACCAAAAGACCCAGCCTGGGCAACTCATCCATAATTGAACTGGACGCCTCCTGCAAGGGAATCAGCAACCGCGAACAAGATCCCGCACTCTACGAGCTTTGCGTCAAAAAAATAGAAAATGTCTATCTCAAATTTATGGCTATTTTTTGAGGCAGGAATTCGATAACCTCAATATGGCCGGCCTTCCGAACGATAAGTCCATGAATGTCGGGCGCCATATCGCGAATCATTGAAACAATCCGCAAATTGCTTTTCTTCATTGGCGATATGGCGCATAGCGCAATTCAGGATTCGATGTGAATACCGGCTATGAATAAAGTAATACGGGTTGTTCGTTGAACAACCCGTATTCTTATCCTTAAAGAATTTTCACTTCAGGCACGAGCGTGCCGTCGATTCATCCGGAGGTAATAGCCGGATTACGTTTGACCCGGAATTTCCTGGAACACACTGCCCCAAGTATTACGTCAGGGCATTGCATCAGGCTGCTCTACTCGATTTTCATGTCCCGGCTACCCTAATTCGGCATGACCGTATCGATGACGATATTCAAGCCTTTGGTACCGGGTTTGATGGTTGCTGTCATTCCCTGCAGATCACCGGGTTGCGACATTGGTGTACCGGATTTTGACACGCGCGCCACCACCACGACTTGTTTGAACCCGGACAATTTCAGTTGCGGCCGCATCGCCATGCTGTCGTCAAGCGTAAACTCCATGGGCAGGTCCTTGACCTGTTTGCGTATAACCGCCAGTGGCATTTTCGGACCTTCTGCGGCACGGGCAAGGATAAATACAATATCGGTAGGTGAGACCTTTCCTTTCAACGCGGGGCTTAGGGATACTTTGCCGGTAATGGCAACAGCGGCATTGGCCGATTTTTCAGCGACCTTGCCTGCCGTCAGCTTGGCAAGTTTTTCCTTGCCGCCCGGTTGCTGAACAAGCAGCACCGCTGCCTGTTTAAGTCCGCCGCGATATACCTCTGCATCGGGAGAATTTGGTCCCAATTGATCGATCAGCGCTTGCCAGCTGGTGATCGCGGTCACGTAGTCACCGCGCTCCATCGACGCAGAACCGGACAGGGCAAGTGCGGTATTGTTGCCGGCATCCAGCTCCAGCGACTTGTTGATCAGTTTGGTCACTTCCTCGTTTTGCAGGGTTTGGCCATGCGCCATCGCATAGACATCGGCATAGTTCGCCCATAGCTGCGCTTCATTCGGCACCAAAGTTACGAGCCGCTGGTATGCAGTGACTGCATCCGGGAAACGCTTCAGTTCGGTGTAGGTGCGCGCCAGCATCCACCAGTCGTTCGGGTTCTTGTCGTTACGCTGCACCTTCCTTTCCAGACTTTGCAGCGCTTCCGGGGACTGGATGACGCCGTCAGCATCAGCCACGATCGCTTCCTGTGGGGATAATGCGTCGACATTTCCCAGCGTCATATAGAGCAGCACGCTGAACAGCGGAAGCATCACTGCCATAACGATCGCCAGCACTTTGGCCGGGTTACGCGGTGGCTTTACCGACGGCTGCTCGGTGATTTTGACTTCTTCTATGAGCCGCGATTGCAATTCACTGCGGCCCTGTTCATAGGTGTCCTGTGTCAACAGGCCATTGTTCAAGTCAACTTCCAACTCAGTTGCCTGGTCGCGCAAAATCCCCAGATTGGCGGTATCCCTCAAAACATCGTCACCTGACGATGTTTTACGCCACAGCGGCAAGACAACAAAAAGTAATGCGACCAGCAACAATGCTGCGCAAAGCGTCCAGAATAAAATCATATTTGCGAATCTTTCGGTTGGTTAAGCAAATCTGCGGCTCGTTGCGCTTCTTCGGCGGACAATTGATTTTCGGGGGGTGCTCTCTTGCGTTTGCGCATTTGCAGCACCAAACCAACCAGACCCATCAGTAGCAAAGCGAACGGGCCATACCAGAGCAGTATCGTGTAGCTTTTCATTGGCGGATCGAACAGCACGAAATCGCCATATTTTGAAACCAGGAAATCAATGATTTCCTGGTCACTCATGCCCTGCTTCATTTTGTCGCGCACTTCCTGGCGCAGATCTTTTGCCAGATCCGCGTGTGAGCTGGCCAGCGATTCATTCTGACAGACCAGGCAACGCAGGTTTTGCGCAAGATTGACCATGCGCTGTTCCAGCACGGGATCTTCGGCCAGGTCTTTTGCTTCACCGGCATAGGAAAAGGTCGGCAACAAGCAGACCAGTATTATCAATAAATATTTCATTTCGCTTGCAGCTCCGCGATCAGGGGAAGGATTTTTTGTTGCAGATTCTCATGGGTGATCGCACCGATCTGCTTGTAACGGATCACACCCTGCTTGTCGATCAGATAGGTTTCCGGCACCCCATACACGCCGTAATCGATCCCGACATGGCCGTCCGCATCCGTGGAAACAAGCGTGTACGGATCGCCCTTTTCGCGCAACCATGCTTTTCCATCTTCGTCCTTGTCCTTGTAATCCAGGCCGTAGATAGGAACGATGTGTTGCCGTGACAATGCCATCAGAACCGGGTGCTCCTCCCGGCAGGAAACGCACCAGGATGCCCACACGTTGAGCAACCAGACCTGACCTTTCATGTCCTCAGACGAAAAGTTTTTTGATGGGTCTAGCAATTGCGGCCGCGTGAAAGCCGGTGCGGGTTTGTCGATCAGCGGTGAAGGTACTTCATGCGGATTCAATCCCAATCCGACGTAAAGGAAAGCCGCCAGTATCACAAATACGATAAATGGCCAGAAACGCATCATGATGCTTTGCCCCCGGTTGCCATGCCTCCACCGACAGGCAGACTGCCTTCACTGACCGCAGCTGCTTTTTTGCTGTGTACGCGATAGCGGCGGTCACTGATGGCGAGCACCCCACCCAGGGCCATCATCAGACAACCGAGCCAAATCCAGATCACAAACGGCTTGTAATAGACACGTACCGCCCAGGCACCTCCGGAATTATCGATCGGCTCACCCATCGAAACATACAGGTCGCGGAAGATACCTGTATCGATCGCAGCTTCCGTCATGGGCATTCCTGACGCGTTGTAACGGCGCTTCTGCGGAAGCAATTCTGCAACCGGCTTGCCGTCCTTGGTCACGGTGAAGTGCGCCTGTGTCGCCGTATAGTTGGGTCCTTCAGTGCTGCGCACGCCGTCAAAGCGGAACACGTAACCACCAGAATTAACCGTGTCGCCCACGTTCATGCGCACGTCACGCTCAGCCTCATAGCCTTTCACCACAGTGACACCGATGATGAACACCGCCACGCCAAGATGCGCCAGTTGCATACCGTAGTAGCTCAAGCTTTGGCTGCGCACACGCTGTAAAAATGGGCCACTGCCACCCCAGCGCTGCTGCAAACTGACCACCAGCGAAGCAATTACCCAGAACGACAGCAACAATCCCAATGCGATCATTGGCGTCCAGTGACTGAAAATAAAGGGTAACAATATTGCGAGGATCGCCGCCCCGGCGAATCCCCAGCGCACACGCTTGACCAATTCAGGCACACTGGACTGTTTCCAGCGAGCCAACGCACCCAATCCCATCATCAATACAGCCAGCGCCATCAAGGGAACGAACACCGCATCGAAATAAGGTGGCCCCACCGAAAGTTTGCCCATACCGAGCGCATCCATGAACAGCGGATACAGCGTGCCGATGAAGACTGCCGCTGCGGCAACCGACAGCAGCACATTATTCGTCAACAACATCGATTCGCGCGAAATCATGTCGAATTTGCCGCCCAGCCCGATCTTGGGAGCGCGCCATGCAAACAACAGCAACGAAGAACCGATCACGATTGCCAGGAAGGCCAGAATAAACACGCCGCGTTTGGGATCGGTTGCGAAAGAATGCACCGACGTAAGTACGCCGGAACGCACCATGAAGGTTCCCAACAGGCTGAGGGAGAATGCGGCGATCGCCAGCAATACCGTCCAGCTCTTGAACGCGCCACGCTTTTCTGTGACAGCCAGCGAATGGATCAGTGCCGTGCCCACCAACCAGGGCATGAACGAGGCATTTTCCACCGGATCCCAGAACCACCAGCCACCCCAGCCGAGTTCGTAGTAAGCCCACCAGCTGCCCAGCATGACTCCGGTGGTCAGGAACGTCCAGGCCACGGTGGTCCACGGACGCGACCAGCGTGCCCAGGTAGCATCAAGTTTCCCGCCCAGCAATGCGGCGATGGCGAACGCAAATGCGACCGAGAATCCGACGTAGCCCATGTACAGCATCGGTGGATGAATCACCAAGCCCGGATCCTGCAATAAGGGGTTCAATTCCTGTCCATCAGCCGCCGCAGGCAGCAAACGCTCGAACGGATTCGAAGTCAGCAACATGAATAACAGGAATCCCACCGAGATCAATCCCATCACACCCAGCACGCGTGCGACCATCTCTTCCGGCAAATGTCTGCTGAATATGGCGACCGCTGAAGTCCAGACTGACAGTATGGTTACCCACAGCAACAGTGAACCCTCGTGTCCGCCCCATATCGCGGCGAAGCGGTAATGCAGAGGCAATTGAGAATTGGAGTGTTCCGCGACATACAACACGGAAAAATCATTGTGCAAAAATGCGTTGGCCAGGGTTGCAAAAGCCAGCACGATGAACACGAATTGCCCGAACGCCAGTGGGCGCGCCAGACCCATTAATGCCGGGTTGTTTCGGGCGGCACCAATTATCGGCAATACACCCAGGGACAACGCCAAAAACAGTGCGATGATTAAGGAAAAATGACCAAGTTCTGGAATCATGTCGGAACCCTCAGTTAGTTATTTGGCAACGGATACTGCTACAGGTGATTTGACTGGCATGGCGGTTTTGTCAGCCGCAGCATTGGCTGCTTGTGCTTTTTTCAGGGCATCGGCGGCCTCGGGTGGCATGTAATTCTCATCGTGCTTGGCAAGTACCTCATCAGCAAGCATCACACCATTGGCTTGCACCTTGCCCTGTGCGACCACGCCTTTACCTTCCTTGAACAAATCCGGCAGGATGCCTTTATACACGACAGGAATACTTTTGTGTGTATCGGTGATCACGAAGTTTACCGTCAAACCGTCCCTTTCACGCTTAATGCTGCCGTCTTCAACCAAACCGCCAATACGGAAACTGCGTCCATTGGGAACTTCATTGTTGAACACCTGGGTCGGGGTGAAATACAGGTTGACGTTGCCCCTCAAACCATACAATACTAGGCCAACCGCCAACCCCACTCCGGCCAAAGCGACTGCGATGAACATAAATCTTTTTTGACGCGGTTTCATGCTATCTCCTCATCTTCGTTTTCGTCTGCTGCCTCACGCATCATCCGAACCTGTTGCAAAGTCACTTTTCTTTTGTGTACAACCAAAACGATCTCGATAAAAAAAATGAGAAATGCAACAGCATAGGAACCGAACCAAATGTAGGCGAACGGGTTTTCTCTCATCCAGATGTCCAAATTCATGACCTCACCTCCGGCAACTCTTCGATCCAGGCGGTATTGCGTTCGCGTTCCAGAATAATGCTGCGCACTCTCGCCAAGGTGACTGCGATCGCATAAAACCAGCAGGCCAGCATCATGGTTAACAATGCATGCTGCATCGCAATCTGCATACTGGTGCCGCTGAATTTGATGGTCGATCCCTGATGCAGGGTATTCCACCACTTCACCGAAAAGTAAATGATCGGCACATTCACCGAACCGACGATGGCCAACAAAGCTGCGGCACGGTCGGCACGACGAGGGTCGTCAATCGAAGCGTGCAAGGCGATAAAGCCCAGATAAAGGAACAACAGGATAAGCTCAGAGGTCAGGCGAGCATCCCACAGCCACCACGCACCCCACATCGGCTTGCCCCAAAGTGCACCGGTCCACAATGAAATGAATGCGAACAGTGCGCCGGTTGGCGCGATCGCGCTGGCCATCATGGCCGACAAGCGGGTATTGAAGACCAAACCCAATGCCGCGTAACCGGCCATGACCAGATAAAGGAACATGGACAGGATAGAAGCAGGGACATGGATAAACATGATGCGGTAAAATTCACCCTGCTGGGCATCGATGGGTGCAACAACAAAACCGATGTACAAGCCAACCGCAAACAAAATCACGGCGGGGATGGCAAACCACGGAATCAGCTTTCCGGCCAGACCGTAAAAGGTGGTTGGTGCAGAATATTTAAACCAGTTAATCGCCAAACTATCACTCCATCGAAATACGCAACGCCTGCGCGGTCACCCATGGGGTGAACACCAAGGCCAACACCAGCAAAGCGCCCAACAATGACAAATGGGATGCGATGCTTAGTCCGCTTGATACAGCTTCGACTGCTCCGGTACCAAAGATCAGCACCGGAATACATAAAGGCAACACCAGCAATGACAACAACACACCGCCTCCACGCAAACCCAATGTCAACGCCGCGCCGATCGCACCCAACATACTAAGTATCGGCGTTCCCAGCATCAACCCGATCATCAACACACCGATCGCCTGCACAGACATATCAAACTGCAAACCCAGAACCGGCGCCAACAGCACCAGCGGCAGGCCTGATACCATCCAGTGAGCTGTCATCTTGCCCAGCACCAGCATGGATAACGATTGCGGCGCCAACATCATTTGCTCCAGTGTGCCATCCAGATAATCGGCTGAAAACAGCCGGCCCAGCGACAACATGGAAGACAGCAACGCCGCCACCCATAACACGCCCGGGGCCATCTTGCGCAACATGTTCAGTTCAGGCCCGACTCCCAACGGAAACAGGCTGACCACCATCACGAAAAAAATCAGCGTGGTCAGCACATCAGCACGACGACGCATCGCCAACACCAGATCGCGCCTTATCACCAACACCAGCAGATCAAGCAAGCCGTACTTCTTCATGACAGCGACAAAATCCGCATTTCCATTCCTGCGACTTGCAACGGCTGGTGCGTGGTAAAAATCACCATTCCCCGATCTGCCAGATGTTCGGCGATCAGCTCCTGTATCAACGACACAGCTCCGACATCAAGCGCGGTCAAAGGTTCGTCAAGTATCCACAATTTTGCATCGCTGACCAGCAAGCGCGCGAGCGCAACGCGGCGGCGCTGTCCTTGCGAAAGCACTTTGGTCGGCAACCGCTCGCGGCCGCGCAACCCCATCCGCCGCAACGCGGCAATCGCCTCTTTTTCATCAAGTTCGATTCCCGAAAGTCCAGCCGAAATACGCAAATTTTCCAGCGCACTCAATTCGTCTTTGATGGCATTCAAATGACCGAGATACAGCAACTCGGCATAATAATCCTCGTCCAGTTCGCGTATATTCTCTCCACGCCAGGCGATATCACCCCCGTCCGGCATCATGAAACCGCACAAGGTGCGCAACAAACTGGTTTTTCCGCTGCCGTTAACACCTTGTACCTGCATGATCTGTCCGAAATCGAGATGGAAATTCAACCCGGAAAACAAACGATGGTCGCCTCGGCTACAAGCAAGATTGCTGACTTCCAGCATGAAGGTTACCTAAAATTTGACAGCGTTGGATTATATACGAATGCAACAGACCGTGACAACGCAAAATCCGGGTACAGAACAGCCAAAACCCTTTTGTTCATAAGTGTAAATCTCCCGACGGAAACCCCACAAACCCTGCTGCACACTTGACAGCAACGCCCGAAAATTGCGCACGATTCGCATATTCATTCCACTGACAATGATGTACTGCCGTGTCTGCACAGCATTACCGGCCTTGTTATCCCAATAAAAACGCCACTCGAAAGTGGCGTTTTAATCTGGATAACCCTGTAAATCACGGTTGCGCGGTAGCCGCATCAGGCAAATTGACCTTGATTTTCGCCTGCTGCCTGGCATCCGCCAAATAGGCTCGGAACATTTCCTCACCAGTCAGTTGCTGCAATTGCTGAGCATATCGAACGCGACTTTCTTCAGTAACTGCCGGCCCTTCTTTGATAGCATCTATACGGACCAGCACGTATCCGTTTTGGGGCAATTCTGCGCCGACATACCGGGGTAATTTGACTGTATTGGCCTGAAATATCTGGCGAACCAGCGCCACATCCACACTGCCATGTTTTGCGCGGGTTATGCTCTGGTCGGCTCCCCAGCTCAAAACAGGCTTGTTGCCAGCCTGCAGTTTTTCCAGCAGGGATTTGCCCTGCTGGACAGCCAATTCCTGCGCCGCTTGACGCAATAATCTTTGGCGGATCTGATCATGTACTTCGCTCAGTGAACGCAAAGAAGCGGGCCTGTATTCCAGAATACGCGCTGCAACCAGTGTATTCGGTGCCACTTCGATCGCAGCTGTGTTGCGTTTGTTCTTCACGACCTCATCGTTAAAAATCACCTGCAACATCTTTTCTGTCCAAGGCTCACCAGTGGAAACTCCATTTACCAACCATCCGCTCCGCTCAATTTTAACGCCAGCCAATTCGGCAGCGGGTTTCAGCGTATCGCTTTGCTCATAAACCACGTTGCTGAATTTCTCGGCCATCTCGGCGAACTTGTCGGCAGACTTTTGCTGACGAAGCTTGTTCACAATACCTTGGCGAGCCTCATCAAATGGCATAATTCTGGAAGGCTTGATCGCCAGCAGCTTGATGATGTGATAACCAAAATCAGACTTCACCAACCCGCTGATCCCACCGACCTTCAAGGCATAGGTTGCGTCATCGAAAGGCTTGACCATCATCCCGTGTCCAAAAAATCCCAGATCACCGCCTTTCGCTGCCGATCCGGGATCTTGCGAATTTTTCCTGGCGATATCGGCAAACTTTTCGGGGTTTCCCGTAACTTGTTCAAGCAACTGCTCTGCTTTTGCTTTTGCCGCATCCTGCTCGGCTTGCGGCGCAGTTGCATTGACTGAAATCAGGATATGCGCGGCGCGGCGCTCTTCCGGCGTGCCAAATTCATTTTGGTGACTCTCGTAATAGTTGCGCGCATCCTCCTGGCTCACATCTATCTTCGCCATCAGGTCTTCCGCTGAAAACTTAACGTATTCGACTTTTGCCTGCTCACCCACCCTGAATTCGTCAGAATTTTGATCGTAAAATTTCTTCACCGCAGCATCATCCACTTTTGCCTGCGACATGAAAGACTGTGATGAAATTGGAGATACATTAACCACTCGCTGCTGCTCGTTCAAACGAATAATGCTATCTGCAACGCTGTTTGCAGCAAATCCATTCTGCAAATAGGCATCCTGCAGTTGTTGTCCCAGCAGCTCTTCATGAACGCGTGCTTCAAAAGTCAACGGCGACATATTCTGACTTGACAACACCAATTCATAAGTTCTCTTGTCAAATTTTCCGTCGACCTGGAAAGCCCCGATACCCGTAATTGCCTGGGCGACCTGCTCATCCGGCACAGCCAACCCAGAGTATCTGGCACGTTCAACCAAAAGTTTCTGGGAAATCAGATTATCCAGAACGGCACGTTTCATCTGCGGATTGTCAAACGTCGACGCATCGAAGTTTGCACCCAATTGTTGCCGCATCTTGTCTTTTTGCTGTTGGAGTGAATTTTCAAATTCTGACTCCGTGACTTTTGTACCATTCACCGTCGCAACCACGCCGACCGCATTACCGGACTTGTCATAAGAACTCACACCCCACAAAGCAAACGGCAAAATTATGAGTGCGAGGACTATCTGAACTACCCTTTTATTCTCATGCACAAAATTAAACATAGCGATGCCATCCAACCATTAAGAAACTGATGATACATATGAAAAAAGGCGAACTTGCGTTCGCCTTGAATTGGCGGAGTGGACGGGACTCGAACCCGCGACCCCCGGCGTGACAGGCCGGTATTCTAACCAACTGAACTACCACTCCAGAAATTATTTTGGTGGGTGCTGACGGGGTCGAACCGCCGACATTCGCCTTGTAAGGGCGACGCTCTACCAACTGAGCTAAGCACCCGGCAAAGTCGACTAGTTTACAGCATCTTTCAGGCCCTTGCCAGCACTGAATTTCGGAACCTTTGCAGCCTTGATCTTGATCGTAGCACCAGTGCGAGGATTGCGGCCATTACGCGCAGCACGCTTGCCAACCTTAAAGGTACCGAAGCCAACCAGGCTCACTGTATCGCCTTTTTTAAGCGCCTTCTTGATGGATTCTACCGTCGCATCCAGCGCACGGGCTGCAGATGCCTTGGAAAGATCAGCGGATTTTGCAATTGCATCAACCAAATCGGATTTATTCACGTAAGTCCCCTTTGCGAATGATTAAGAATGATTAAGAAAACAGGAGTAACCCTGCAACGGCTTTATATCAAGGCTTCGCAGCTTTGGTCAAGGGATTACTCAAATAATTTTCATCTTGCATTGCCATGACCGAACTGTTACGAATTTTGCAATTAATGTTTGGTTACAACAACCGAAACCGGGCCCGACGTCTCTGCAGCAAGCGCAACAACAGCAACGCTTTCAGAAGATTCTGCAAGCGGCTCAGGTTTACGCTCGAGCGCCATTTCCAAAACCTGATCTATCCACTTGACCGGATGGATATCCAATTTGTTCTTGATGTTATCGGGAATCTCTGCCAGATCTTTGGTGTTTTCTTCAGGAATCAGCACCACTTTGATGCCGCCACGTTGCGCAGCAAGCAGCTTTTCCTTCAAGCCGCCGATCGGCAGCACTTCACCCCGCAAGGTTATCTCGCCGGTCATGGCCACATCCGCACGCACAGGGATCCCGGTCAGGGCCGAGACCATCGCCGTACACATGCCCACCCCGGCACTCGGCCCGTCCTTGGGGATCGCACCTTCCGGCAGGTGGATATGCAAATCGGACTTGTGATAGAACTCTTCGTCTATGCCCAAGCGCTTTGCGCGGCTGCGCACCACACTCAAAGCCGCCTGGATAGATTCCTGCATCACATCGCCCAGCTTGCCTGTCGTGGTGGTCTTGCCTTTGCCCGGCAACACGGCGGCTTCGATCGTGAGCAATTCACCGCCCACCTCTGTCCATGCCAATCCGGTCACCTGACCGACCTGGTTATTCTTCTCCGCGACACCATAGGAGTGTCGACGCACACCAAGATATTTGTCGAGATTGCGCGAATTGATGGTTACCCTGGTATTTCTGTCTTTCAACAGAAGCGACTTGACCACCTTGCGGCAAATTTTGGAAATCTCCCGCTCCAGGCCGCGCACCCCCGCTTCCCGCACATAGTAGCGAACGATATCGCGCAACGCGCTTTCGGAAATACTGATCTCTTCCGGTTTAAGGCCATTGTTCTTGACCACCTTGGGCACCAGATAGCGCGTGGCGATGTTGATCTTCTCGTCTTCCATATAGCTGGAAACATGGATGATCTCCATGCGATCCATCAGCGCATCCGGGATATTCAAGGTATTGGCGGTAGCCACGAACATAACTTCCGACAGGTCATATTCGACTTCGACATAATGGTCGACGAAGGTGCTGTTTTGCTCGGGATCAAGTACTTCAAGCAATGCCGAAGCCGGATCGCCACGCATATCCATGCCCATCTTGTCCACTTCATCCAACAGGAACAGCGGGTTCTTTACCGCGACTTTGGTCATGTTCTGCAAGATCTTGCCTGGCATCGAACCAATGTAAGTGCGTCGATGGCCGCGGATCTCGGATTCATCTCGCACCCCGCCAAGGGACATGCGCACGAATTTGCGATTGGTGGCACGCGCGATGGACTGCCCCAGCGAGGTCTTGCCCACGCCCGGGGGGCCGACCAGACACAGGATAGGCGCCTTCATCTTGTCCATACGCTGTTGCACGGCCAGATATTCAAGGATGCGTTCCTTGACCTTGTCCAAACCATAATGATCTTCTTCAAGCACCACTTCGGCCTTTTTCAGGTCGGCGCTGATCTTGGTCTTCTTCTTCCACGGCAACCCCATCAGCACATCGATATAGTTGCGCACCACGGTGGCTTCGGCTGACATCGGCGACATCAGGCGCAACTTTTTCAGTTCCGACTCGGCCTTGGTGCGTGCTTCCTTGGGCATGTGCGCAGCCTTGATCTTTTTTTCCAGCTCCTCAAAGTCGGTGCCCTCTTCGCCATCGCCCAATTCTTTCTGGATCGCCTTGACCTGTTCGTTCAGGTAATACTCGCGCTGGCTTTTTTCCATCTGGCGCCTGACACGGCCGCGAATGCGTTTCTCGACCTGAAGAATGTCGATCTCGCCCTCCAACAGCCCAAGCAAGTGCTCCAGACGCTTGCGTACACCGAATATCTCCAGTACTTCCTGCTTTTGTTCCAGTTTCAGCGGGAGATGGGCGGCAATGGTATCCGCGAGACGACCGGCATCGTCTATACCCGCCAGTGAAGTCAGAATTTCCGGGGGTATCTTTTTATTGAGTTTCACATATTGGTCGAATTGCGCGATCAGTACCCGGCGCATCGCTTCGGACTCACTGTCTGTACCATCCTCGGCGGGAACGATCTGCACTTCGGCATCGAAATGCGATTTTGCATCGTACACACGCAAAACATTGGCGCGCTGAGTCCCTTCGACCAGCACTTTCACAGTACCGTCCGGCAATTTCAACATTTGCAGAATATTGGCCATACTGCCGATAGCAAAAAGATCATCGGTACCCGGATCGTCTTTGGTTGCGGATTTCTGCGCCACCAGTGCGATATTCTTGCCGGCCTCCATCGCAGTCTCCAGTGCTTTGATCGACTTGGAGCGCCCGACGAACAATGGAATCACCATATGCGGAAAAACAACCACATCGCGCAACGGCAGCAAGGGATACAAATTGTCTGAAGCGGCATTTGTGGTGCTTGGAATATCTTGTTCTAACATGGCGAACCCTTTCGTTGAATTAGGGGTTAGATGGGGATAGCGAAAAATAATTCAAGCGGCCCCATCGGAACAAGACACTAAAGTACTGTCGGAATACAGAATTTAAGCAGCCATGTGGGTATCCGCATATATCATGATGGGCTTTATTTCCCCCGACGCACCCTCATCAAGCACCACTTTGCTGACGTTGTCCGTGGAAGGAAGATCGAACATCACATCCAGCAAAGCATGTTCAAGTATCGAGCGCAATCCGCGCGCACCGGCTTTGCGCGCCAAAGCTTTGCGGGCAATCGCCAGCAATACGCCTTCATGGAATTCCAGGTCGACATTCTCCATCGAAAATAGTTTCTGGTATTGCTTGGTCAGCGCGTTCTTGGGTTCGGTCAGGATTCTCACCAGCGCGGTTTCATCCAGCTCTTCAAGAGTGGCGACCACCGGCAAGCGCCCGACAAATTCCGGAATCAGGCCAAACTTGATCAAATCTTCAGGTTCAACTTCACGCAAGATCTCCCCTGTCTTGTGCTGATCCTTGCTGGCGATGGTCGCGCCAAAGCCGATACCCGCCTTTGCAGAACGGTTGCGGATAACTTTCTCCAGCCCATCGAATGCGCCACCGCATATGAACAGGATATTGGTGGTATCCACCTGCAAAAATTCGGTATTCGGGTGCTTGCGGCCACCCTGCGGCGGAATCGAAGCCTTGGTGCCTTCGATCAACTTTAGCAAGGCCTGTTGCACTCCCTCGCCGGACACGTCGCGGGTTATCGACGGATTGTCGGACTTGCGGGAAATCTTGTCGATCTCATCAACGTACACAATCCCCCGTTGCGCCTTGTCCACATCGTAATCGCAGGCCTGCAACAGTTTTTGAATGATGTTTTCAACGTCTTCGCCCACATAACCCGCTTCGGTCAATGTGGTCGCATCGGCCATCACGAAAGGCACATCCAGCACGCGTGCCAGCGTTTGCGCCAACAAGGTCTTGCCGGATCCGGTCGGACCAACCAGCAGGATATTACTCTTGGACAATTCCACACCGTCCTTGTCGCCGCCCCTGAGACGCTTGTAATGGTTATATACAGCCACGGACAAAATCTTCTTGGCCTGCTCCTGGCCGATCACATATTCATCCAACGTCGCACATATATCCCTGGGAACCGGTAACTCGGCCTTGTCTGTCTTGCCATGATCATTCTGGATCTCCTCGCGCATGATGTCGTTGCACAGGGTGATACATTCATCACACACGAATACCGAAGGACCCGCAATCAGCTTGCGCACTTCATGCTGACTCTTGCCGCAGAACGAACAGTAAAGCAATTTTTCACCAGATTTTATATCGTCCGCCATCGCCAGAATCCTTCTATCGAGTTATCAGAAAACCTGAGTATTCTCAAGTTCGCTTTTCCAAAACCTGGTCCACCAAACCGTATTTGACTGCATCTGCCGCACTCAAAAAGTTGTCTCGATCGGTATCGCGTTCGATCGTCTCCACCGGTTGCCCGGTATGCTGAGACAGCATCTGGTTGAGTCGCTGCTTCAGATACAGGATTTCGCGCGCGTGAATCTCGACATCCGAAGCCTGCCCGCGGAAACCACCCATCGGCTGATGGATCATGACACGCGAATTGGGAAGGCAGAAGCGCTTGCCCTTCTCGCCGGCAGCCAGAAGGAAAGACCCCATGCTGGCAGCCTGGCCTATGCACAGGGTGCTGATATTCGGCTTGACGAATTGCATGGTGTCGTAGATCGCCATCCCTGCGGTCACCGAGCCACCGGGTGAATTGATATAGAAATGTATGTCCTTGTCGGGATTTTCCGATTCAAGGAACAGCATTTGCGCCACGATCAGATTTGCGCTGTGATCATTCACCTCGCCGACCAGAAACACCACGCGCTCTTTGAGCAGGCGTGAGTAGATGTCGTATGCCCGTTCTCCGCGACCACTGGTCTCCACGACCATGGGGATCAGACCGATGTTTTGTGGTTCCTGATAGCCGTTCATGAAGATATTATTTGCTTGCCGGTGTTCAGTCATCTCAGGTATTTCCCATCAGTTCGTTGAATTTGGCTTGTTTATCGGTAGTCTTTGCATGATCCAACGCCCATTTCACCACATTTTCTTCCAGCGCCAGATTCTCCACGTCCATCATACGGCCGGGTTCAGCCGCATACCATTGGATGATTTGCTCGGCTTCGTCAAAACTCTGCGCATAATCTTCAATCATGGCCTTGACCTGTTCAGGCCTGGCCTTTAATCCATGTTTGCGCATCAACTCGACAAGGATCAATCCCAGTTTTACACGCTTCTCGGCACGTTCCTTGAACAGGTCCGGGTGTAACGGCATGCCTTTCATCTTTACCCCGCGCGACTCCATATCCTGGATGGTTTGCTCCATCAGGATTTGAATTTCGGCTTCCAGAAGCACCCTGGGAACTGCAAAATCAGTGACTTTCAGCAGCGCTTCCATCACTGTATCCTTGTTGCGCACACCCAAACGCCGGGAAATTTCACGGGTCAGGTTATTGCGAATTTCATCTTCTAGCTTGCTGACATCACCATCCGCGATGCCGACCGACTTGGCGAACTCCGCATCAATTTCCGGCAAATGGGGAGCTGCCACGGAGTGCAGGGTGACTGTAAAATTCACCTGTTTTCCAGCCAGATCTTTGCCGTGGTAATCCTCGGGAAAAGTCATGTCAAAGGACTTGGTTTCGCCTGATTTCATGCCGGTTATAGCCGCCTCGAAATCAGCCAGCATGCTTCCCGTACCCAGCACCACAGGCAGATCCTTTGCTTCCCCTCCTTCAAATGGCACACCGCCAAGACTGCCGATGAAATCGATCTTTACCTGGTCTTCAACCCGGGCAGCACGATCGACCTTTTCGAACGTGGTGCGTTGCTTGCGCAGCGTTGCAATGGTGCTATCCACGTCAGCCTTAGTCAGTTCATAAACCAGACGTTCCAGCGGAATTTCAGCCAAATCGCCAACCACCACTTCAGGATACACTTCGAATGTCGCGCTGTATTCGATCTGCTCGGCATTCTGATCCTTGGTTTTTACTTCAAACTGCGGTGAGCCCGCCACCTTCAGGTTATTGACTTGTGAAGCTTCTGAAAATGAGCGCTGCAATGCATCGTTCAATGCGTCCTGCCAGGCTTGGGCGCCATAGAATTGCTCGACAATTTTCGCGGGCACCTTGCCTGGACGAAAACCGGCGATCCTGACACTGCGGCCGATGTTTTTCAGGCGGGCAGAAACTTGGCCGCGAATGTCTTGCTGGGGGATAGTTGCGTTGAGACGTCGTTCTAACGCGCTTACATTTTCTACGCTGGGCATGCTGTATTTCCTTGAAATTTAAGTTGAACGGTAGCTGGTGCAAAAGGCCCTGGTGCGAAAGGAGAGACTCGAACTCTCACGCCTTGCGGCGCTGGAACCTAAATCCAGTGCGTCTACCAATTCCGCCACTTTCGCGCTGCCACTTCCGGACTATTACGATCCCAGCTTCAGGCGGATTATATCACTAAGCTACCCGTTCACTAGCTTGGCGCTTTAATTTCGATCACCGAACGCCCGTGCAGTTTGCCTTGCAGCAACAATGGGAAAATCTGGGGCAACTCGGAGAATGGCACAGTGTGGGCGACTTTGGCCAGCAAACCGGGATAAAGATCTGTCGCCAACCGTTGCCACATCTGGCTGCGCAACGACATTGCAGTGGCCGCCGAATCAATACCGATCAGGCGTACCCCCCGCAGGATGAAAGGCAGCACTGTGGTGTGCAGTTCTGCTCCGCCCGCATTGCCGAAACTGGCGATCGCGCCATTCTGTTGCATGGTGCGCGTCAGCCATGCCAGCGTCTCTCCACCCACCGAATCCAGCGCGCCTGCCCACAGTGCTTTTTCCAGCGGGCGCGTCCCCATCGCCAGATCCTTGCGCGACAGGATTTCAGCCGCACCGAGAGATTTCAGGTATTCATGCTCGGCATCCTTCCCGGTCAGGGCGACCACGTGATAGCCCAATTGTGCCAGCATGACGATCGCCAGACTCGCTACCCCGCCTGTGGCACCGGTCACGATCACTTTGCCTTTTCCGGGATTCAAGCCATTCTGTTCGAGACCATGAATGGCAAGAGCGGCGGTGAATCCGGCCGTACCCAGCACCATTGCATCAAACAGCGTCAACCCTTGCGGTAGCGGCACCACCCAGTCGGCCGGGACGCGCACATAGTCGGCATAACCACCGTCATGCGCCACGCCCATGTCATAACCGGTCACCAGCACCCGGTCGCCCGACTTGAAGCGCGCATCGGATGAACTCGCCACCGTGCCAGAGACATCGATGCCACCCACACACGGGAAACGGCGTATCACCTTGCCTGCGCCGGTGGCAGCGAGCGCGTCCTTGTAATTCACGCTCGAATAATTCGTCCTAATGACGACGTCACCGGCATCAAGATCGTCCAGTGTCAGCTCGACAAAACGTCCGGCGGATTTCCCGTCTTGTTCCAGGATGCGATAAGCAGAAAATTTTTCCATAAAAATCCTTATTGCCTACAGATCCAGCAATACCCTGCCCGGAAATTCCAGCGCTTCCTTGATGGTACCGAGGAATTGCACAGCCTCGCGACCATCGATGATGCGGTGATCGTAGGACAATGCAAGATAATTCATCGGGCGTATCACGATCTGCCCATTCTCAACCACCGCCCTGTCCTTGGTGGCGTGTATGCCCAGGATGGCTGCCTGGGGCGGGTTGATGATGGGCGTGGACAGCATAGAGCCGAACACGCCGCCGTTGGAAATAGAGAACGTACCACCCCTCAATTCCTCCATGGTCAGTTTGCCCAGCTTGCCGCGGGCACCGAAGTCAGTGATCTGTTTTTCGATGTCTGAAAAGGAGAGCTTGTCGGCGTCACGAATGATCGGCACGACCAGTCCGCGCTCGCTGCCGATCGCCACGCCTATATCGAAGTAACCGTGGTAGATGATATCGCTACCGTCTATCGAGGCATTAACGATCGGGAATTTCTGCAAAGCCAGCAACGCTGCCTTGACGAAGAACGATGAGAAGCCGAGCTTGACGCCGTGCTTCTTTTCGAACGCGTCCTTGTATCGATTGCGAAGATCTATCACCGGCTGCATGTTGACCTCGTTGAAGGTGGTCAGGATCGCGGCGTTCTGTTGCGATTGCAGCAAGCGCTCGGCGATACGCTGGCGGATGCGCGTCATCGCCAC
>JBBQNH010000031.1:0-23987 GCA_038329705.1 Burkholderiales bacterium | reverse complement strand
ATGGTCCTCGTCTTCCATCCCGTTGCCGCCTTTTTCTGTTTCTTGCTCTTCTTCCTGCAGGGCGTCGAGCGAATTGTCCACATCCGCCCAGCGCTTGGTGTTCTTGAACAGGAATGCCGTAATGATGGCCTTGCGCGCCAGCTCGGGATTGTTGGCGGCCACGGTCGCCAGGGCTTTGGCCGCCTCGGCATCGGCACATGACACCATCGTGACCGCTTGAGCGGCATCGCCCTGGTCATATTGCTTGCATTGCGCCAGCAGCCCGGCCGGATCATCGAAGCGCAGGTGGTCTGCCAGCGCGAAGCTCAACAGGTTCACATCGTCGATCTCCGTGCCTTTCGCGTATTCGCCGATCAGCGACTTGATGACACTCGCATAGTTCTTCTTGTCGGGCGGATCGCCGAGGGTATCTTCGATCTGGATGCCAAGTTCGCGCGACTGATAGGCAAATTCGTGATGGATGTTTTTATTCATGGCTGTTAATTCGATGTGCTCGGGTTGATGTGCCTGGTATTTTAAAGTGATGAATGTCCGTCGTGCGGCACGACCACGCCGCAACGGTCGAACAGTGAATGCCACAATGCGTCCGCCTCGCTATCCGGGTCGGTGATGATGCGATTGTTCATGCCCTGGTTGTATGCCGCCCGCTGCTTGGGATCCGCAAGCAACTCATACGCTGTCTTGATCGCATTGAAGCGCAGCTCGGCACCGGGATCTGTGTTCCTGTCCGGGTGATGGCGCATTGCCAGCGAGCGATAGGCCTTTTTGATCTCCTCGGTCGTCGCGGTCGGTGCAACGCCCAAGATGTTGTATAGATTTTCCAACTCTTGTCTCCAGTGAGGCGGGGATTTTACACACTAGCCGGATCAGGGGTATGGAAAATTGCTGCAATTATTCAAGGGCCCAGGCTCGTGCTATAGCGGTGCTATGGTAATTAAGATGACAACTTCGCAATGGTTCTATTTGCGGATCGCCGCTTCAGCAAGCATCTGCTTCCCTTGCTCCGTGAATTTCCACCAGGAGATGGCCTCTCCGCTTTGCAGATAATGTTGTGCAGCCATCAGGGTGTAGAGCACGCAGGGATCGTGGCGCTGCCCCATGTTGCCGGACAAAGCGAGGTAAGTCTCCAGCGGATCACGCTTCGCGAGTTGTTGCGGGGTGAGGATGCCGAGCGAGCGCAGGTCGGACGCGATGGACTGGCCGATGTTGGGAATGTCTTCGAGCTTGTCGGTGTTGTGTTGTTTGTGCATGAATCCTCCTGATAACTGCCGAGTATCGTATTACATCAGGAGCCGCACATTCAATCCCTCCCCGATGACTGCGACACTACTGCCGATTGCAACACACCGGATAACTGCAATAGGTACGACGTTGCAACGATCAGCAACGTACCCACCACGCCTATCATCATGGCGTGCCAGCCGAATGCCCAACCGGCACCGGCAAACCAGAGTTTGCTGCCGGTTGCCCAGGCGACAAATATCAGGCCCGTGATGGTGGCGAACATGGCCTGGCGCGATTGCAGTTTGGGCATCAATACCGCGGACAGGAACAGGCCCAGCATGCCGCCGCCGAAGATGGCTGAGATCTCCCACCAGACATCGAGCGCAGTCTTTGCATTGATCATCGCCAGGCTGGCCAGAGCGGCGAGCCCGCCGATCAAGCCGGTGGCGGTGCGTATCATCTTCAATTGGGTATGGTCGTCCGCATTTGCATTCAAGACACGTTTGTAAAAGTCGATGGTGTATACGGTTGCCGCGCTATTCAGCGACGAGCTCATCGTGCTCATGCCGGCGGCCAGCACCCCGGCGATCACTAGTCCCGCCATGCCGGTCGGCAATTCATGCACGATGAAATAGGGGAAGACCTGGTCTGCCTTGGCCGGAAAATCTGCGGGATGTACATTCAGGTAGTAGACAAACAGCATCGTGCCGATCAGGAAGAACATCGCCGAGATCGGGATGTACAACAGGCCGCCCAGCCACAGCGCTTTTTTCGCTTCTGCCTCGCTGGGCGCCGACAGGAAGCGCTGCACATAATTCTGGTCCACCGAAAAATTCTTCAGGTTTTCGACCAGGCCGAAAATGAAGATCACCCAGAAGCTCTGTGTGACCAGATCGAAATCCATGGTTCCCAGCGCGAATTTGTGTTCGCGGCCGGTGACTGCGGTCAACTGTTCCCAGCCGCCCGGCATGTTGATCAGCAACACCAGCAGGCACACCAGCCCGCCCAGGAACAACACCACGGACTGCACGACGTCGGTCCAGATCACTGCGGCAAAACCGCCCAGCAGGGTGTAGATGATGGTCAGGAAACCCAGTACCAGTATCAGCACCTTGATATCGATATTCAGCAACGCCGCCAGCGCCAATGCAGTGAGATAGAGCACCACGGCAAAGCGCCCGATCTGCAGCAGGATATAGGCCGCGCCCATGTACACCCGCGCCCACAACGAAAAACGTTGCTCCAGATATTCGTAGGCGGTGGTCTGCACCTGATTGCGGTAGAGCGGAACGAACCATTTGGAGGCAATGATGATGGCGATGGGCAGCGTCAGGGAGAACACAAAAGGGCGCCAGTCGGATGCGTAACTTTTGCCGGGATTGGCCAGGTAACTGATGCTGCTCAGGTAGGTGGCCATCAACGACAAGCCGATCGCCCAGCCCGGGATGATCTTTCCGGCAAGGGTGAAGCCCTTCATGTCCCCGCTGCGTTTTACGAACCATGCGCCGAACACGGTGGTGGCGACCAGATAAATAACGATAATGAAATAGTCGACGGACGAAATGTGGTTACCCATGCACGGATTCCCTTAGAGTATTATTTTTGTATCGGGTGATTTTAAGGGAATTCGAACAATCGGCCCGGTATTTCTTGGCTATCAGGGGAAGGCCGCAGTTTCCTCCTGCATCGCATCACGTTTTAGCCATTTGTTATTCAGTCTGATTCGCGGCAGAGTGGCTGGGGGAGGATCAATCATGCCTAAACCTTGCCCAAAATCATTCTTGAACGCACGCACCTGGCCTACAAGACCGAGATCGTCATCGACCTTGCCTTAGTAGATATTTGCATTCGATTCATTTTGACGGCGCCACCGAACCGTTATAGATCACTTCGCACTCTCCGCCGGGAAGGATGTCGCGCCCCTTTTTGAGCAACTTGAGCGCAGGTCCGGCAAGCGCCACCAGGATATTCGGTTTTTCCACCACCGGTTTCTGGAAGGGGCCGCTGATCTTCTGTTTTACCTTGGCGCAACCCTTGGTATCGAGCAGCGTCACGGTCACGTCGTCGAAACGCATGTTGACGAAATCGAGCCCTCCCTTGAGGGCGAGCCGGTTCTCGTTCGTTGCCATAGCCACGTCCTGCGCATGCGCCACACCGTGCTCGATCTTCCATTCGGAGACGATCTTCAAAATCTTGCTGTCACTTCCCGATCCTTTGAGAATGCTGGCAAAGTCGTATCCTTTGGTAACCGCCAAACCCACAGGCCCGGCAAAGATGACGGCGCCCACATCCACGAGGTTGAAGTGCTGGCTGGACTCATACCGGGCAAACACCAGATCGAGATCGCTGCCAATGAGCGTGAGGTTTTCGCCGCGCAGCGAGGCATCTCCGTTTGCGGTCTGCGTTATCTCGTTTACAGTCTTTCCCCGCAACGCAAGATTCGCGGAAAAATCCATGGTGCCTTCCACGACCTTTTGCTGCGAAAGGGTTTTGTAAAATGCTTCGATGCGGAACTGCTGCAGAGCGTAATCGATCCGGTATTGCGGGACAGCACCCGAATAGTCTGCACGGATGCTCCCCGAACCTTGTCCGCCGAAGACTTCCATCGTGACCGGCTTTACATCAAAGATGCCGTCCTTCGCCGCGAGCGAAAATTTCAAGTCGGACAAACCAAAGTCTTTTGTCTGAATCTTCCCGCAGGCGAGTTCTGCAGTGAAGGAAATATTCTTGATCAGGTCCGCACTTTTTCCTTGCGATAGCAGAAAATGGCGCACGTTCAGTTTGCAATCTCCAGTCTTGAATCCGCCACCGGATTGCTTGTCCGAGTAGATGAGAGAGCCATCCGTAAGCGAAACGCTTCCCAGGTTAAGTGCGGGTAACGGCCCGGCAGAATGCGTAGTCTCGAAATTGTACTTGCCGTCGTTGCCACGTTCAATAAAGACACCGGGATGTTTCAGTACGATCTTCCCGATCCGGACTTCCTTGTGGAGCAGGGGAAAAGGATCGATTCCCAACCTGGCCTCCTTTGCGGAAATGAGTTCTGTCCCGCGGTTATGAATTTGCAAATCATCCAGCGTGACTTGCAAGCCAGGGAAGAGGCTGAACCCGATCTTGCCACCGACCCTGACTTCCATACCCAACGCATCCGAAACGGCCGCTTCCAGGCGGGGCTTGTAGGCATTGGCGTCCACGAAAAAGTGCAGGGCTGCCGCGATAATGACGAGAAGACCAACCAATCCGCCGATGACGTAGAGAACGATTTTTTGTGATTTTGACATTGTCCTGATCCGGTTACGTCGTGATTCTACCGCCACCCGGCTCAAACAATAATGCAAAGTCAGGATTGGATTTGAAGCATGACTGCATCAATCTGTACGGGTATTTTGTATAGACATGATACGGAGTATTTATACCGCACTATGTTGGCTGGCGCACAGTTTGATGATGTTTGAAGGAATATGGTGATATCGATGACGTTGAAACTATTTTGCGTCATGCACATTGGTTCTCATTCATCAGCACTCTTGCGAAAGGAACACAGATCATGTCGAATACCAAAGATACAAAACCGGTAACAACCCATAAGGCCGGTAACAAGTTATTTGTTGAAAAGCGACCCGAAGGCGATTTTGCAGTCAGGAAAGCCAATTCGGAAAGGGCCAGCGCGGTATTGCCCACACAGGCAGAGGCAATCGAGCGGGCGAAAGAATTGAATCCTGGCGCTTCACCGGTGGTTGAACGCGTTCGCAATACGACAACTGGAAAACCAGACCAATGGCGCAAAGCATAGCGTCACTGTTTTTTAATGGAGTCTAATATCATGGTTACATCTTTTTTTATAACAGTACTTCTGTTGCTGCTGCTAGTGCAGGGTTCGACAGCCATGCGGCTATGCCATTCAAAAGGCAAGAGCGCAGGTATTCCGGACTGAACGAACCGGCTTCCATAAATACTTGGCATGAATACCGGGAACGCGCGGCGAACCGAAGGGTGCCGCACGTGGGTTCCGCATGTCCCTGCACGCAAAATAACCGCCGCAATTGCCGTCGCCCATGGTGCCATCGGTCTAGCGATGAGTTTGCCCAGTTGATGGCTGCCGTCGAACAACCCGCTTTGGGGAGCGAGCGTGTCGGAATGCGCCAGCAATTGGGCTCGTTGGCCGAATGGGTTGAGACCAATTTACCGAAGATCATGAAGCAGCAGCAGAAGCGTTTGGTTGAAAGCGGGGTTGAATGATTCGGGGACAGAGTGCGCACAAATGATTTAAAAATGTATTCGCCGTAATTTTGTCATATCAGCACGTATTATCTGAGACCCGGCAGCAATCGGATATAAAATGGCGTAGACTTGGACACAGATTAATCACCCAGTTTGTCATCCAGTAATGAGCCGTAAAGTAATCATCCGTAATACCACCGTCGCTGATGTGATCCCGCTGATCGAGCTGCAGAAGCGCGTTTACCCGACCATCCCGCACTGGCGGGAGGATCTGCTGTTGCAGCAGTTGAATATTTTTCCGCAGGGGCAGTTCGTCGCCGAGATCGAAGGTGAGCTGGTCGGCGCTTCCAGTTCATTCGTGGTGATGTGGGACGAATGGGAGATCGAACATACCTGGAAAGAGATCACCGCCCGCGGCAGCTTCGATACCCACAATCCCGAGGGCCGCACTTTATATGCCGCAGAAGTGTTCGTGCATCCGCACAAGCGTGGCGCCGGTATCGGTCATGCCATGTATCGCGCGCGACGCAAGCTGTGCCGGCAACTCAACCTGAAGCGCATCATGGCCTGCGGCCGCCTGCCGGGCTACCATCGTTACGCCGACCAGATGTCAGCGGAATTGTATGCGCAGAAAGTGGTATGGGGCGATTTACGCGATCCGGTGCTCAGTTTTCAGTTGCATGAGGAATTCCAGTACTGTGGAATCGTCAGCGGATATATTCCTGAAGACCAGGAAAGCCGGGGATATGCCGCGCTGATCGTGTGGCTCAACCCGCGCTACAATGAAAAGAAACCCAGCCTCACCACGCAAGGAGAAGTTATATGAAAGTCCGCATCGCCGCCGTGCAATATCTGCTCCGTTCCATCAAGGACTGGGACGGTTTTGAAAATCAGGTCCGTTTCATGCTCAAAGCCGCCGCCGAATACAAGCCGAACTTCGTGATGCTGCCGGAGATATTCACCAGCCAGTTGCTGTCCTTTCTGGATTCGGAAGACAATCTAAAGGCCGCTGTGCGGCGCATGCACGACTACACGCCGCGCTATCAGGACCTGATGACCGAGATGGCAAAAAAATACGGTTTTTACCTGATCGCCGGCAGCCACCCCAACCTGCGCGACGGACTGCTCTACAACACCGCATTCATGTTCTCACCGCACGGCGAGGTGTTCACGCAGGACAAGATCCATCGCACCCGCTGGGAACGAGAGAAATGGGATACCTCGGCGGGCAGCAAGCTGCATTTGTTCCAGACAGAATACGGCGCGATCAGCATCCTGATCTGCTATGACATCGAGTTTCCGGAACTGTCCAGAATGGTTTGCGAGGCGGGCGCGGACATCCTGTTCGTGCCTTCGTCGACAGACGACCGCCAGGGATACTGGCGGGTGCGCTACTGCGCCCATGCGCGCGCCATCGAGAACCAGGTCTATGTCGCGATGACCAGCACCGTGGGCAACCTGGCGGTGGAAGGACTGGGCATGCATTACGGCCAGGCCTGCATCATGACACCGTCCGATTTTCCGTTCTCGCGCGACGGCATCGCCGCGGAAGGCGTGACCAACATGGAGCAGGTGGTGGTGGCCGACGTCGACCTCGATGCGCTGACACAGAACCGCATCAACGGCACAACCATCCCGCTCTACGACAAGATGCGCGAGGTTTACAACAATCCGGTCGAGATCGTGTCGGCACGCGGCTAAAATTCATTTCGCCGCCAGGAGCAGCTGTAATTGCGCGTCCAGAGTCGTTAATATTTTCGGCATTTTCAGCCATGAATGTTGATGGTACAGGTGCATGGTGCAACTGACAGGTGTATCCAGTGCGCTGCGATGGCTATCGAAATCTTCCCACGCGATCAGCGGCAGTGATGTTTGCTGGCAGTGATATCCCACCCAGCAGGACTTCTCCAGTACCAGGTCGATGCCGATTTTTTCCAGTTCAAGTTCGAGCGGATTGCAGATGCGCAGCAATGCCAGCCTGACATGGTTGTAAAGTCCGGCATCCAGCATATAGGGGATGCTGCGTATCGGCAGGATGTCGCGTAAGAGATTCATGACCACTCCGTTGTCGTTGTGTGGTTCACGACTTTGCACGAATAATCGGGTGCAGTTACTTCTTGTCCGGCTTGTCGAACACGCGGCTGAGCATGATGTCTTCAGCCTCGATGGTGATGAGATCAGTGCGGGTCAGTTGCTTGCCGCTGGCGGCGAACAGGCGATTGGCCTGGCGCAGGCGCGCGCGATCCAACGCGTTGCGGACCGAGCGGGCGTTGGCAAAATGATCCAGCTTCATGCGCAGCGGGATGTACTCGGCAAACGCCTTCTCGCCATCCGCACTGAAGCGGTAGTTCTGCTGTGCCAGCATCAGCTTGGCGATGGCGAGCAATTCATCCGGACTGTAGTCGGGGAAATCCACGTGATGGCCGATGCGCGAGCGCATGCCGGGGTTGCTGTTGAAAAACTTGTCCATGCGATCCTTGTAGCCGGCCAGGATGACGACCAGGTCGTCGCGGTTGTTCTCCATCACTTGCAACAATATCTCGATCGATTCCGCGCCATAGTCGCGCTCGTTTTCCGGTTTGTACAGATAATAGGCTTCGTCGATAAACAGCACGCCACCCATGGCTTTCTTGATGACTTCTTTGGTCTTCGGCGCGGTGTGGCCGATGTATTGACCGACCAGGTCGTCGCGCGTGACGGAGACCAGATGGCCTTCGCGCGCATAGCCCAGGCGATGCAGTATCTCCGCCATGCGCAGAGCGACGGTGGTCTTGCCGGTGCCGGGATTGCCGGTGAAATTCATGTGTAGCGTGGGTGTCTCCGAGCTCAGTTCGAATTTCTTGCGTAACCGGTCCACCAGCAACAGTGCGGCGATCTCGCGGATGCGCGTCTTGACCGGCTTGAGGCCGATCAGCTCGCGATCAAGCTTGTCCAGCACTTCCTGCACATTCGATGCTTTCAACTCGGCGGCCAGATCCACTGGCGTGTCGTCCGGTAGTTTCGTTTCACTTTGATTCACTTCATTCATTACAGCTCCAATACCAGTTGATCAGTGGCGGGCCACTGCATGACCCGCCATCAAGTTTACCTGCCCGTGTTAATACCGTTCCCCCTCCGATTTGTCGGTAGCGTAGGAGTGTATGGTGTAGCGTACGCTGCGTCCGTCCACCTCTTGTCTAACCAGACCGAAGCCAGGCTCATTCTTGGGCCGATTGACGAGATAGGACATGGTTGGACTTTCCACTCCGCGTGAGGAATTGAAAGCCGTCACGCGTATATAGTGGTCGGGAAAAGTCTTGCGGCAGTTATTGATCTCCATCATGATCCCTGCGGGATCCTTGAGATCGAACATCGGCATGCCGAACATTTCCCAATAAGTGTTGCGCGGGTGCGGGTCGTCGGTATATTCGACGCTCACCGCCCAGCCGTTTTTGAGCGCATATTTTATTTGTGCTGCGATTTGCGCGTCGGTCAGGTCGGGAAGATAAGAAAACTGCCCTTGCGTAACGCGGTTGCCCGGATTTGTCATCATGATAATTTCTCCTTTAACAATGATCAGAAGCTTGCGGTTGTGGAAGGAACAAAGTCAGCCGTGTCGGTGGAATCGTAATTGAAGGTGATGTCCTTCCACGTATCCAGCGCCGCCTTGAGCGGGCTGCACCATTTGGCTGCATCCTGCAAGATTTGCGGCCCTTCTTTCCAGATGTCGCGGCCTTCGTTGCGTGCCAGCACCATGGATTCCAGCGCAACACGGTTGGCGACTGCGCCGGCCTGAATGCCCTGGGGATGGCCGATGGTGCCGCCGCCAAACTGCAGTATCACGTCGTCACCCAGATAGGTCAGCAACTGGTGCATCTGACCGGCATGAATACCGCCGGAAGCCACCGGCATCACCTTGTTGAGTGAAGCCCAATCCTGCTCGAAGAACAAACCCTTTTCAAGTTGCATCGGCGTATGGGTGTCGAGCAGTGTGTCGTAGAAGCCGCGGATCATTTGTGGATCGCCTTCCAGCTTGCCCACCACGGTGCCGGCATGGATGTGATCCACGCCCGCCATGCGCATCCACTTGCAGATCACGCGGAAATTCATGCCGTGATTCTTCTGGCGCGAGTAGGTCGAGTTGCCTGCGCGGTGCAGGTGCAGGATCATGTCGTTCTTGCGCGCCCATTTGGCCATGGACTGAATTGCTGTATAGCCGATCACCAGGTCGATCATGATGATGATGGAGCCCAGTGACTTGGCGAATTCGGCACGCTCGTACATCTCTTCCATGGTGCCGGCAGTGACGTTGAGGTAGTGTCCCTTGACTTCGCCGGTGGCGGCGGACGCCTTGTTCACCGCTTCCATGCAATACAGGAAACGATCACGCCAGTGCATGAACGGCTGCGAGTTGATGTTCTCGTCGTCTTTCATGAAATCCAGCCCGCCCTTCAGGCCTTCGTACACTACACGGCCATAGTTGCGGCCGGACAGGCCGAGCTTGGGTTTGGTGGTTGCACCGAGCAGCGGCCGCCCGAACTTGTCCATACGCTCGCGTTCCACCACAACACCGGTGGCCGGACCCTGGAAGGTCTTGAGATAAGCAACCGGGATACGCATGTCTTCCAGACGCAATGCCTTTACCGCCTTGAAACCGAATACGTTGCCGATGATCGAAGCGGTCAGGTTGGCGATCGAGCCCGGCTCGAACAGATCGAGGTCATAAGCGATATAAGCAAAATACTGAGCTTCGTTCTTGGTGCCCGGTCCGGTGTTCGGCACCAGCTCGCTTTTGAAAGCCTTGGCGCGATAAAGCTCACAGGCGGTCAGCCGGTCGGTCCACACCACAGTCCATGTGGCAGTGGAAGATTCCCCTGCCACGGCGGCGGCGGCTTCCTCGTGGTCGACGCCGGGTTGCGGGGTGATGCGAAACAGCGCAACCACATCGGTTTCCTTGACCTTGTAGTCCGGCTCCCAGTAGCCCATTTTTTTATACGGTAATACACCAGATTTATAGCGTTCCTTGCCTTCCTTCAATGTTTCAGATGCCATGATTATCTCCATAAGTTGAAAACCCGCGCCGTGCCTGGCTTGTATCCAAAGGTGCAGCTTTTTGAATGCCCGGACAGGTTTGCATATCAGCGCGTGGACGAAATCATGCAAAAAAATAACCATCAATAACAGTCAAATGTTTCTATATCTATGATAGATTTTATCTATACATAAAAAGGAGTTCGCCATGCGCCACAGCACCCTGCGTCAACTTGAATTGTTCGAGGCTATTGCCCGACTGGGCAGTTTTACACGAGCTGCCGAGGAGTTGTTCCTGACCCAGCCCACGGTGTCGATGCAGATCAAGAAACTGTCCGATACGATTGGGATGCCACTCCTGGAGCAAGTCGGGAAGAAAATCTATCTCACCGAAATCGGCCATGAGTTGCATAAAACCTGTCTTGGTATTTCGGAGGAGATTTCTAATTTTGAAATGATTGCGGCGGACATGAAGGGGCTAAAAACCGGGAGACTCAGGTTGGCTGTCGTGACCACTGCAAAATATTTTGCACCCCGCTTGCTCGGCACGTTCTGTTTGCAATATCCCGGCGTGGATGTGTCCCTCAAAGTCTCGAATCGCGAAAATTTGCTGGAGCGAATGGCCAGCAATCTGGATGACCTGTACATTCTCGGCCAACCGCCGGATGGTGCGGACGTGATCGCCGAAGCGTTCCTGGAAAACATGCTGGTGGTGATCGCCCCGGCCAATCATGAACTTGCAAAAAAGAAAAAGATCCCGCTCGAACGTCTGGCCAGGGAGCCGTTTTTGCTGCGCGAGCCGGGGTCGGGGACGCGTATCGCCACTGAGCGACTGTTCGTTGGCAAGGGGCACAAACTCAAGATGCGTATGGAACTTGGCAGCAACGAAGCGATCAAGCAGGCGGTGATCGGCGGACTGGGCGTATCGGTGTTGTCGAATCACACCCTTGAGTCGGATACGCCAAGCAAGCGCTTCGTAGTGCTGAATGTTCAGGGTTTTCCGATCAAGCGTCACTGGTATTTCGTGTATCCCGCCGGAAAACAGCTGTCTATCATTGCAAAAACGTTTGCCGATCACTTGAGGAATGCAAGTAATGGCTGAGCATGTGGCAAGCCGGTTCAAAAAACCGCAGGGCTTCGTCAAACTGACGATACGGCATAAAGCCGGAACTTGCATAACTCAAGTTTGCCCAATAGCTACCACCCAATCGTGAAGGAGCCAACATGATCTTCCGACAACTATTCGATCCTGTATCTTCCACGCT
Organism: Burkholderiales bacterium; assembly: GCA_038329705.1. GTDB lineage: Bacteria > Pseudomonadota > Gammaproteobacteria > Burkholderiales > Gallionellaceae > Gallionella. The sequence continues at coordinate 12,270 of JBBQNH010000031.1, read as the reverse complement.
GACCTATCTGCTTGGTGACGAGCGGGGCAGCGCCGTCATCATCGATCCGGTGCTGGAACACGTCGATGACTATATCTCGCTGTTCGACTCACTGAAACTGACGCTGCGCATGGTGCTGGATACCCACGTGCATGCAGATCACATCACCGGTTCGCAGGCGTTGAAGCTGCACACCCGCGCCACCACGGTGATCGCGGAGAATTGCGGCGCGCCGGGTTACGACAGATTGCTGAAGGATGACGATACGCTGATGTTCGGCGGCGAGGTCATCCGGGTCATCGCCACGCCGGGGCACACGCCCGGCAGCCTGTGCTACTTGTGGAACGACCGGTTGTTCACCGGCGACACGCTGATGATCAATGCCTGCGGCCGTACCGATTTCCAGAACGGAAGCGCGACGGAGATGTATCACAGCATCACTGAAAAACTGTTCACGCTGCCTGACGAGACGCTGGTCTACCCCGCCCACGACTACAAGGGGCGGTGCGTCAGCAGCATAGGCGAAGAGAAGGTGCTCAACACGCGCATTGCGGGCAAGTGCGAAGCAGAGTTCGTCGCGATCATGGACAGCCTCAACCTGGCCACACCGAAGCACATCCACGAAGCGGTGCCGGCCAACCTGCTGGGCGGCATCACATCGTGATCGCAGTGCGGGCCCCGTATTGTTGTGGCATCGCTACGCTGTCTTAAATTAACGGCTCGGCCTCGCATAACATTTCCGCGATCTTCACTTCCGGTTCGGCGTTCGAGATTTCTCCCGGCGCAACTTCTGCTGTTGCCCGGTCCGGTTTCCACGCAGCTACGCCGTGCAAGATACGCAGGCGCACACATTCCGGGTTCAGCGAGCCGTCTTCCATGAATACCGGGAATTCACGGCATACCGATGGGCGCAGCGTATAGATGCCGCAACGCCCGTCATCCTGCAACGCGGAGCAGCGGCTGTAGCCTGTTTCGGTACCTTTCATGCAGGCGCGAAACGGCGTGATCTGTGAGGTCATGTCTGCGGGCACATACCCGCCCGGCTGGCTGTCCAGCTCGCCGTGGTAGAACGACACGCGGAAATGACGGCAACATGCGTTGCAGTCTTTGCAGGGGTTGCCCTCGCCGGTCATGTCGTAATAGATACGGCCATCCCCGGTCGGGATGACGATCTGTGCATCGTTCATTATTTGCTACTCCGAAATCCTGTTGAACACCTGAACCGGGGAAACATCTGCCGGGCATGACTAGCGGTGTAGTTCGTTCCGCTCGGGTACGTTGCCGCGCGTTGCCCGGGCTGAAGCAGGAGTGGCGTTACTAGGTGAAAGGTAATTCGGAGGTGGTGGAGCGGTGGTACAGGATCACGCCGCAGTGGATGCGACGCTGAATGATAACCGATTGCGCAAGTGCCACAACCAGTTCACAGAAACTGGACGCTGCGATGCAGTAGGCAAGCCGGATGTTCACATTGGTGTGGAAAGGACGAATTGGGGCGGCAGTTTATACAGAACAAGCCGCTTTGCAACGGCTATTTGGGCCTACCCGGAGGAGGGTTGAAAATAGGGTTGAACAGATACCTCGCGGAATGTTAGATTGCGACAAATAACAAGCAGTCCGATCGTCGACATAATATCTGGCACCGGCATATGGTTCTGGCAAGATGATTGTGATGCTGGGGAAACTGCTGCTGCGGTATCAATCAAAATAACAAGTAAAACAACAAGGCCCTGAATGACCAACACACGCGGTGTGCTGCACTCCAAACGGTTCCTCAAGTATGCCGTAACAGCACTTCTGCTTGCGCTGCTGGCTTATGCAGCCTTGCTCGTTTCGCAGTCCTGGCGTGATGCCCGGTCGGATCAAGCCAACCGGCTGGCGACGATAGCGGATCTGAGCGAGAGCGGGATCGATACCTATTTCAGCCAGCTTGAGATCGGCATGCAGAGCCTGGGCGAGGAACTGGCCGACACGCTTAACAAACATGACCTGAAACGGGCATTCCAATTGGTCGGCCGGTTTCAGGCGCTGCACGCCGAGCTGGGCAACGTGATACTGATGCGCGCAGACGGGCAGGTGCTGTTGACCGGCAAAGTGGCCAACAATCGCGAGATGCCGTCGCTTGCCAATAATTCCGAATTCATCAGGTTTCGCGGCGAATTGCAAAATGGTCCGGCTTTCGCGATCGGCCAGCCGGTGGTGGGCAATATCGACAAACGCTGGGTCGTCGCCGCGCGTTATGCGGTTGCCGGCCGGGACGGCAAGCTGGCTTATATCATCAGCGCCAATCTACCCGAAGACCTGCTACAGCCTTACTGGCCGGCTTCACAAAGTCCCGTGATCACCGCGCTGGGTCTGGTGCGCGACGACGGCTATCTGGTCAGCCGCTACCCCGAACCGGATGACGCGCGCATGGATGAGCTTTACGGCAAGCCTGCCGAAGGCGCGATGATGGGCTATCTGCGCGCGAACGCTTTCCCGCTGCGCGGGCAGGTCGACATGCCGGGCAGCGACGGCAAGGCGGCCGATCTGCGCAAATTGCGCCGCCTGCAACATTTTCCGATCACGCTGTTCGTCGAAATGCCTGTGGCAGAGATCAAGGCGGCATGGTGGGGCCGGGTGCATACCGTTTACCTTCTGCTGGCATTGATGCTGGCGGGTATGTTGGCTGTCTATGGCATCTCGCTGCGCCGCCGCCACACCTGGAGTATGGCGCAGCGTCGCGAAGAACTCAGGCGCAACTACGAACAGGCGCTATATGAACGCAGCCCGAACGAGATATTCATGTTCGATACCGAGACGTTGCAGCTCAGTTACGCCAACGATTATGCACTGGAGAACACCGGCTACACTCTGGCGCAGCTGCAAAACAACAATATTCTTTTCCTGCAACCGGAAATGAGCATCGAATCATTTGGAGCGACGGTCGAACCGTTGCGTCGCGGCGAGCAGGCGACGATCAATTATCGGACTGTACACAAGCGTGCGAATGACAGCACTTATCCCGTCGAGGTCAACCTGCAATTGATGACTGCCGATGACGAGGGTGAAGCTGAAGGATTCATGGCGATCGTCAATGACATCACCGCACTCAAACAGGCCGAGGAAAATATCAGGTCATTCAATGCGCCCGTCGAGCGGCGCGCTGCAAGGCGCAAGTAAAACCATAAACTTCCTGTCAGCTTGGCAAGCTGGACGCTACTTCAGGATTTCGATTTTTTTTGCGGCAGTTTTTCCAGCGCTTCTGCCGCGATTTCCTGCACTTCCGGGTGGGCATCACCCAAACAGGCTTCAACATGAGGCCGCGCCGCCGCGCTGCCGGTGAGGCCGAGCAGATAACATGCGTCGGCGCGCACACGATGGTCGGCATGGCGGCTGAGTTCGGCCAGTTGCGGCAGCAGCCTTTGCAGGCTGGCTGAGTTGGCATGCGCTTCCAGCAACGCACTGACACCGAGGCGCACTTCGAGATTGGCGCCGGGGTCGGCGACGATGCCGAGCAGCGGTTTGAGACGATCGGTGTCGATATCGACAAAGGCTTTCGCATGCTGATAGCTGCCCTGTCTCAACAGGTGTTCGACATAGTGCGCGGTGCCTGTTTCGCCGTTTGACCATTCGGCCCATTGTCTCAGTTCGGCCGGAGTGTGCGCGCCGGTTAGGGTGAACGGTCCCAGACGCAGCCAGGGGGCCGCGCGCACTTCGTGTTCCTCGGCTTGTTCGGGATGCGTCGTAGCATCGATCACAGTGAGCTTCCCGATCAGTTTTTCCCCGATCAGCCCGTGCAGCCCCTGCAACACGGTGGCGCAGTGCGGGCAACCGGGGGCGACAAAGAGCAGTGCATTGGGTAGTTTGCTGTACATGATGCTGTCCAGTTCAATGTGTCATTGCATGATCAACAAGGACCAGGCTGAACATACCAACCGTGTTTTGACGCCTAGCGCCAGCTTTGATCGTTCGGCGTTGGCAGCCCGATCGCTCATGGGTTTGTACGGTCAGGGCGATTGGGTGGTCGCGAGTCTGGCATTGGATTTCAGCAGTGCGACCTCGTCACTGAGTACATGCGCCGCTTCGTTCAACAATACATCCTTGGCGTTCTTGTTCGCATCCTCGATGGCCAGATCGGCACTGAGATCCCGTTCGCTGGATAACATACCATCGTCCTGCAGGGCGTGCTTGTTGGTAATGGTATTTGCCTTGCCCACGCTTGTATCGCGCGATTTTTCGCGTGCTTCCTGCGTTTCGCGCTCCTTGCGTCGTTCGCTTTCATTGAGCGAGATCAGGTTTTTCTGCCGCAACGAGTTGAACTGGGCGATATCTTCCTGCAGGTATTTGAAATCCTTGTCATGGCTGACGCGCTTGTTGTGGCTCGCGATCAGCATCGGCAGGATGGTTGCCAGATTGCCTTCCGGTGTGTAGTCAGCCGACTTGATCTGCGTCCAGGGCAGGGCATTTTTGTAACTGGATTCACCGAAATCCTCCGCATCGGTTATCGACGGAAAACCGATATCCGGGGTCACGCCGCGCAATTGGGTGGTGCCGCCATTGATGCGGAAAAATTGGGCGATGGTCATTTTGATTTCGCCATATTTTGGCTTGTCACTTTTTGCGATCTCATCCAGGTCAGCCACAGTCTGGACTGTGCCTTTGCCAAAACTGGTTTCACCGATCACGACGCCGCGCCCGTAATCCTGTATCGCCGCGGTGAATATCTCCGAAGCCGAAGCCGAGCCGCGATTGATCAGCACGGCCAGCGGGCCATTCCAGGCGATATCGACATCGGTATCGCTTGAAATGGTGACACGCCCCTGGGAGTCGCGTTGCTGCACCACGGGGCCCTTGCCGATAAACAGACCGGTCAGATCGATGGCTTCATTCAATGATCCGCCGCCGTTGTTGCGCAGATCCATCAGCACGCCGTCCACCTTGTCATTCTTGAGTTCATCCAGCAGGCGCGAAACATCCCGGGTCGCGCTCTTGTAATTCTTGTCGCCATTCTGGCGCGCGGCAAAATCCTGATAGAACTCGGGCAGGGTGATCACGCCGATGCGGCGCGTGACACCGGCTTCTTTCACCTCGATGATCGATTTTTTGGCGGCCCGTTTCTCCAGGTTGATCTTTTTACGAACCAGTGAAATGAGCCTGTGCTTGCCGTCGGTGCCGGCCTCGGCGGGCAGTATATCCAGACGTACCACGGTATCTTCATCGCCGCGTATCAAGGCCACCGTGTCGTCGATACGCCATCCCATCACATCGACGACCGGGCCGTTTGCGCCCTGCCCGACACCCGTGATGCGGTCGCCTGCTTTCAACAGACCGGAGAGTATCGCGGGGCCGCCCGCAATCAACGAACGGATGGTGGTGTATTCATCGCGCTCATTCAGCTCTGCGCCGATTCCGACCAGCGACAGTTTCATCGAGATATCGAACTCTTCGGAAGCGCGCACCCCGAAATAATTGGTATGCGGGTCTATCGACATCGCATAGGCGTTCATGAAGTCCTGGAATGCGTCTTCACTCTTGACCCTGACCAGCCGGTCCAGCGCATGGCCATAACGTTTGTCGAGTATCTCGACGATGCTCTTGTCGTTCTTGCCGGCCAGCTTGAGACGCAGCCAGCCGTCCTTGACGCGCTTGCGCCACAAGTCATTCAGCTCGGTCTCGGATTTTGCCCATGGCGCATCCTTGCGGCTGGATTGATAGCTCTCCTTTTTGGTGAAATCAAAGCCATTCTTGAGCAGCGAGCGGGAATAGTTGTAGCGCTCGCCGACGCGTTGCTGGTAGAGGTTGAATATGGCGAAAGGGATATTCAGATTCTGGTTGAGAATGGCGTCATCAAGCCGAGTTCTCGCAGCGGAAAAATGATCGATATCGGACTGCAGGAAAAAGACCTTTTCGCCATCCAGCGCATTCAGGTAGTTGTCGAAGATCTGCGCGGACAAAGTGTCGTCGAGCTCGGTGTGCCGGTAATGATAGCGCTCCAGCACTTTCGCGGATAACAGGGCAGCCTGGGCCTGCTGTTCATCCGGCATGAGCAGCTGGGAAGCCTGCGTCGGGTTGAGGGCGGCCAGCGTCAGCGCCAGCAATATCCACAGCAATTTATTTTTCATTTGCACAGTTTCAATAAGGTTTCGGGTCAGAGCATATTCGATTTTAATTCGAATGTGCATTGACAGGTTGACAACCGACAAGTTCTATTGTTTATCCCTGTTTATTGAAGGGTCGGCTTCATATCGGGTATTCGGTAACGTGCCGCCACCGCGGGCGCACGCCTTTCTGTAATGCAATCAATCTGCAAGGTTGACCCTATAATGGCAAGCGTAACCGTTTTTTATCCCGCGGGGTTATAAAAATTCTTAGGAGAAATGATGCGTGGCATGTGTTTCGCGGTCTTGTTGGCTGCACTTTGGTTACCCGCGGCCAGTCATGGCGAGGAAGTTGTGCAGACCGGCAAGCCGATCCGGCAGGAAGGAGTGAATCCGGTGGCACTGCTATCTTCCGACCAACCCAATCGCCTTGGTTGCACGCGGGATAGTTATGACCGGGGTTGTTTCATGGACTTTGTCCTGTCGTTGCGCTATCCGCTGTTCTACAAGGCGTTGCAGGAAGGGCACAAGTTCGACATGCTGCCATTCTTTGCCTTTACCAGCCGTTTCGGGCAGTACAACGGTACAGTGCGCCATTCCTCGCCGGTTGTGACCAAGAGGTTCAACCCGAGTCTGTATTTGCGTTTTTATACAGCGAATTCAGTGAACCATGAATTGGGAATGGCAGACAGCAAGCAGGATTATTACGATGTGGGTTACGCGCATGAATCGGATGGCCAGGACGTCGATTCTGTTGCTGTGTTCAATACCGTGGCCGCGAGTGCCGGCAGCCCTGAGATCGCACAGGATTACATCAGTCGCGGTTGGGACTACTTGAATTACAAACGGCATCTGCATTTTGAGGCAGAGGGCAGGAACACAATGGATATCGACCTGAGATATTTTTTGTCTTACGGCTTGCTCCAGAAAGGCAGCGAGGAATATTTTCCCTGGGAAGCTCCGCGTTCGATCACGCACATCAGCCAGGTCGATGGCATACGCCTGGTCGTGACGCGCGATGTCAATGTGAGTTGGTTCAAGGGTGTGAGCCTGTTCTATACCACCGGCTACCGTGATATCGCGCGATGGAATACTTTCCGTATGGAACTGGGATTTACACCGCTCAGCAATCTCTTGGGGCTGCCCATCATACTGTGGGGACAATCCGGTTATAACACCAACGTTAGCCAGTATTATCGCAAGGCATGGTCAATCGGCCTGGCGGCATCGTTCGAGACTTACCAATGAATGCGATGATGTTCCGGCAAGGTTGCGTACCGGCGGCGCGTTGCAATGGTGGCCGTTAACCCGGCTTGCCGTCCGTGCGCGGTTTGACCAGGATGGGAGCATATACCCAGACCAGCAATGCAAAGGCGAACAGCCAGGCCGCCTGCGCCACCGCCAGCCACATCATGTAATGTGCCGGGGCGATCATCGGCAACATTACCCGTGCAACGAAGGCTGCGCACAACGATAAAAACAGGGGAGACAGCAGGCGCGAATGTTGCTGAATGTTGCGTCCGGTGTGACCGAGCGAGATACGCGCCATCATACCGGCAGTGATCATGCCGATGCCGCCCAATGCGAACGCATGCAGCGCCAGCGAAGGCGACAGGTTAGTAAACGGTGCAAGCGCCTTGAGCAGGAATCCGAAAGTCGCGCCGCCATAGCCGAGGTACAACACCCACAACAACGGCTTATCCCAGATGCCTTTGGTGTGCCATTCCGCCAGTCGTATGGCATGCATTGTGAACAGCATTGCGGCTAATACAGCGGTGACCGGGATGTTGCGCCAGAACACGTCGGCGAGCAAAAACATCACGAACACGAATATGCCGGAACGATCCACCCACACCCGGTTCTTCAACGTTACGGGATAATCGACACCGCGTTCGATGAACATGGGCAACACGCGCCGTGCCATGCTGTAGATCAGCGCGAGCAGCATATAGAATCCGCCATACAAGCCCCACACGATGCCCTGTTCCAGCACACCCGACACGCCGAGATAGAAACACAGATTGGCCAGCAGCAACAGGACCAATTTGGACGCGATGCCAATCTGCTGATGTTGTTTGGCGCGCAGGATCGGGATGAAGATCGCAACGGCAAGCCACAGGTCGAAGGCCAGATCCAGCAGCGCCATCGGCAGTATCTGCCCGGGGATCAGCCATCCGGCCAAGCGTGCCGCCAGCCACAACCCGGCCAGAATTGCCAGCGGAACGCCTTGAGGGGTGGGGATATGCGTCCAGTTGCGCACGGCGGTCAACAAGAATCCGGCGGCAACAGCCATGCCGTAGCCGAAGATCATTTCATGCGCATGCCAGTGCATGGGCGAGAAAGGCAGGGGTGGTGCTATCCAGCCATACACAAAAACGCCACCCCAAATGAATATCGATATGAACGAAAACACGCTTGCCAGCAGAAAGAACGGGCGGAAGCCGAGGTTGAACAGCGCGAATGATGAAACGGGCCGGGACGTATCATTGATTAGCAAAATATAATCCTCTGGAGATTCACGGAATAATCACGTAACACATTTTCGGGCTTGCCGGGCCGCAACAACAAGTTGCGAAGCAAGGATGGGAACCGTCGGGTGGCGCCGGGTTGTCTCAAAATTCATTTTGGTGCATGGTGCTTTGCCTGTTTAGCGCAGGCGCGTATCCCTGATGGGTCGCTTTGGAGATCCACTTGATCCCCGCCTCGTGATCCTTGGTCACCCCGGTCCCTTCGGCATAGGCCACGCCAAGCATGAATTGCGCAGGAGCATATCCTTGCTCGGCGGCTTTGGATACCCACTTGATCCCCACCGCGGCATTTCTGGTCACGCCCCGGCCGGATAGATACATCGAGCCCAGATTATATTGCGCAGGTGCATGCTCCTGTTCGGCGGCTGCGGAAAACCACTTGACCGCCTCCGCTTCATCCTTGGCCACCCCGGTTCCTTCGGCATAGGACACCCCAAGCATGAATTGCGCGGGTGCGAAGCCCTGCCCGGCGGCTTTGGATATCCAACTGACCGCTTTCGCCGCATTCCGGGTGACGCCCTGCCCGGATAGATACAACGAGCCCAGGTTATATTGCGCCGGTGCATGCCCCTGTTCGGCAGCTGCGGAAAACCATCTGATCGCCTCTGCCTCATTCAGAGCCGTTCCGGTTCCCTCGAGATAGGCCAGACCCAGCAGGAATTGCGCATTGGCAAATCCCTGCGCCGCTGCTTTGGCCAGCCACTTGACCGCCTCCGGATCGTTCTTGGGCACGACCTCCCCGTTAAAATACATCAGACCCAGGTCGGCTTGCGCGGCTGCAAACCCCTGCCCGGCGGCTTGCGAAATCAACTTGACCGCCACCGCCGGGTTTATCGTCACGCCCTGGCCATTCAGAAACATCGATCCCAAATAATATTGCGCGCTTGCCGATCCGTGCTCGGCCAGGGGCTGGAATTCTTTCAAGGCCGTCGCAAAATCATTTTGCCTGGCCGCTGCCAACCCTTCCTCGACGCCCGCCGATGCAATAGCGGGACAGGCAGCCAGCACGCCTGCAAGCAGCCATGGCAATACCGGTTTACCAAGCACTTGCACGCTCAGACCACCTTGACGCTCAGTTCGACCGCTGTCCTTAAGGTATTCGCTGCGATACATCCGCGTTCCGCGATTGTGACCAGTTTTTCCAGTTCTTCGCGCGGATCGCACTGCGCGGATACCGTCATGCGGATCGCGGTAAAACGTGCCGGAGCATCGGCCATGTCGCCTTCGATATCGGCCCGCGCATCGGTCAATTTGATATCGCGCGCTTTGGCGGCAGCCAGCAGATTGCTCATGAAACAGCCGCCCAGCCCATTCAATAGTGCTTCTCCGCCCATCATGCCCAGATTGGTGCCACCCTTGGCTTCGGGTCGGTCCATGACCAGTTGGTGTCCGCGCGCATCTCCTCTGGACGCGGTGCTGCTGATCTGCGCTACCTTGATTATTGCTGTTGCCATATAACTTCTCCTCGATACTAAAAAAGTGAAAGTGATCGTCTGATAACCCGAAACCCGTAAGCATGAATATCATGGCACTGAACGGAGACTAAAGTTCATCTTGCGCCCATCATGCCATCGCGTTTCACGAAATTCACCGGCCTGACCACATTGGATGCGACGAGCGGGGATTTGCCGCACCCATTAAGTTGCAATCCTGAATTTGCCACAGCATTCTAAATCAACTTATGTTTTTAAATCTGCAGGTGATAGCTATAAAGTAAATCGAAATACTGCCGATAGTTATCTTGTCGTCGCTAGCACGATTTCACACTGTTATTTCTCAAGGGTTGCTCATCATGAAGAATATACGCATAGGCGTACGCCTGGCTGCCAGTTTTGCCGTAGTCGTGGGGCTGTTTCTTCTAACTTTGCTGGTGATTGGCGTGTCGCTTAATAGCGTCACCAAAAATATCAGGCAGATCAAGGAGGTGAGTTTGCCCTACACGCTGATCATTGACCAAATGGACACGAGTCGTTCAGAAGTGCAGCAGTTTCTCACAGACGTGTCGGCTACCCACAATCGCGAGGGATACAAAGATGCGGAGATATCCGCTCAACGCTTTCTGGCCGGTGTGGGGAAATTTAAACAGGAACTGCGCAAGGAAGGCCGCCTCGACAGATTGAAAGAAATGGAAGGCATTGAGTCGGACTTCAATCGTTTTTATGCCATGGGCAAGAAAATGGCTGAGATTTACGTCACCAAGGGAATGGAAGCAGGCAACGTGGTCATGGAAAGCTTTGACGAGGAAAGTGTGGCGGTTTCCAGAAATTTGGAAAAATTTCGTGGACTTCAGGTGGACGGTGCCAATGACATGGCCAGTAACACTCTCGACTCCGCCGATCATGCCGCGAAGTTGATGTTCTTGAGCGGTATGGTTGCAACACTTCTTGCGGTTGCATTGTCTGTATTGATCACCCGCTCGGTGACTTTGCCAATCAACCGCTTGAGTTTCGCCATTCTGGCTGTCAGCAAAAATCTTGACTTCACGAATCGCATTCCGGTGGATGGGCGTGATGAAACCAGTCAGTCTGCAGGCGCGTTCAACGAATTGATAAAGACACTGCAAGCTTCTTTCAGGGAGATCAGGGGCAGTATTTCTGAAATTCACGATGCTTCAGCTACCTTGCTATCCATTTCCCAACAGGTCGCCAGCAGTTCCGAACAACAGAGCGAAGCCGCTTCATCGATAGCCGCTACTGTCGAACAAGTCACTGTAAGTATCAGCCATGTTGCGGATAGTGCGAACGATGCGCTGAAAGTATCCAGAGAATCCGGTGAGCTGTCATCCAGAGGGGGCGAGACTATTCATAATGCAGCTGCCGAGATGCAAATCATTGCGGATACCGTTCGTCAAACATCCATTTCCATCGAAGAGCTTGATCAAAAATCCATGCAAATCTCTTCCATTGCCAAAGTTATCAAGGAGATTGCCGACCAGACCAATTTGCTGGCGTTGAACGCTGCCATCGAGGCCGCGCGCGCCGGCGAGCAGGGACGGGGTTTTGCGGTCGTTGCTGATGAAGTGCGCAAACTTGCGGAGCGAACCGGCGCTGCCACCAATCAAATCTCGGAAATGATAGGCAGTATTCAGAGCACTACTCAAATCGCGGTGTCGGGTATGTCAGATGCAGTGATCCTGGTAGATAAAGGTGCCGCATTGGCAAAACAGGCCGGCGAATCCATCGATCAGATCAAAATAAAATCAGCTCAAGCGATCGTCACTGCCGGGGAAATATCTTCGGCCCTGACGGAACAAAGCAAGGCCAGCAGCGACATCACCATGAATATTGAAAAAATAGCGCAGATGTCCCGGAAGAATAGCACTGACATTCAAAATTCCTCTGCAGCTACCGGCAACCTTACTCAATTGGCGACAAAGATGCGGGAAATGGTGAATCGTTTTGAGATATGACCGCGTTTTAAAAATGTAATTCAGCCACCAGGCCGTTAACTTGAAGTGCTGGCATTTTCGATGATAGTCCGGTGTTCTACTCAAAGCGGACGCAATGCGAAGTTATAACAAATAGTCTGCATCGTGCCCGAAGCAATCGTTCAATTTCCCCTGAAACAGGACTTAACGGACGATTGCGGTGGCACCAATAGTTAACTTGGCAATAACCTTTACAATACCTCGAAGCCCGTTTTGTAGGATTCTATGACGGTCGTTGGGGCCGAAGAATTCGTAATCT
>JBBQNH010000030.1:0-24183 GCA_038329705.1 Burkholderiales bacterium | reverse complement strand
GTGACTGTCATCCTGCCGGATGGGGAAGCGTATAAAAATGCCGATACGTTGAATCTGATCTATGACGCGCTGCTCAAGAATCGTTGTGAACGCAGCACGCCTTTGATCGCCTTGGGCGGGGGTGTGATCGGTGATATGACCGGTTATGCGGCGGCAACGTATCTGCGCGGCGTACCGTTCATCCAGGTGCCGACCACGCTGCTGGCACAGGTGGATTCTTCCGTGGGCGGAAAGACCGGCATCAATCACCCGTTGGGCAAGAACATGATAGGAGCCTTTTACCAGCCGAAAGTGGTGCTGGCCGATATCGATACGCTGAACACGCTGCCCGACAAAGAGTTGGCTGCCGGCCTTGCCGAGGTCATCAAATACGGGTTGATCCGCGATCTGGCATTTTTCGAATGGCTGGAGCACAACATGGATAAACTGCTGGCGCGCGATACCGGTGCCCTGCAATACGCCATCGCGCGCAGTTGCCATAACAAGGCCGAGGTTGTCGCGCTGGACGAACGTGAGAGTGGCGTGCGTGCGCTGTTGAATCTCGGCCACACATTCGGACATGCCATCGAGTCGGGCATGGGTTACGGTGTGTGGCTGCATGGTGAAAGTGTGGCGGCTGGTACCGTCATGGCGGCAGATCTGTCGCAACGCCTGGGCTGGATCAGCGAGCAGGATGCGGCGCGCATCCGCAAGCTGTTCGAGCGTGCCGGACTACCCACGGTTGCCCCCGTGCTGGGCATGGATAAATACCTGGAATTGATGGGGCTGGACAAGAAAGTGGAGGGCGGCAAGATGCGCTTCGTACTGCTCAAGCAGATCGGTCAGGCCGCCGTATATGGCGAGGTGCCGCCAGAACTGTTGCAGCAGACACTGCAGGCGTGCGTGCATGAGTGAACTTGCGTCCTACGCGGTCAACAGCGGTAATTCTCGCGGCAGAAGATTCGCTGAAGATGCGCCGCAAGGACGCAGCGAATTCCAGCGCGACCGCGACCGCATCATCCATTCCGGGGCGTTTCGCCGTCTCGAATACAAGACCCAGGTGTTCGTCAATCACGAGGGTGATTTGTTTCGCACCCGCCTTACCCACAGCATTGAAGTGGCTCAGATCGCCCGTTCCATCGCGCGGCGCTTGCGCCTGAACGAAGACCTCGCCGAAGCAATCTCGCTGGCGCACGACCTGGGACATACGCCGTTCGGACACGCCGGCCAGGAAGCTTTGAATGCGTGCATGAAAGCGTATGGCGGATTCGAGCACAATCTGCAATCGTTGCGCGTGGTGGATCTGCTGGAAGAGCGCTATGCAGATTTCGACGGATTGAACCTGTGCTTCGAAACACGCGAGGGTATCCTCAAGCATTGTTCCCCGGAAAACGCCGCAAAGTTGGGCGAAGTCGGTGAACGCTTCCTGAATAATCGCCGCCCTTCCCTGGAAGCGCAGGTCGCCAACCTGGCCGACGAGATCGCCTATAACAATCACGATGTGGATGACGGTTTGCGTTCCGGTCTGATCACGCTGGAACAACTCGAATCGGTACCGCTGGTGGCGAACCTGCTGAATGAAGTTCGTGATGCCTATCCCGGCCTGCCCGAGCGGCGAGTGGTGCATGAAACGGTGCGGCGCATGATCAACACGCTGGTGACCGATCTGATCCGGCAGAGCGAGGCCAATATCGCCGCGCAAGCTCCGGCCACACTGGATGATGTGCGCGCTAGCCCGTCATTGATCGCCTACAGCCCCGATATCAACGAGCAACAACGGGTACTGAAAGCCTTTTTGCGCACCCGTCTGTATCGCCATTACCTGGTGCTGCGCATGAGCGCGAAGGCGCAGCGCATCATCAGCGACTTGTTCGGTGTTTTTATGGGGGACAGCCGCCTGTTGCCGCCGCAATTTCAAAGTCTTGCCGAGCATGACCGCGCCCGCGCGGTAGCCGATTACATCGCCGGGATGACCGACCGTTATGCGATTCGTGAACACCGCAGGATATTTGCGATAGAAGAAGTGTCATAGGCATTGAGCCCTCGCCCGTCGTTCGGGGCGGTTGCCCATCATCTCCAGAAAAGGTAGAATCCCCGCCCTTTCGCAATCGTAATTGTCGTGGCGACGCGTGTCGTCATTTTTTTGCTTTGATGCATTGAGCTGTTTAGTTTGAACTGGGGAACACGTGAGCAATTCTTCTTTGCCGATACAGCAGGGTTTGTACGATCCGCGCCAGGAGCGCGACGCTTGTGGGGTGGGCTTTGTAGCCCATATCAAAGGTAAGCAAAGCCATGACATGGTGTGTCAGGGTTTGCAGATTCTGGAAAATTTGACCCATCGCGGTGCGGTCGGTGCCGATCCGCTGGCTGGCGACGGCGCGGGTATCCTGTTGCAAATTCCCGACCAATTCCTGCGTGATGAGATGGGCTGGGGCAATATCCAGTTGCCGCCCGCCGGCGAATACGGCGTCGGGATGTTGTTCCTGCCGCGCAATGCGGCAGCGCGTGCCGCGTGCGAGAAGATCGTCGCGGCCAGAATCGTAGCCGAAGGCCAGCAGTTGCTCGGTTGGCGCGACGTGCCCGTCAACAGTTTGATCCTGGGCAAGAGCGTCAAAAAGGTCGAGCCGGTCGTGTGCCAGGTGTTCATCGGCCGTGGCAAGAATTGCGCAGATGCAGATGCATTCGAGCGCAAATTATTCGTGATACGCAAGACCATGGAACATGCGGTAACCGGCCTGACCGATTCGCAGGGTAAAGGTTTCTATTGTCCCTCGATGTCCTCGCGCACCATCGTCTACAAGGGCATGTTGCTGGCCAATCAAGTCGGGGCCTATTACCTGGATTTGCAAGACAACCGTGTGGTCAGCGCGCTGGCGCTGGTGCATCAACGCTTTTCCACCAACACTTTCCCGACTTGGGACCTGGCCCATCCGTTCCGTATGATCGCGCACAACGGCGAGATCAACACCGTGCAAGGCAATGTGAACTGGATGACTGCGAGACATGCGACAATGTCGTCCAAACTGCTGGGCGAAGACCTGGAAAAACTCTGGCCACTGATTGTGGACGGCCAGTCGGACTCGGCCTGTTTCGACAACGCGCTGGAATTGCTGGTAGCGGGCGGCTATTCGCTGCCGCATGCGATGATGTTGCTGATACCCGAGGCATGGGCGGGCAATCCGCTGATGGATGAGGAACGCCGCGCCTTCTACGAGTACCATGCTGCGCTGATGGAGCCGTGGGACGGTCCCGCCGCAGTCGCTTTCACAGACGGCCGCATGATAGGTGCGACCCTGGATCGCAACGGCTTGCGGCCGGCTCGTTACCTGATCACAGATGATGATCTGGTGTTGATGGCCTCAGAGATGGGCGTGCTGGATATCCCCCAGCACAAGATCGTCAAGAAATGGCGCTTGCAACCGGGCAAGATGTTCCTGATCGATATGCAGGCCGGACGCATCGTCGACGATGCCGAATTGAAAAAACAACTCGCTACTGCGAAGCCGTATCGCAAGTGGATCGAAAAATCCCGTTACTTCCTTGGTGATCTGCCGAATGTTGAGTTTACAAAAAATCATATCCCTGCGGGTACGTCGCTGCTGGATACACAACAAGCATTCGGCTATACGCAGGAAGATTTGAAATTCATCCTGGCGCCGATGGTGAGCGCCGGCGAGGAACCCACCGGTTCGATGGGCGCAGATGCTGCCCTCGCGGTACTGTCCAACAGGAACCGCTCGTTCTACGATTATTTCCAGCAATTGTTCGCGCAGGTGACCAACCCTCCGATCGATCCGATCCGGGAAGAGATCGTGATGTCGCTGACTTCATTCATCGGACCGAAACCGAATCTGCTGGGTATCGAAGAAACCAATCCCACGCTGCGACTCGAAGTCCATCAACCGGTGTTGTCGAATGAAGACATTGCCAAATTGCGCGATATCGACCGGCTTACCCAGGGACGTTACCGGTCATTGGTGTTGGATATCACCTACCCCGCAATCCAGGGTGCCGCGGGTTGCGACAAGCATATCCGAACCTTGTGTGACGCTGCCGACAAAGCCGTGGCCGATGGATACAACGTGCTGATCCTGTCGGATCGCGCCATGTCGGCCAAACGCGTGCCGATCCCGGCACTGGTGGCCTGTTCCAAAGTGCACCTGCATCTGGTACAGACCGGGCTGCGTACCAGCACCGGCCTGGTTGTCGACACCGGTTCGGTGCGCGAGGTGCATCATTTCGCCTTGCTGGCCGGGTACGGTGCGGAGGCAGTGTGTCCTTGGCTGACTTACGCAACCATTGGCGCGATGAAGCTGCCCGCGAATGTTGATGCAAAAGAGGCAAAGAAACGTTTCATCAAAGCCATCAACAAAGGCTTGAATAAAGTGATGTCCAAGATGGGCATTTCCACATACCAGTCCTACTGCGGCGCCCAGATCTTCGAGGCGATCGGATTGAATGCCGATTTCGTCAGGGAATATTTTACCGGTACGGCGACACAGATCGAGGGAGTCGGTTTGAATGTGGTGGCTGAAGAAGCGTTGCGTACACACCGCAGTGCATTCGGCAACGATCCGGTGCTGGCCAACGCGCTGGATGCCGGCGGGGAATATGCCTGGCGCGTGCGCGGCGAAGAACACATGTGGACGCCCGAATCGATCGCAAAATTGCAGCATGCCACGCGCACCAACAACGTCTCGACCTATAAGGAATACGCGAAGCTGATCAATGAACAGAACACCAAGCTGAAAACCTTGCGCGGTCTGTTCGAGATCAAGCCGGCCGGTGCTGCCGTGCCGTTGGCCGAAGTCGAGCCTGTCAGCGAGATCGTCAAGCGCTTCGCCACCGGTGCGATGTCACTGGGTTCGATCTCCACCGAGGCGCATTCCACATTGGCGATCGCGATGAACCGCATCGGCGGCATGTCCAATACCGGCGAAGGCGGCGAAGACGCGGCGCGTTTCCGTAAACTGAAGGGCGGCGAGATGCTGTCCGACATCATCGGCAAGAATCGCATCGAAAGCGACCGCCAGCTCAAGGCCGGCGATTCGTTGCGTTCGCGTATCAAGCAGGTTGCCTCGGGTCGTTTCGGCGTGACAGCCGAGTACCTGGCCAGCGCCGATCTGATCCAGATCAAGATGGCGCAGGGCGCGAAGCCCGGCGAGGGCGGGCAATTGCCCGGGCACAAGGTATCCGAATACATCGCCAAATTGCGTTTCTCGGTACCCGGCGTGGGGTTGATCTCACCCCCGCCACATCACGACATCTATTCGATCGAAGATCTGGCGCAATTGATTCACGACCTGAAGAACGCCAATCCCACTGCGGCGATCTCGGTCAAGCTGGTTTCCGAAGTGGGCGTGGGCACGGTTGCAGCAGGGGTAGCCAAGGCCAAGGCGGACCACATCACCATATCCGGATACGACGGCGGCACCGGCGCTTCACCGATGTCTTCGATCAAGCATGCCGGCACGCCGTGGGAACTCGGCCTGGCCGAAACGCAGCAAACGCTGGTGTTGAACCAGTTGCGCGGTCGCGTCGCCCTGCAGGTGGACGGCCAGATCAAGACCGGTCGGGACGTGCTGATCGGCGCGCTGCTGGGCGCCGATGAGTTCGGTTTCGCCACCGCACCGCTGGTGGTGGAAGGCTGCATCATGATGCGCAAATGTCATCTAAATACCTGCCCGGTCGGTATCGCGACACAAGATCCGGCATTACGCAAGAAATTCACCGGCCAGCCGGAACATGTGGTGAACTATTTCTTCTTCGTGGCTGAAGAGGTTCGCGAATTGATGGCGCAGATGGGTATCCGCAGGTTCGACCAGTTGATCGGGCGCAGTGACCTGCTCGACGCAAAGCACGGCATCAAACACTGGAAGGCGCAGGGACTGGACTTCACCAAGGTGTTTCACCAGCCTGATGTGGCTGCCAGCGTGGCGCGTTACCATACCCAGGCGCAGGATCACGGACTGGAAAAAGCGCTGGATATCGGCCTGATCGCCCAGGCGAGCAATGCTCTGAACAGCAAGCAACCGGTGGTCATCGACAGCGCAATACGTAATGTCAACCGCACCGTCGGCACCATGCTTTCCCATGAAGTTGCCAAACGTTATGGTCATGCCGGTTTGCCAGAAGACACCATCACGGTGAGATTCAAAGGCACGGCGGGGCAGAGTTTCGCCGCTTTTCTCGCGCACGGCATTTCATTCGAGTTGCGCGGCGAGGGCAACGATTATGTCGGCAAGGGTCTGTGTGGCGGGCGCGTCTGCATCATGCCGCCGGCGGAATCCAAACTGATTGCACATGAGAACATCATCATCGGAAACACCGTGCTGTATGGCGCGACTTCCGGCGAATGTTATTTCTCCGGGGTGGCCGGCGAGCGTTTCGCGGTTCGCAACTCGGGCGCGATCGCGGTTGTTGAAGGTTTGGGCGACCACGGCTGCGAATACATGACCGGTGGCATGGTGATCGTGTTGGGACAGACCGGACGCAATTTTGCGGCGGGCATGTCCGGCGGGGTCGCCTATGTACTGGACGAAGAAGGCGGTTTCGAAAAACGCTGCAATCTGTCCATGGTGGCGCTCGAAGCGGTTCCTTCCGAGGCGGAAGCCAGCGAGACCGGGGAGGTCGAAACACATGGCCGGGTACATTTCAATCATCTCGACAAGGCTGACGAGTTAGTCCTGCGCGAGCAGATCGAAAAGCATTTGCGTTACACCGGCAGTCCGCGTGCCAGGGACATTCTGGATAACTGGCAGACCTATTTGCCAAAGTTCATCAAGGTGATGCCCACCGAATACCGGCGCGCACTGCAGGAAATGGCGGCGCAGCAAGCCAAACAGAAGGAGGCCGCGTAATGGGCAAGATAACCGGTTTCATGGAGTTCATGCGCATCAGCGAAACCAGCCTTCCCGTGGCGGACAGGCGCAAGAACTATCGCGAGTTCGTGCTGCACCTGAATGATGAACAGGCCAAGTTTCAGGGTGCGCGCTGCATGGATTGCGGTATCCCTTTTTGTATTTCGGGCTGTCCGGTCAACAACATCATTCCCGACTGGAACGACTTGGTGTATCGCGGCAACTGGCGTGAAGCGCTGGACGTGCTGCATTCCACCAACAACTTCCCCGAGTTTACCGGGCGCGTCTGCCCCGCGCCGTGCGAAGCGGCTTGCACGCTGAACATCAACAACAACGCGGTGGGCATCAAATCCATCGAGCATGCGATCATCGACAAGGGCGGCGAGAACGGCTGGGTCGTGCCGCAACCTGCGGAGAAAAAAACCGGCAAGAAGGTCGCCGTGGTCGGCTCCGGCCCCGCAGGCCTGGCAGCAGCACAGCAGCTGGCACGTGTTGGCCACAGCGTGACTGTGTTCGAAAAGAACAGCCGTATCGGCGGTTTGCTGCGCTACGGCATCCCCGACTTCAAGCTCGACAAACGCCTGATCGACTGGCGTATGGCGCAGATGCAGGCCGAGGGTGTGGAGTTTCAAACCTCGGTGTTCATCGGCAAGGCAGCGCCCGCCAGGAACGTCGCCAATGATGCGAAAAAGACCATCAGTCCGGACGAGCTGCTGAAAAAATTCGATGCGGTGATCCTGTCCGGCGGCGCAGAAGCGGCGCGTGACTTGCCGATCCCGGGTCGCGAATTGCAGGGCGTGCATTTTGCGCTGGAATTTTTGATCCCGCAAAACAAGGAAGTGGCCGGTGACGGCAAGAATCCGATTTCGGCAGCCGGCAAGCATGTGGTGGTGATCGGCGGTGGCGATACCGGTTCCGATTGCGTGGGCACCTCGAATCGCCATGGCGCGTTGTCCGTCACGCAGTTCGAAGTGATGCCGCGTCCGCCCGAGCACGAAAACAAGTTCCTGGTCTGGCCGAACTGGCCGATCAAGATGCGCACTTCCAGCTCGCATGAGGAAGGTGCGGACCGCGACTGGTCTGTCGTCACCAAGAAATTCACCGGCAGCAACGGCAAGGTCGAAAAATTGCACGCGGTGCGGGTGGAATGGAAAGACGGCAAGATGCACGAGATCGCCGCAAGCGAATTCGAAATCAAGGCCGACCTGGTATTACTGGCGATGGGTTTCGTCAGTCCCGAACAGAAGGTACTGGATGCGTTCGGCGTGGAGAAGGATGCGCGCGGCAACATCAAGGCCGACACCGAGAATTACCGCACCGGCCATTCGTCCGGGCTCAGGACAGACAAGGACAAGGTATTCGCCGCGGGCGACATGCGCCGCGGGCAATCGCTGGTAGTGTGGGCGATACGCGAGGGTCGCCAGTGCGCGCGCTCCGTCGACGAATTTCTGATGGGATCATCGCTACTGCCCCGCTAACCCGGCGTAATTCTTCATCTCACTCGATACAGGGTGGGAAGCAGGAGTGTCGGGATGCCGGACCGCTTTCAAATTTACCACTTTCAAATTTAATCGAGAAGACGAGAAGAGAATAATATGAACTTTAAACTGAAGAACGACACCTTTCTGCGTGCGCTGTTGCGTCAACCGACCGAATACACTCCGCTTTGGATGATGCGCCAGGCAGGTCGTTACCTGCCGGAATACCGCGCGACCCGCAAGGAAGCGGGCAGTTTCCTGGGCCTGTGCAAGAACCCGAACTTTGCCACCGAAGTGACCCTGCAACCACTTGAGCGTTTTCCGCTGGATGCGGCGATCCTGTTCTCCGATATCCTGACCGTGCCGGACGCGATGGGTCTGGGGCTGTATTTCTCCGAGGGCGAAGGTCCGAAGTTCGAGCGCACAGTGCGCAGCGAAGCGGATGTCAAGAAACTGCATGTGCCCGATATCGGCACCGACCTGAAATATGTCACCGATGCCGTGTCGCAGATACGCAAGGCGCTCGATGGGCGCGTGCCGCTGATCGGTTTTACCGGCAGCCCGTGGACGTTGGCGTGCTATATGGTCGAAGGCGGTAGCAGCAACGACTTTGCCAAGGTCAAGACCATGGCTTATGCCGAGCCCAAGTTGATGCACCAGATCCTTTCAAAGACCGCTGACACGGTCACGCAATATCTCAACGCGCAGATCGAGGCTGGAGCGCAAGCGGTCATGATCTTCGATTCCTGGGGCGGCGCTTTGTCGCACGCGGCCTATCACGAGTTTTCACTTCCTTACATGCAGCGTATCGTCGACGGCCTGATCAAGGAAAAAGACGGCGTGAAGATACCCAACATCGTGTTCACCAAAGGCGGCGGTCTTTGGATCGAGAGTATCGCCAACATTGGCTGCGATGCGGTTGGACTGGATTGGACGATGGACATCGGCATTGCACGCCAGAAGGTCGGCGAAAAAGTAGCGCTGCAGGGCAACATTGACCCGCTGATCCTGTTTGCTTCACCAGATGCCATTCATGCCGAAGTCGAAAAGGTTCTCAGCAGCTATGGCTACGGCAGCGGCCATGTGTTCAACCTGGGTCACGGTATTTCCCAGTTTACCGATCCGGACCACGCGGCGGCACTGGTTGCGGCGGTGCATGAGCTGAGCAGGAAATATCACTGACAGATTTTGAATAGGTCGGACAAAAGGCCGCAGGTAGTTCCTGCGGCTTTTGCATTTCTGCGACAATCGCAGCATTGATCGCCCGAATAAATATGTCTATCGTCCGTGTCGCCCTTGATGTCCCGTTGCCCACCCTGTTCGACTACTCGGTGGCCGAAGGTATGGTTGTTGCACCGGGCGATCGCGTGCTGGTACCGTTCGGGCGGCGGCAATTGGTCGGCGTGGTGATGGAATGCGTTGCCAATACGGATCTGTCGCCGGAACGTATCAAGCCGTTGTCCAGATGGCTTCACGACAGCGCGCCGTTGTCGCCGGGATTGCTCAGCCTGCTGCGTTTTTGCAGCGATTATTATCGATACCCCATCGGGCAGACGGTATTGTCCACATTGCCCGCACTCATGCGTGCCGACAAAGCGGTCATCAGCAAACCGGTGTTGAATTACCGCTTGAGCGCAAGCGGTACCGCGCTAGAACTGGGCATGTTTCCAAAACGCAAAGTGGTACAGCGGCGTATTCTGGCCACGCTTGCCGAACAACCGTGCAACCTGGCGCAGCTCAAGGCACTGTCTGCAACAGCGGGTGCGCAGCTCAACGCGCTTGTGCAGGAAGGATACGTGGAACAGTTCGAGGAGGCGCTGCCATCTGTCGAACACAGTTTCGACCAGGTGCACACACTTACCGGCGAACAACAGCAGGCGGTGGATGCTGTCACTGCAGCACAAGCCTATGCCTGTTTCCTGCTGCACGGCATCACCGGCAGCGGCAAGACCGAGGTTTATGTGCACCTGATGCACACAGTATTGCAACGTAATGGACAAGTGCTGTTGCTGGTACCGGAGATCAATCTGACGCCGCAACTGGAACAATATTTCCGCAGTCGCTTCCCGGATGTGAATATGGTCAGCCTGCATAGCGGCTTGTCCGAGGGTGTGCGCCTGCAAAACTGGCAGCAGGCGCAACAGGGTGCGGCGCAGATCGTGCTGGGGACGCGGTTGTCGGTATTTGCCGAGCTGCCCGGGCTTGCACTGATCATTGTCGATGAGGAACATGACAGCTCGTTCAAGCAGCAGGATGGCTTGCGCTATTCGGCGCGCGATGTGGCGATCTTCCGCGCCAGCCAGTGCGGCATTCCCATCGTATTGGGCTCGGCCACGCCATCGCTGGAGAGTTACCACAACGCACAGAGCGGCCGCTATCAGTTGCTCAGGCTGGCCGGGCGGGCGCTTGCAGAAGCGCGCCTGCCGGTGGTGCGCAGCATCAATATCAACCAGACCGTGATGCATTACGGCATCAGCGAAAATCTGCTGCGCGAGATCGAACAGCGCATCGCCAACCGTGAACAGAGCCTGCTGTTCATCAACCGGCGCGGATACGCGCCGGTGCTGATGTGCCTCGATTGCGGTTGGTTGTCCGGTTGCAAACATTGCGCGGGCAAGATGGTGCTGCATTTGCAGGAGCAACGCCTGCGCTGCCATCATTGCGGCTACCAGATAAGGGTGCCTCAAGTTTGCCCGGATTGCGGAAAGTCCGGGCTGCATCCGGTTGGCAGCGGTACGCAACGTGTGGAGTCTGTGTTGCAGGAACGTTTTCCGGATGCGCGCATCTTGCGCGTGGACCGCGACAGCACGCGCAACAAACGCGCCTGGCAGACCATGCGCGAGCAGATACACGCGAACGAAGTGGACATCCTGGTCGGTACGCAGATGCTCGCCAAGGGTCACGATTTTCCCGCACTGACGCTGGTCGGCGTGCTTAATCCGGACAGCGCGCTTTACAGCAGTGATTTTCGCGCTGCGGAAAAACTTTTTGCGCAACTGGTGCAGGTGGCCGGACGTGCCGGACGCGCCGACAAACCCGGTGAAGTGATCATACAGACCGCTTTCCCGGATCACCCCTTGTTTCGTGCGCTGCAAACTCACGACTTCGAAGGCTGGGCAGCATCACAGCTTGCCGAAAGACAGATGGCTGGTTTCCCTCCATTTGTATACCAAGCGATGTTGCGCGCCGAAGGCAAGATTGAAACCGATGTTTACACATATCTCAATCAGGCCAGAGCTGCAGCTTTAGCGTTACAGTATCCGGTGGAGGTCCTCGGCGTGGTGCCCGCCGCTTTGCCGCGCCGCGCCAATCACCTGCGCGCGCAATTGCTGATACAGGCTGCATCACGAAAGATACTGCAACAGTTTTTGCGTGCCTGGCAGACGTTATTGGAGGAGCTGCCCAGCTCGAAACTGCGATGTTCACTGGATATCGACCCGCTTGAGTTTTAACTGAATGCCGCGCCAGAATCACGGTTGTAATGCTTGTCGTACGGTGATAATGTTGCGCCTCGGTTCCGCCGCTGGCTTATTCTGGAAATATATTAAATGAATGAAACAACCTTGCAGAAACTCAGCCTGCCACTCAAAGCCTTGTTCACAGGCTACCTGCTTGTAATCGGCCTGGGCCTGTTGGCGGCGGGTGCGCAAATCATGCTGACCCATGGCATGGCTGATGGAAAATTAGGCCTGTCGGTGGACGACATCATATACAGCTATCACGGCAACCACGATGGCCCCAATGCTTCCAAGCTCGTATCCAAGCTTTACGGCTCGATGAAGGGCAATGCTCCACCTGAATTGAGGATCGCACTTGTCAAATGGGCCGAAGCGGGGGCTCCGGCAAGCGAGTGGGAAAGCAACATCAAACCCAAGGTCGTTGAGTTTTGCGGACCCTGTCATGCCAATATGCCGGGATTGGCCAATATCACCGACAAGACGGTGATGGATCAGATGACGAAACGTGATGAAGGGCAGTCGATTTCCACACTGACACGCGTTTCTCACATCCATCTGTTCGGCATTTCATTTATCTTCTTCTTCGTTGGCTGGATATTCAGTTACGCCACAGGATTCAGCAACCTGGTCAAATCGGTCTTGATCATCACGCCATTTGCATTCCTGATCGTGGACGTCTCAGCATGGTGGCTGACCAAAATGAATCCGTTCTTTGCCTGGGTAGTGATAATTGGCGGTTTCACTTACAGCATGGCCGCGACGGTGATGATTTTTACATCGCTTTATCAGATGTGGTTTCTAAAAAAGCCGGCTACCAGCTAAACTTCAGCTATTGCCCGATTGGATTTCTCCGCCGCATGTGCAGGGCTATCCTCTATGCCAATTGAGACCGGACCCGCATGCACAAATATCATCTGAAGGATTTTTTCAGTTCTCCCCGCGGTGCTATGGCTCTGATCGCCATTTTGATACTGGCGGCGGAGTTCCTGATCATGGTATTGATCGAGGTCGTCCTGAAACCGGTCTATGGCCCGAATTTTTCGCCGACCTTCTGGGAATTACTCGACCCCCTGTTGCTTATTCTTATTGTCACTCCCTGCATTTATGTTTTGGCCGTGAGGCCGATGGAAAGGCAGCAGAAAATACTTCAGCAGCAATACAACGAACTGAGTATCACTGCGGTCACTTTCGAATCACGGGAAGGCGTGACAGTGACCGATGCCAACAACAAAATATTGAGGGTCAATCAGTCATTCACGGATATTACCGGGTATACCAACGAAGAGGTAATCGGTAAAACGCCCGGCATGCTCCAATCTGGCCGCCATGACAAGGAATTCTACCGCAACATGTGGCAAGTCCTGGCGCGGGACGGATTCTGGAGCGGTGAAGTCTGGAATCGCAGCAAGAACGGCAAGATATACCCGGAATGGCTGACCATCACAGCCGTGCTGGGAACGGAAGGGCAAGTTACCAACTATGTCGGCATCTTCTCCGATATATCCGAACGCAAAGCCGGCGAGGAACAATTGCGCAAACTTACTGCGCATATCCAGACCGCGCGTGAGGAGGAAAAAACCCGAATCGCGCGTGAGATTCACGATGATCTGGGCGGTACGCTGACCGCGCTTAAAATGGATGCCTACTGGCTGGCCGGCAAACTGTCCGGTAATGAGCAACTGGCGCCGTTACGCGAACGGGTCGAGGCTATGACGCAGCTGATCGATAGCGCAGTGGGCGTCACGCGGCGCGTTATCAGCGACCTGCATCCGACCATACTCGATGATCTGGGCCTGGCGGCGGCACTGCAATGGCAATGCGGGCAATTCCAGAAACGCACCGGGATTGCATGCAAAGTCAGCCACACTGAAGACAGTGATGATGAAAGCCCATTGGACAAGACGCAAGCGATCAATCTATTCCGCATCGTTCAGGAAGCACTGTCCAATGTGTCGCGGCATTCCGGTGCGACCAGAGTGAATGTCGAATTCCAGCAAGATGACGATGAAATCATTCTGTCGATCAGCGACGATGGCCGCGGCCTTCCCGAAGACCACGTAATTGCACAGACTTCCTATGGACTTCGGGGCATGCGTGAGCGGGTCGCGCAGCTGGACGGGCAGATACTATTTAACAGTCCGCAGGGCGGGGGGTTGCGCGTGACAGTGATATTGCCGCTGGTTTCCGGACATATCAAGGAAGAAGAAATATGATACGCATCCTGATTGCCGACGACCACGCCATCATTCGTCACGGACTGAAACAGATCATCGAAGAGAGCGGCGAAATGCGCGTGGTGGCCGAAGCCGGTACCGGTATCGATGCACTGCGCAAGATACGCGAGATTGAATGCGATGCGGTGCTGCTCGACATCTCGATGCCGGACATGAGCGGAATCGATGTGCTCAAGCAGATCCATGCGGAAAAGCCGCAGTTGCCGATACTGATACTCAGCATTTACTCGGAAGATCAATATGCCATGCGGCTCATCAAGGCGGGCGCCGCCGGTTACATGACAAAAGAGAGCGCGGCATCGGAAGTGGTCAAGGCGCTGCTTCGTGTGGCCGGCGGCAAGAAATATATCAGCCCGGTGGTGGCCGAGATACTCGCCAACGATATCGGCATGGACGAGAAAAAACTGCCGCATCAAACCCTGTCAGATCGCGAATACCAGATATTCCTGTTGCTCGCGTCGGCCGAAACTGTCTCGGAGATCGCAGACGCACTGGCATTGAGTGTGAAAACCGTCAGCACCTACCGGACCCGCGTGCTTGAAAAGATGCGCCTGAGCAACAACGCCGAACTGATGCGTTACGCGATCGACAACCATCTGGAACAATGAGTCCGGAGCTTGTGTTGTGACCCCCGTACGCGAACCCTTCATGAAGGGTGGATGACAGATTGATGATACAGTATTGTCGGCGACAACTACTGGTAATGCCATGCATTTCAATCTGTTTGCAATTCCGAGGCAAAGTTAAGGAACGAAAATGTCCGACGTGTCAGTCATTGATCAGCAACATCTTGAACTGGTTAACATGCTTAACAGATTGAACGATGCTGTGAAAAATAAGGAATCTCGGGAAGACATCTATCGGATCATTGATGAGGTGATCGATTTTACCCGCTTGCACTTTGCAACCGAAGAAGAGTTGATGGCGCACTCCGGCTACGTTGATGTCGAGTTTCACAAGGAAAAACACAAACAGCTGATGCAGGATGCGCTCCACCTAAAAGGAAAATTGGCTGATGTCGGGGAAGCAATGTTCACGGACTGGTTCAACCACTGGCCGTTCACCAGAGTGCTCGCCCATATTCAATATGCAGACCAGCAGTTTGAGGAACAGTTGAGCCGGGACGGCAAGCGGCAATAAATTTTGGTGCGTGACATCGCTAATGCGGATGTTGGCCATTCAGTAACAAACAATCCAGAATATACAAATGCGCCTGCCGGCATGACTTCTGCGCCTGTTGGGCCGAGTCGCATTCCGACGCATGTCGGACAAACACTGACAACATAATCTCGCTCCATCCTACGCAATTTTAAGACAAACATCGCTATCGCCCGGTCGGCCGGAAAAACATAATGTGCACATCGATTTAGCAGGCCGACAAGCTTGCGGGAAAAAATGATGAACGTGCTTATTGTGGAAGACTCGGAACCGATGCGCGAAAGCCTGCGCTCCATGCTGTCTGAATTTCACAATGCCAACATCGTCGGTTATGCGGCAGACGAGGCAAGTGCAGTTGAACAGACCAATGCCTTGTTGCCCGATATCGTGATCCTCGATCTGAATTTGCTGTCCGGGTCGGGTGTCGCAGTGCTAAAGAATATAAAGAAACACCATGCGGAAATAATAGTGATGGTATTGACCAACTGCAACGGCGAGCTTTACGCAGATGCTTGCAAGCGTGCCAATGCCGACTACTTTTTCGACAAGTCATTCCAGTTCATGGAGGTTCGCGAGTTGTTTTCGAACTGGAACAAAGCCGGCTTTCCTGATAACAAGCTGTCTGATTAACCGCGAAAATTTTGGAGAAACCGATGCATAAGCAAACAAAAAAAGTGGAAGTGATCATGGAAGAGAACTCCAGGCGGTCATTTTTCAAGAAAGCAGCGGCAGCAGTGGGTGTCGTTGCGGCGGCTGGCTACACGACGACATTGATATCCAAGTCCACTGCTTCGACTGGTGATGCGCGTGCAAAGTATGCGGCTGATGTTGCAGCGCAGGAAAGGGCCGTGATGGGAAATCAACTGATCCAGATGACGGACGATGAGAAAAAACAGCGGCTCGAAGCGCTACTGAATTGTCATTATCAAGAGATTGCATAGTATTTATTACCTAACATGTGTTGTTGGAGGCGGTGATGTCAAAAGAAATAATTGAGGAATTGAACGAAGCTAAGGATGTACAACAAGGCCGCCGTGAATTCTTGAAGAATGTATGTGTTTCCAGCGTGGCGGGGCTTGTGGCGACTGCTACGCCAGCAGAGGCTGTTGTCGACGCTACCAATCCGGATGCCGATGTAACGGTCGAGGAGTTTTTCCAGGGCCATTTCATACTGATGTCCGATGAGGAAAAAAAGCAGGCCATCGCACGGCTGGAAAAGCGCTATTCCGCAAAATACGGGAAGAAGACCACAGTTTCCGATGTGGAAGCTCCGGATGGTGTCCTGTTTGGTTACGCCCTTGATATCGGGAAATGCATAGGCTGCAGGCGGTGCGTTCATGCCTGCGTGAAGGAGAACAACCAGTCACGCCACGACCCCGAGGTTCAATGGATACAGGTGATGAAAATGCCCAAAGGGAACATTTCCTTTAGCGCAGATCAATTGGACAAGGGATATCCCGAAAAGAGCGAATTCGGTGATTACGGTGTTCAGGTTGGCGGTAATGCCTACAAAACTGCCGGCTTTTCCACCGAGGATGCACAAAATTATTACCAGGACGACCTGGTGCCCGAGAAAGACTTTTTCTATATGCCGGTTCAGTGCCAGCAGTGCGAGAAACCCCCCTGCGTCAAGGCTTGCCCTGTGAGGGCAACATTCAGGGACCACGCTGGTGTGGTGCTGATCGACTACAACTGGTGCATCGGTTGCCGCATGTGCCAACTCGCCTGTCCTTATCAGGCCAGGCACTTCAACTGGGGTGAACCCAATCTTCCTGCCGAAGAGATGAACCCAAAAACCCACTATTTTGGCAACCGGCCGCGCATGAGGGGGGTGATGGAAAAGTGCACCTTCTGCGTGCAGAGGACCAGGGAAGGCAGGGATCCCGCCTGTATGGAGGCTTGTCCGGTGGGTGCGAGAAAATTCGGCAATCTTCTCGATCCCGACAGCGATGTCAGAAGAGTGCTGGCCACCAAACGAGTCTTCAGGTTCAAGGAAGAAGCTGGTACCTACCCCAAATTTTTCTATTACATCGGCTGAGGTCACAACATGAAAACAGCACTATCTTTTGCAATGGACTTCGGCTCGTATGCCATAAAAGGCGGGTCAAAGTACTACGCATGGCTTCTTTTCCTGGCATTTTTCATTCTGGTCGGTTCCTACACTGCATACCAGCAATTGACCGAGGGCCTTATCCTGACCGGTGCGACTGACCAGGTAACAATGGAATCGTTTTTTGCGAACTTCATTTTTACAGCACACATCGCCGCGGCAGCCGTTCTGGTGGTTGCGCCCGGTTACTTATATCATCGCAAGGATATGAAGGAGCTGGCGGTGCTTGGCGAGATCGTCGCAATGGTGTTTGTCGCCACCGGCATTACATTTATCCTGTTTCACATGGGAAGGCCGGACAGGACGTGGCATATGATTCCCGGTATAGGTTTCCTCAACTTTCCCAATTCAATGCTGTCGTTCGATACGATAGTCCTGAACGTCTATCTGTTTCTCAATCTCTTCGGCGTTGTTTACATTCTTTACAAAAAATATAACGGCACATTCCATGAGAAAGAAATGTCGAGATGGTTTACCGCGATTGTTTTTCTGGCCATCGGATGGGGGCCGCTTATCCACATCGTCACTGCATTCGTGCTCGCCAGCAACTCAAGGATCTCGCCGTGGGATACCGCAGTCCTGCCCTTCGCCTTTCTGACCATGGCTGGCGCGTCAGGGCCTGCATTGATCGTATTGATATTCCTGCTTATCAGAAAAACTACCAAGCTCGTGATCGGCGATCCGGTCATCGATTTGATGACCACGATCATCGCATGGAGCCTCGGTATACTGATGCTGGTATTCGCTGCCGAGATCTTTACGGTACTTTATTCGGGTACAGAGCATGCCGCCTCGATGAAATTCAGCATGTTTGGCCACAACGGGCTCAATATGTTCGTGCCCTGGTTTTGGGTAATCATGGGGGCGTTAGTCGGCAGCTTTGCGGCGCTGTTGTTCCGCAAGGTCAGGCATAGCTATAACCTGTTGCTTCCTTTGGTGTGTTTCGTGGTTTTCGCGGCGATCCTATTGGAGAAGCCGATGATTCTGGTGTTTCCGGCTTTTAGCCCTTCCCCGCTTGGAGAATATACGGAATACCACGTTACCCTTGTCGAGTTTTTCAACGTGCTGCTTGTCTGGGCCCTCGGTTTTCTGTTCCTGACGCTAATTTTAAAAGGCGCAATCGGCATATTGACTGGCGAAGTGAGGCATGACAAGTCGTCAGCTTCCTCGCAGGTCGGCGCTTAAGGAGATATTTGAAATGGATTGCCTGCATAAATCGTCAAAAATAGTCGTACTTGTCATGTGCGGTTTCCTGGTTGGAGGATTGAGTGCTTACAACATCGCTCATTCCGCTGAGGATAAACAGGATGAAGCCCAGAGCGCCCAGCCGGTGACTGACTGCTTTGAAAGCAGGTTAGGAGGCTACTCCTCCGTTACCAGGGTCGAAAATGCCGTCCCAAAGTATGGCTATCCAAATATCAAATGCTCGCAAACAACCGACGCTGTTTTATGGTACGGAGATCCATTTGCCGGGACGATACCGATGGGCGAAATGCCGAAGATAAACGATACCACTCAGGGAGATTTTGCCAATGCTGTTGTGAAGTCGAGAGAGGCTCATCTGATGAATTTTTTGGGGCCTGACGGATGCAAGACATGCCATGATGGCAAGATCGTGCCTTACCCAAAAAATAAAAAGCCCAGACTGCTCGGGATGCATCAGGACATCGTCGAGAACTCGCTCAATTTGATGCATGGGCGCGGAGCAATGTGGTGTCTCGATTGTCACAGTGCAACTAACCGCAACAAACTGGTTGATCGTCATGGAAACGAAATAAGTTTCAACCAACCCCAAAAATTATGTGGCACTTGCCATGGCGAGAACTATATCGACTGGAGAGCAGGAATACATGGAAAGAGAATAGGTTCATGGGCCAAGGGCGGCAAGAAGAGATGGTGGGTATGCACCGAGTGTCATAACCCGCATACTGTCCAGATAACCCGATTTAACCGGCTCAAACCGGAACCTCGGCCTGCTCTGCCAAGGGGTATGAAAAATGCCGACTATGAACGGGTCGGGGATGGCGGGCATTAGTGCAATATCGGTTGGACATACATGTCCGTTTTGTTTCAAAATATCAGCGCAGCCTTTGTAATCGCGTAATCAACAGGTGCAATCAGGATAATGAAATACGATTCAAAAAATAAAATGCTGGCATTTTCCTCTGACGAGGAGGTTTCCAATTTCCACGATCAGATGACCGCCCTCTTGCGCGCAGCCATGCTCAAAGTTGGAGGCGACGAATCTACCAGTAAAGAAGAAGATATGAGGCTCACCAAAGAGTTCTTTGAACGCTATTCAGTTTTGACGGACGCACTCAATCGCCTGCGCGCCCACCTTCCGAGAGAAGCGGACGCGGGTGTCAACCGAAGTAAGGTTTAATTTCACAAGCATCATCTTTATTCAACAACCAAAAGGAGCAGAAAATGAAGTCAATCATCACAGGAATGTTCGTCGCAGCAAGTTTGATCCTGGCAGGAACCGCACTGGCAGCAGATCTGCCGGCAGCCAATGCCAAGTGCGGCGCATGCCATAAACTCGATGCAAAAGCAGTGGGCCCATCGTATATGGAGATTGCTGCGAAATACAAAGGTGATGCAGACGCTGTCAGCAAGATTGAAGCGAATATCGCCAAAGGTGGAAAATTTGGCTGGAATAAAGGGATGATGCCGCCCAAAGGCATGGGTGCGAGCCCGGCTGATATCAAGGCGATGGCAGAATATATCGCAGGCCTGGCTAAATAGGGTTTCTTGATTATTGCATTAGGATGAGCCGGGTAACCTGACACGGTTACCCGCGTCCGGCAAGTTCAACAGGTTTGCAGATCAACGAAATGTATTTGCTTGGCAGCGAGTGCCTTTTGAGAAATTCAAGCTGTTATATGGACTTTGCTGCATGTTGGCTACACACACATCAGTGTATGCGAAGTGATATCCCGAATACATCGAGAACTTAATGGCCGTCGCCCGGGAAGGCCATTGCGATGATTGGCAGGCTAGCTTCAGCAATAAACTTTAACTGTACAACCCTGCCTTCAAACCAGGAAATTCTATCTTTCCGGCAACGAATTATTTGGCAATCACTCAGGGGTTTGTGAGTTATGCCAGAATGTCAGGAATAACCGGTTGCTCCGGCATCATATAGACCGTGCATCCGGACAAGAGGAAGCGATAGAGAATCGAGGAGAAGTACATGTTTCAAGCCAAAAGCATTTTTTCCACCTGCCTGGCCTTGGTCATTCTGCTTCCATTCACGGTGGTGCTGGCAGAAAACGATAGTCAGTCTATGCAGCAGCCCATTTTGCAACAATCCGCTCAGGAACTGTCTGCGGGTGATATCAAGCTACGTCTCGGCCCCGGAGACCCAATCGCCGGCAAGGACAAGGCCATGTTGTGCTTTGGCTGTCATGGTGAGGACGGCAACAGCGCCGATTCCGCGACGCCCAAACTTGCCGGTCAATACGCGATATATATCGCAAAGCAGGTGCGCAATTATCTGGCCAGCACACGCACCCACATGGTGATGAGTGGTATGGCGGCAACCATCAGCGACGCGGATCTTGACGATATCGCAGCCTATTTCGCCAGCCTGCCGATGATGAAAGGCGACCATCCGTCCGATAACAAGATCGGAAAAGAGCTGTTTGAGAATAACGATCTGTCCAGGATGATGGTTCGTTGCAACAGTTGCCATGGTGAGGCAGGGAAAGGGTTGGCGCCAGGCAACCCGGTATACCCGGTGATCGGCGGTCAACACAAGGATTACCTGCTTGCGCAGCTGATCGGCTTCAGACAAGGGTTGCGCAACAACAGCCCGGGCGGCGTGATGAATATCACCGTACACAGATTGAGCGATGCCGAACTTGAGGCGCTGGCGGATTACGCCTCCGGGCTGTAGTGAGGTTGCCAGAATCATATGCCCGGGTCGCCGGCATGATTTCTGAATGAAGGAGAGAGACAAGATGCGCAAACCAACATGGATATTTTTGCCAGGCCTGATGTTGTTCGTGGCCTTGCTGCAAAGCCAGGTAGTATTTGCGGAAGATGCGGTGGCGAATGTTCGTGTCGATGTTGCCAATGGGCAAACCATCTACAACGAAGGAAAAGGTGATGCAAGCGCCTGCGCCGGTTGCCATGGTGAAAAGGGTTTGGGCATGGACGCCATGAGTTCGCCCCGGCTGGCCAATATCGGCCAGGTCTATCTGCTCAAGCAAATGGCCGACTACGATGCGGGCATACGCAACGATGCCGGTATGGGTGCAGTGATGAACGGCATCGCAAAGGCGTTGAGCCGGCAGGATCGTCTCGATGTGGCCGCCTATCTGGATTCGCTTGAATATGTAACCGAACCTTCCGACCTCAAAGCGCTCGCTGCCGACGGCGGAAAGATCGGCAACCCCAATAGGGGCGAAATAATCATGACCAAGGGCATCAAACCGATGATTCCGGCATGCCAGGATTGCCACGGGTTTAGCGGACGCGCACCCAACATCCCGGCGATTCACCAGCAGAAATATGTCTACCTGGTGAACCAGTTGACCCGTTATCGCGACGGCAGTAGAGCGAATGACCGGAAGGTTGGCAAGACCGGGATCATGCGCGGCATTGTAAAGAAATTGACCGACGAGAATATCGCCGATATCTCCGCATACTTGTCGACCGTTACCAGCCTGACACCATGAAGATTCTGCCGTTATATATGCCACACCACACGATTCATGCGCGCTTTGTGCTGTCGGCCGCGCATCTGTATCGCCAGTGATTTGAGGAGAATGACATGAGTCACATCAGGATACACTTGGGCATCTGCCTTGCGCTGGCTGTTCTGCTTGCCGCGCCCCCAGCGTCTGCCAAGGTCGACTTTCCGGACCTGCTCAAGCGCACCAGCGGCGTGGGCGACCCGGTCGCAGGCAAGGTGAAATCGCAGATCTGCCAGGGTTGTCATGGTGTGACAGGCAATACCCCCGATGACTTGATCCCGAAGCTTGCCGGTCAGTATGAAGTGTATATTGCAAAGCAATTGCGCAATTACCAGAACGGCACACGCTCCCACGAACTGATGAACGGCATGGCAGCTCCCCTGACCGACAAGGACTTGGACGATATCTCGGCTTACTTCGCCAGCCAGCCGATCATGAAGGGCAACGGATCGAAGCCCAACGAGACAGGCGAAAGGATATTCCTGAAGGGGAATATCTCGGAGATGGTCATGACCTGCGTCTACTGTCACGGCGCAGGCGGCAAAGGCATCGATCCCTCGACCGGCATGTATCCCGTGGTCGGCGGCCAGAACAAGGGCTATCTGCTGAAGCAACTCGGGGATTTCAAGAAAGATGATCGCATGAACAGCCCCAACGTCATCATGAACAGGATACTCAGATCGTTGAGCGATTCAGAACTTGAGGCATTGGCCGAATATATTTCTGCGCTATAGCAGGCGAAATGGCAGACGCATACCGGAACACGCCATTTGTATTTGGTATTTTCCCGCGTCATACGACGGGCAGCTTTCCTTCCACAAGCGACTTCAATTGCATCCAGACCACTCAACTCGCTTGATCAGGCATTAAGCAGCCCAGCTGATGCTTATTGTTCTTGCAGTCCGGTCTGGGCTATCATGCATCCGGATATTCTGGTTATGTTGGCGATTGAAATTCAAAGCCGGACCGGTTTGAGCTCGTCGGGGTGATGCTATGGAAAAGCAATCGATTGCAATTGTCGGGCTGGGCACCTTGGGGTCGGCCTTCCTTAAGGAATTGCTTGGGCAATCCAATGAACATGTCGATATCGTGGCCGTGGCTGAAAGAAAAGAGACGGCCGGCTTGGCGCTGGCCAGGTCACATGGCATACCGAAGCTCGGGATAGACGAATTGATAGCAATGGGCAACCGCCTGGATATCCTCTTTGACCTGACCGGAGTGGTTGAAGTAAGGCAGGAGATTCGTGAAAAGCTGCAGGCTAAAGGAAACCTTCACACCATCGTTGCCACGGAAAATATCGCCCGCATGATCTGGACACTGATCGCCAGTGGAGCCGAATTACCTTTGGCCAAGATCAATGCGGGATACTAGGTCGATTTTACGTCATCAACCTCCATTGCAACTGACCTGTCCCGCGAAGCACTCTGATGCAAAATAAACTGATTTCCTCGTTGGCCTCAATCGTGGGCAACGATGCTGTGTTGACCGGCGAGCTGACCGCGCCTTATTGCACCGATTGGCGCGGGCGGTACACGGGCAGTGCGCTGGCAGTGATCCTTCCTTCGAATACCCGTCAAGTTGCAGATGTGGTTGGCCTGTGCGCCGCAAACAGTATCGCCATCGTGCCGCAGGGCGGCAACACCAGCCTGTGCGGCGGCAGCGTGCCACTGTCGAAACAGGCAGCAGGCAAGCAACTCGTGCTGAACCTGTCGCGCATGAATCAAGTTCGCGCCATCGACGCGACCAATTACACCATGACGGTCGAAGCCGGTTGCAAGCTGGCCGATGTACGCGGGGAAGCAGAAAAAAACGATCGCTTTTTCCCGTTGGGATTGACCGCCACACAGAAGATCTGCGAGATCGGCGGCAACCTTTCCACCAATGCGGGCGGTATCAATGTGCTGCGCTACGGCAACGCGCGTGATCTGGTGCTGGGGTTGGAAGTGGTGTTACCGGACGGACGCATCTGGAACGGACTGCGCAGTCTGCGCAAGGACAACTCCGGCTACGATCTGAAGCACCTGTTCATGGGTGCAGAAGGCACACTGGGCATCATCACCGCCGCTGTGCTGAAATTGTTTCCCCTTCCACAGGTCGAGGCGACCGCTTGCATCGCGGTGCGCGATCCGGCTGCGGCGGTCGCGCTGTTGTCGCACCTGCGTGCAAGCTGCGGTGACAGGATCAGCGCATTCGAGATCATCTCGCG
>JBBQNH010000029.1:0-24951 GCA_038329705.1 Burkholderiales bacterium | reverse complement strand
CGCCCAGTCGCGCACCTGCATCTCGGCATCCACGCGCCGGCGCGCACGCGGCGAGGTTGCTTTGAGCGGGTGAGTTTCGCTGACCCACGCACCGGAACAATCACCATATACTCCACTGGTGCTGATGTAGACCATACGTTTTGGCAGGTTATTTGTCCGACCTCGCTCATGAGTAAGCACTCCAAGCAGATTGCGCGTGCGCGTATCACGCATTCCGGAATTTGGCGGCGGAGCAAGATGTAGCACCGCATCGGCGATTCCGGAGATACGATGGAGACTGTTGCGGTCATCCAGATCGCCCAGTAGCGGAATCGCGCCCAGCGCGCGCAACCCGGCAAATTTGGCTGGGTCACGCACCAACGCAAACACCCGATAACCTTTACGCAACAAAGGTATCGCGCGCAGCGCAATATCCCCACTGCCAATAATCAACAAGCGTCTCATCGCGCGATTATGCGTTAAAATTCACGTATTCGCGCAACTTGCAGATTCATCATGACGTACAAAACAGTAATTCAGCCCAGCGGCCACACCTTCCCGGTAGAGGATCACGAGACCATCCTGGAGGCCGCGCTCAAGCACGGTTACACCCTGCCCTATAGTTGCCGCGACGGCGTATGCGGAACCTGCAAAGGCAAGGTGGTGTCCGGGCAAGTGGATTACGGCAAGCATCAGGAAAGCACCTTGGGCGAAGCCGAAAAAGCCACCGGTATGGCGCTGTTCTGTTGCGCAAAACCGCTGTCCGATCTGGTGCTGGAGTGCCGCGAAGTGAATGCGATCAAGGACATCCCGGTAAAGACCCTGCCTTGCCGCGTGCACCAGATGGTGCGTCCCGCATCCGACGTGATGGTGCTCAAGCTCAAATTACCTGCCAATGAGCGCCTGCAGTTCCTCGCCGGCCAATACATCGACATCCTGCTCAAGGATGAAAAGCCGCGCAGTTTTTCGCTCGCCAATGCACCGCATGACGATGAACTTCTGGAACTGCATATTCGCAACATCATCGGCGGTACCTTCACCCATCATGTGTTCGAGGTGATGAAAGAACGCGACATCCTGCGCTTCAAGGGTCCGCTCGGTACATTTTTCCTGCGCGAGGATTCCGACAAACCGATCATCTTCGTTGCCAGCGGCACCGGGTTCGCCCCGATCAAGGCGATCATCGAGCACGCGCTGTTCCTCGGCATAAAACGCCCGATGCATTTTTATTGGGGCGCGCGCAAACTGTCAGATCTCTATATGCTGGACAAAGCCAGGGAATGGGAAAGCAACGGTATCAAATTTACGCCGGTACTCTCCGACGCCTTGCCGGAAGATGCATGGCGGGGGCGCACCGGTTTCGTTCACCAGGCGGTGCTGGATGACTACAGCGATCTGTCGCTCTATGAGGTATACACCTGCGGCGCACCCGTGGTGGTGGAAGCTGCACACCGCGATTTTACTGCCCAGCGCGGGCTACCCAATGAGGCCTTCTTCTCGGATGCTTTCACGTTCGCGCCCAAGAACTGAGAAACAAAATAAAAGGTGCAAGGTGCAAGGATAAAAACTTAGCACCTTCTTAATTGAACCTTTCCTCTTGCATCTTGTACCTGATCTAACCCGCCTTCATCCCCATCGCCTGCTGACGATATTTGAACGCTTCACCGGATTTACCCATCTTTTCGGCGAGTTTCGCCAGCACCGTATAGGCAGCCTGACCGGGTGCGATGCTGATACTGGCATCCAGATAGTTTTGCGCCTTGCCCCACAACTGCTGGTGTAAACACAGTTTGCCAAGCGCGAGCAACAAACCCGCATCCTGGCTGTTCAGGACTAGCCATTTTTCCGCTTGCCTGATCTGCGCCACCACATCATCGGTATGACATTCACCATACACCGCAACCAGTTCGCTGTCCCATTGCGCATTCAGGCTGTCAATCAACAGTTGCTGGGCAAGTGAATCGCCACCGAACTGGATCAGGGCACGCGCCGCTGTTGCGGCAATCTTGCCGCGCCGCTTGTAGTCGGCAGGGATGTTTTTCAGGCAATGGATCAGGCCGTTCAGATCCTTCTGTTGGCTAATTTGGCCAAGCCAGGCTTGCTGGCGCAATTGCGCAGTTTGCGTCGCATCGATTCCGCCGCGTTTCTCGATCTGGTAAAGCAAGTTCAGTACTTCATTCCAGTTGCCCGCCTGCTGGTGCGCCTTCATCTCCAGAGACAATGCGCCGAGATGGTCTTTGACGCCGCTGTCGCGCAACGCCTGCAGGGCATTCAGTGCACCGCCCGGATCATGCTGGTCGAGCAGGAATTTACCAGTCGTCGTCAGGCGTATGCTGGAATCGCCTTTGTTCTTGTCCCCGGCTGCGGAAAGGTATGCATCGCGTTTTTTGAATTCGTGCAATTCATGGGCGGAACGTGCTGCGATGATGGGGTGGAAGACCGAGTTATCACCCAGATCCATCGCCTTGACTGCTGCTCTTTCCGCATCGGCATAGCGGCCTTCGAAGTACGCGGAGAGTTCCTCGTCCAGTAATTTGCGCGATTTTTTCTGTGCGCGATCGGCGCGAAACTTTCGCACATAGGCCGGCAGCTGCAGAATACCGGCGATCAGCCTGACCAAACCATATACTGAAACAAAGGCAATCAACAACAGGGTGGCAAACAGGGTAAGCGACAGTTCAACCCGATAGGGTGGATAGACCAGCAGCACATAGGCTGTATTGTGAACTACCGAGACGAATGCGACAGCCACGGCAAACAGCCCGAGTATCCACGCCAGGTATCTCATTGCACTGCCTTTGCTGGTCCTTCGGCATCTGCCTGCGGTGTTTTGGGCTGTTTCACCGGGTCTGGTTTCGCCGCTTTTGGCTGTTTTGCCGGGCCGGGTTTCGGCTTACCCGCAGATTTGCCGGGCGATTTGTGCGGCGTTGTTACATTCGCCGCCGGCTCGTTTGACTGCACCTCGAAACGCGATCTTGGCTCGTTTTCACGGGTCAGACGATAGTTGCGTACCGCCTGCAAACTGGCGCTGATATCCGGCAGTTCGATGCTGATATTGGACGCGGCAAGTTTTTTCAATCCTTCGGACATCTGCCTACTCTCGCTCGATTCGGCGTCAAAATAACGCGCCGTCCAACGTTGCGCGGTCTTCAGCCCCTGCCTGAAACTGACTTCGTCGCGCGACAACAGCGCCAGCCGCGCCGACAACAGACTCAGTTTGAGATTTTCGCGCAGGAAGAATTCCTGATTGGGCGGCAACAGCGGGATCTCTTCCTTGCCGGTGTTTTCAATCCGCACCAGTTGTCGCACCTCCTGCCATATCTCACGCAGCAACTTTTTCCAGGCTGTTTCATTCACCGGTGGAAGCGCTTGTGCGGCTTTATCACTGACCGTCCGCTGTTGGTAGGACAGCGGCATCCGGTCCACAACCGAGATCAGGTTATTGAGTTGAAGATTGATGCCGGTGATGTCCACCTGGTGCATCGCGCGCAATTTGGCCATGTCGAAGCCGATGACCTGCCGCAGGGGGTTGAACGACGGCCGGCTCATGCGCTGCAGGCGCGCATCGGCACTTTGCATGGCGAGCAGTGCCGCCTTCACGTTGAACGACAATTGCAGTTGCTGGGCGGCGATCAACAGCATCTGCTCGACTTCCGCCAATGCGGCTTCATCGCGGTGCACGGACAGATCGTTATACAGATTTTCCAGCGCAACACGCTGATTCTGCGATTCGGCATAGCGCGATTCCATGGTCGCCAATTTGGTGGAAAGTTCGCGCACCTGTTCCTGGTCCTGGGTCAGCAATATCTGGGTGGCCTTGTTGCTGCCGTCCATCTCGGCGATCTTTTTCGCCAACTGCTGCTGCATGTCGCCGATGGCACGATGCCCGTCAAACCATTGCCACAAAAAGATCGCCACCAGTACCGCCAGAGTCAGTTGCGTGAGGCTGATGTGTGCGAAACCATCCGTAGCCGAAGTTTTCTCCGCTACGGCTGCCTGATCCGGCAGGGCTGCCTCTCCCGGCTTGGCATTACCTGGCGCGGCATCCTCAGGTTGTGCGTTCTGCTCGCTCATTCAATACCTTTCATTAAAGGCCGGGAATAGCCGGTCTGCCCTTGAACGCAACAAATCTTGCCCGGCGATTCTGTCATGCCAATTATCCGTTTACGGATTCATGCAACTTTACGCTTTTCTCAGGCCGGCCCATGATACCAATGCAGACAACATTCCGTCATCTCCTGAAGCAGTCACGTTCACCCGGGACCACCCCTGTTCGCGGGCCAGCCCGGCAATCCGTTCATGCGGCACGAACAAGGGTGTGTTGCGCAATATGGCCCTGTCGCTGTCATTCAGCAACTGCCACAGATGGCCCAAGGCCTCGCTGCTGGTCACGGTGATCGCGTCAGACCCTGCAGACAGCAACACGCCGGCATCCTGCTGCGACTTGCTGCGCTGATAACACGCCGCATATTCGACCGTCGCGCCGCGCATCCTGAGCGTATCGCCCAATAATTCACGGCCACCATCGCCGCGGAATATCATCACACGCCATCCGGCAACAATTTGCAATTCCGGCAATGCCAGCAGCCCTTCGCTGTCGAAGCGCTCGGTCGGCGCAATGATGTTGGAGATGCCCGCCTGGCGTAATGACTTTGCACTGCCCTGGCCAACCGTGGCGATTTTCAGCACTTCGGGAACAGGCCCTGCGGCGCGTATCGCGGCGATGCCATAACGCACGGCATTCGGGCTGATGAAAATGGCGAGATCGAATTGTGCGAGTCGGGAGATCTGCTCGTTCAGCACACCAGTATCCTGCACCCCCGTAATGTCCAGCAGCGGGAATATAACCGGCAAGCCCCCCGCCTGTTCGATACCCTGCGCCAGCTGCGCAGCCTGGTCACGCGGACGCGTGACCGCGATTTTCAATCCGGTGAGCGGCAGGGCGTCAGTCATGTTGTACCCGTCATCATCTGCAAGTGCAGATGGCTGCAACCGCCATCTGCAGGATTTGTTACCGTCGCGGGGAAGTATTGCGGCAACCGACCTCGCAATGCTCCTAGAGCGCCAATTCGGCGAGAATCACGTCCGCACCCTGTGCACGCAATTCATCGGCGATCTTGTTGCCCAGCGCTTCGGGATGGGCGATCTCGCCGGTCAGTTCGGATTGCATCATGCGCTTGCCATCCGGGCTGGCCACAAAACCGCGCATGCGCAGTTTGCCGCCCTTTACTTCGGCAAACCCGCCCAGCGGCACCTGGCAACTGCCGCCCAGCGCGCGGCTCAGAGCGCGTTCAGCCAGCACACAGGCTGCGGTATCGGGATGGTGCAGCGGCTGCAACAGCGCGATCACATCAGTGCGGTCGGCGCGGCATTCGAAGCCCAGCGCCCCTTGCCCCACGGCAGGCAGACTTTCCTCGCTGGGGATGATGCCGCGGATGCGGTCACCCAGTCCCAGCCTTTTCAAGCCGGCGGCGGCGAGAATGATCGCGGCATATTGACCCTCGTCCAGTTTGCGCAAACGGGTTTGTACATTGCCGCGCAACGGCTGGATGTCCAGCAGCGGAAAACGCGCACGCAACTGGCTCTCACGGCGCAGGCTGGATGTACCCACCACGCTGCCGGCGGGCAATGCGGCCAGGTTCTCGAATTTGTTGGAGACGAACGCATCATGCGGGTCTTCGCGCTCGCCGATCGCGGCCAGCACGAAACCTTCCGGCAGATTCATCGGCACGTCTTTGAGCGAATGCACGGCGAGGTCGGCACGCCCGTCTTCCAGCGCGTTCTCAAGCTCCTTCACGAACAGTCCTTTGCCGCCGATCTTGGACAGCGTGACATCAAGTATCTGGTCACCCTGCGTGGTCATGCCCAATATACTGACTTCGGTTTGCGGATATAATGCACGCAACCTGTCCTGGATATGCTCCGCCTGCCACATCGCCAGCGCACTTTCACGCGATGCGATCACCAAACGAGCGGGGGCTTGAAGGGGTTTCTGATTCATAAATATCTTCCTGAAATTTGTGACTGAATTTTTTAATTAACCGATGTTTAGCGGCGCATTCTAGCATAAGGTGCGCCGTCCTTTTGCCCCGAGAACCCGATGAATCTGATTGCCACCCCAACCGACATTTCCAGCAAGGACCTGCCACTGCGCAATGATGTTCGCCTGCTGGGCCGCATACTCGGCGACACGCTGCGCGAGCAGGAGGGCGAAGCTTCGTTCCAGTTGATCGAGAACGTGCGCCGCGCTGCTGTGAATTTTCACAAGTCCCAGGATGATCGCGACCATGAGCAACTGGAACAGATCCTGAATGCGTTATCGCCCAGTGAAACGCTGGTCGTGGTTCGCGCATTCAGCTATTTTTCTCAATTGTCCAACATCGCCGAGGACCTTCACCACAACCGTCGCCATCGTGCCCACCTCAAGGCCGGCAGTGCGCCCAAAGACGGCTCATTACAACTGGCACTCGA
The DNA here is from genome assembly GCA_038329705.1 of Burkholderiales bacterium. Classification (GTDB taxonomy): domain Bacteria; phylum Pseudomonadota; class Gammaproteobacteria; order Burkholderiales; family Gallionellaceae; genus Gallionella. Next base: position 18,501 of record JBBQNH010000029.1, on the reverse strand, counting down.
TCGCGCGGAAAAACAGCACCTTGGCAAGGATGTGCTGCAGGCATTTCTGGACAGCGCGCTGATCTCACCGGTGCTGACCGCGCATCCCACCGAAGTGCAGCGCAAGAGCATCCTGGATTGCCAATTGATGATTTCCAGCCTGATGTCGAATCGCGACCGCATGGACATGACGCCCGAGGATCTGGCCGATAACGAGAACGCACTGCGCCGTTTCGTGCTGATCCTGTGGCAGACACGCATGTTGCGCAACGAAAAACTGAATGTGCGTGACGAGATCAAGAATGGTCTGGAATTTTACCGCTATACATTCCTCAATGAAATTCCGAATATCTACGCCAACCTGGAAAGCCAGCTCGAAACACGCTTTGACAAGGACATCAGGATTCCGCCGCTGTTGCGTGTCGGCAGCTGGATAGGCGGTGATCGTGATGGCAATCCGTTCGTCACCCACGATGTGATGCTGGACGCGGTACGGCAGCAATCCGCGCTGGTGCTTGAACATTATCTGGACGAAACCCATGTGCTCGGCATTAGCCTGAGCCTGACTGACCGACTTGCCGATGTCAGCGACGAATTGCGCAAACTTTCCGATGCTTCACCGGACAAGGCGCCGCACCGTATCGACGAACCATACCGTCGCGCCCTGATCCTGATCTATTCACGCCTGGCGGCAACCGCTAAACAGTTGGGTCACGAAGTGGCGACCCGGCGCGCCGTCAGCAACAAAGTCGAACCCTATGCATCTCCGCAGAAACTCATCGCCGATCTGGACGTGATGATCGACTCACTGTTCAAGCACGGGGCAGTTTATCTGGCGCGCGGGCGGCTGGCCAACCTGCGTCGGGCCGTCGAAGTGTTCGGCTTCCACCTCGCGCCACTGGATATGCGCCAGCACAGCGGCGTCATCGAACAGACCATCAGCGAACTGTTTTCGCACGACAGCGGCAAGGCCGATTATCTCGATCTGGGTGAATCCGCACGCCGCGAAGTGTTGCTGGCCGCGTTGCAATCCGGGCGACCTTTGCTCCCCGCCGCCGCATCGTCTGACAACTTTGGCCAGTACGGCGACATAGCGCAAAGCGAATTGCGCATCATGCAGACTGCCGCGCAGATCCACCGGCGCTTCGGCCGCGCAGCTCTGCCCAACCATATCATCTCCATGACCGAGTCTGTCAGCGACATGCTCGAGCTCGCACTGATGCTGCAACAGGTCGATCTGCTGGAATGCGGCTCGCATCAATTGCACATCAATATCATTCCGCTGTTCGAAACCATCGGGGACTTGCGCGGTTGCGCCAAGATCATGGGCGAACTGTTCTCGTTGCCGTATTACCGCAAGCTGCTGAACAGCCGCAACAATACCCAGGAAGTCATGCTCGGTTATTCCGACAGCAACAAGGACGGCGGTTATGTCACCGCCAACTGGGAACTGTACAAAGCCGAAGTCGAACTGGTACAAGTATTCGCCAAGCACGGCGTGGAGTTACGCCTGTTCCACGGACGCGGCGGTACCGTTGGACGCGGCGGCGGCCCCAGCTACGACGCGATCCTGGCACAGCCCCCGGGCAGCGTGAACGGACAGATTCGCATCACCGAACAGGGTGAGGTCATTTCCAGCAAATACTCCAATCCCGAGATCGGCCGGCGCAATCTCGAGACACTGATCGCCGCCACGCTCGAAGCGACACTGCTTGACCATCCCCATGACGCGGACGGCAACCCCGAATTCATGCGCATCATGGAGAAGCTCAGCCTCAACGCCTTTTCAGCCTATCGCAAGCTGGTCTACGAAACGCCCGATTTCAACAAGTTTTTCTTCTCCGCGACACCGATACGCGAGATCGCCGAGTTGAACATCGGCAGCCGTCCGTCGGCCCGCAAGGCGTCCGACCGCATCGAGGATCTGCGTGCGATACCCTGGGGGTTCAGCTGGGGCCTAAACCGCGCGTTACTGCCCGGCTGGTTTGGTTTCGGCAGTGCGGTCAAGCAATTCATTGCCAGCGAGGGAGATGCCGGTCTGGCCCAACTGCGCGTGATGTACAAAAACTGGCCCTTCTTCCGCGGCCTGATGTCCAACATGGACATGGTGCTGTCCAAAACCGATATGGGCATCGCCTCGAGTTATGCCGAACTGGTGGAAGATGTCGAATTGCGCGAACAGGTTTTCGGCATGATCGAGCGCGAATGGGGCGATACCGTCAAGATGCTGTTCAAAGTGACCGGCAACACCTCCCTGTTGCAGGACAACCCCACTTTTGCACGCAGCTTGCAGACCCGCACGCCCTATATTGACCCACTCAACCATTTGCAGGTCGCACTGCTGCAGCGCCATCGCGCCGGAGCCAATGACGAGCGGGTAAAGCGCGCCCTTCATCTCAGCATCAACGGTATTGCCACCGGACTGCGCAACAGCGGATAATACCCCGCGAGCTGTTAGCAACTTACGGATGATTTGTACGGCAGTCATCTGCACCACACCCAGTCGAGGTTACCTCTGAAAGAGGGATGTCATGACCAGAAAAGTGCTGTTTGTCTTGCTTGCTGTTTCGTTTGTATCCTCCTGCGCTTCCAAAAATGGCGGTGTGAAGCTGGACAGCCTGCTTGATGTCGCGAACAGCGGCAGCGGTAAAAGTCTTATAGCACTCGCTTCCAGCAATGATCCCAAAGCCGCGGCAAACGCATTACTCGAACACAAGCGCGAACAGTGGAAACACGACCCGGTACAACTGGCCCGCGACTTGCGTGTTGCCAAGCGCGACTTCGACAAGCTGATGAATGCCTTGTCCGGCAACGTAAAAAAGAACTGGGGTAGCAATGAAACGCGGCTGCCGGAACGCAAGACCTACGTCAAATACAGCAAGCAATACAAGAGTCGCGCCATTGTGGATTTTGAGCAGGGCGAGATCAGCGTGGAAACGCTGGAGCAAAATGCCGATGCCAGCCTCAAGAACGCCATCATCTCCACACTGCTCACGCCCGACGACCCCGCGTCGGTAGACGTGTTCTCAGACAGTGCCGTCGACCTGAATACCAACAGAAGCCCGTTCCTGCTGGGACTCGTGTTGAACGACGCCGGTCAGGAAATCAAGACCGCCGAATCTGCTGCCAGCTTTGCCGACAAGGTACTGGCCCAGCAGAAGACACGCAGGATACAAACCAATAACGGCGAAAAAACGGTGCGTTATGTGCAGATCCGGATGGTGGCGAACTTCGAAGATCAGAAGGCGCAGAAATATCTGCAAACCGTGCGTAAATATGCAAAGCAGTACAACGTCAGTCCCAGCCTGGTGCTTGGCGTTATCCGTACCGAGAGCAGCTTCAATCCGCTGGCCGTCAGCAGTGCGCCGGCTTACGGACTGATGCAACTGGTGCCCACCAGCGGCGGGCGCGAAGCCTATCGCCGCGCCAAGAACCAGGACATCGCTCCTTCCACCGACTATCTGCTGAATGCAGAAAACAACATTGAGTTGGGTGCCGCCTATCTGAGCGTGTTGACCTATGACCAGTTGGACGGGGTGGATGACCGTATGTCGCGTGATTACTGCGTGATCTCCGCCTACAACACCGGCCCTAGCAATGTGATGCGGGCCTTTACCGAAGCCAGGGGCAAACAGCGCTTTGCTGAAGGCCTGCAGCGCATCAATAGTCTCAGCCCGTCACAGGTATACCAGACGCTGCACGAAAAATTGCCTTATGCAGAAACCAGGAATTATCTGCCCACCGTCAACACCAACCGCAAACGCTATTACAGCGTGGACAAAACCATTGTGGCGGACGATGGAAAATCCCGGTTATCCACGCCTTGATGTCTGGCCGATCCTCCTTCACATCCGGCCCGAAGGATAGAGTCCAGCTATGGCGCGCGTAAGAAGTTTTAAACCTGTCGCAGAAAAATTCGCATCCATCCTGATCCTGGGCAGCATGCCCGGCAAGGCTTCTCTGGCTGCAGGCGAGTACTATGCCCACCCGCGCAACCTGTTCTGGACCATCACAGGCGACCTGCTCGGGTTTCCCCCCGGCCTTTGCTATGAGGAACGGTTGGAGATGCTGCGATCCAGCGGGATCGCATTATGGGATGTACTTCAGTCATGCGTCAGGGAAAGCAGTCTTGATACCTGTATCGAGGCAGGCTCGGAGGTGCCGAACGACTTCAACGCTTTCTTCAGGCAACACCCCCGCATCACCCGCGTGTTCTTCAATGGTGCCAAAGCCGAGCAGTGCTTCCAAAAGCACGTACGGCCTTTGCTGAAAGTAAACGAATTGCAATATCTGCGCCTGCCTTCCACCAGTCCGGCCAATGCGGGAATTCCGTATGAAAAAAAACGGCTGGCCTGGCAAGCCGTCAGCGCAAACAAAGATGCTCGGGGTTAGCTGAATTCCCTGACGATATGCTGCTGACGGCGGCTGATCGCAAGCAACTCATCCAGCCCTTTCAGTTTCACCTGCCAACCGCTTTCACCCTCATCGCCGCCCTTCTCGAATCCCGCAATCGCATCTTTTGCAACCAGGCTGTTGCGGTGGATGCGCACAAAACGCGTGGCGAATTCCTTTTCCAATGAATTAAGTGATTCCTCGATCAGATATTCACGTTCGGCAGTACGTACCGTGATGTACTTCAACTCGGCGCGCAGATACAGCACCTGTTCAACGGGTATCAGGTGTATTTTGCCACGCTCATGGATGGATAGGTTTTTGCGCGGTTCCGGCAACAGTTCGCGCAACACCTCGGTCTGCACCGGCACCGCTTCACGGGCGCGATTCAGCGCCTCGAACAGGCGCCCCAGACGTATCGGTTTGAGCAGGTAATCGATGACGTGCAGATCGAATGCCTTGATCGCGTAGGCATCGTAAGCAGTGGTGAAAATGACCACCGGCGGTTTATCCAGCTTGTTCAGATGTTGCGCGAGTTCGATGCCATCCATTTGCGGCATGCGGATGTCCAGCAAGACCACATCCGCGGCGATTTCCGCGAGCTTGTCCAGTGCTTCGACACCATTGCCGGCTTCTCCCACCACTTCCAGATTTAGTTGCTCGCTGCAATCATTCAGCAGGTCGCGCAGCCGGCTGCGTGCGGGAGGCTCGTCGTCAACGATGAATACGCGCAGGGCCAATTCAATATCAGTCATGATGGTCGCTCCTTTATATAGGGCAAGTTGATTTCCACACGATAGTAATTATCGCCGTTTTCGACCTGATAACTCGCTTCGGCGTCGAACAAAAGATCGAGCCGTTCACGAATGTTCAACAACGCCATTTTGTTATTGGGGCGACGCTTGTTGAGAATATGTTGTGGTGTTGAATCTGCGGGTTCGTAAACTTTGCGCGGCTCCGCTTCATTCTGCCTGTCCTTTGTTGCAGTACTGTTCACTACATGCGGATTCTCCACGCTGATCCTGATGCCCTCATCATCGTAGCCCAGCACGACTTTGATCACCCCGCCCCGGGTCAATGGTTCGATACCATGGTAAACCGCGTTCTCAAGCAACGGCTGCAACAGCAGAGGCGGGATCAACGCGTTTTCCGGCACATCGCGGATCTGCCAATCGACTCCCAACCGTTCGCCGATACGCATCTGTTCCAGCGCGATGTATTGTTTGCTCAATTTGATCTCACGGTGCAGCGGCACCAGATCGCGTGCATCTGTCATCGCCATACGAAACAGGTCTGCCATGTCCTCCAGCGCGGTTTCCGCCTGTTTTGGCTGGGCGCGAACGATACCCAGCACCGCGTTGATGGTGTTGAACAGGAAATGCGGACGGATGCGCGCGCGCAGTACCTGCAAGCGCGCTTCATGCAAGGCACGTGTCAGCATCTTGGCGCGCAGCCGAAAATACAACAACAGGATAGCGCACACCGTCACACTCAGCAGCGCGTAACGCGCCTCGGTGAAATAATATTTTGATACGTAGTCCTTACTATAAAGGTCGCCACCCAGCTCATATATGGCTAGCGTTAATGCCACGACTAACGTCATCGTTACCAATACACCCTGCCAGTAGGGCAACCGTGTCAACCACGGCTGGGCTATCCACAGCAGCAACAGGCTGGTCAACAATACCGGGGCAAGCAACAGGGCGATCTGCAACACTCGCTGAACGACATCCGACCAGGCGGTTGCCAGCATGACCGCCTGCAGTATCGCCAATCCATTGCTGATCAGAAGGATACGCAGCATGATGCCCAGGTTGCGGAAGTTGGGCAACGTATCCGGTCCTGCATTTTGTTTTATACTGCGCGGGCTATTCATGGCAAGAAAACTTCAAGAATGCTTGTGGAGTTTTTGATGCTTCATTTTGGGACATTTGGGGGCGGCAATGCAAGATAAAGATACCTGGTCCGGGCGTTTCTCCGAACCGGTGGCGGAATTGGTGAAACGCTACACCGCATCGGTGAGCTTCGACCAGAAACTGGCGTCGTTCGATATCCAGGGCTCGCTGGCTCACGCGCAGATGCTCGCCGTTTGCAATGTGATTTCGCCACAGGATCTGAGCGACATCAAGCGCGGCCTCGCACAGATCGAAAACGAGATCATCAGCGGCGAATTCGTCTGGTCGCTGGATATGGAAGACGTGCACCTCAACATCGAAAAGCGGCTCACCGCGCTGGTCGGTGATGCCGGGAAGCGACTGCACACCGGACGATCGCGCAACGACCAGGTGGCAACCGACATCCGGCTCTATTTGCGCCAAGCGATAGACGACCTGCTCGGTTTGATCAAGGCGCTGCAAAATTCATTGCTCGATCTTGCCGAACCGCACACCGACACGATCATGCCCGGCTTCACTCATCTGCAGGTCGCCCAACCGGTCAGCTTCGCCCATCACCTGATGGCCTATTTCGAAATGCTCAAACGCGATGACGAGCGCCTGCGGGATTGCCGCAAGCGCGTCAACCGCCTGCCGCTGGGCGCTGCAGCGCTGGCCGGAACCAGTTACCCGATCAAACGAGAATACGTTGCCGAACTGCTGGGTTTCGAGGGCGTTTGTGAAAACTCGCTGGATGCGGTATCCGATCGCGACTTCGCAATCGAATTCAACGCTTGTGCCGCGCTGATCATGATGCATCTGTCGCGTTTTTCCGAAGAGTTGATTCTGTGGATGAGTCCGCGCTTCGGCTTCATCGATATCGCCGATCGTTTCTGCACCGGTTCCTCCATCATGCCGCAGAAAAAGAATCCCGATGTACCGGAGCTGGTGCGCGGCAAGACCGGGCGCGTGTACGGACATCTGTTCGCGCTGCTCACATTGATGAAAGGCCAGCCCCTCGCTTACAACAAGGATAATCAGGAAGACAAGGAACCGTTGTTCGATACCGTGGAAACCCTGACACAGACCCTGCGTATCTATGCGGACATGATCACCGGCATTCAGGTGAAGCCCGAAGCGATGCGCAATGCAGCCCTGCAGGGCCACGCCACCGCCACCGATCTGGCCGATTATCTGGTCAAGAAGGGTGTGCCGTTCCGTGATGCCCACGAAACCGTGGCCCTGGCGGTACGCTTCGCCGAACAGCACAGTTGCGACCTGAGCGACATCGAACTTGCCGAATTGCAGCGCTTCTCAGCACACATCGGGGAAGACATCTATCAGGTATTGTCACTGGAAGGTTCTCTTGCCAGCCGCGACCACACCGGCGGAACCGCGCCCCGGCAAGTTTCGGCTGCGATTTCCCGGGCACGCGGCTATCTTGCCAAAAGATAGGCCGGCCACGTTTGCAGTTTTTCCGACGACGGCTGGCCCGGTCGACGCTGCGAGTGCGGTTATTTCAGGAAGTCGGCGAACTGCGTGATCGGAACCGGGCGCCCGAACAGATACCCCTGGTATAACCAGCATCCTGCTCCGGCGAGGAACTCGTGTTGCGCTTCTGTTTCCACCCCTTCGGCGATCACTTCTATGTTCAAATTGTGCGCCATGCCGATAATGGTTTGAATGATCGTCGCGTCGGAAGTTTTTGTACCGATGTTGCGCACAAACGACTGGTCGATCTTCAACTGGTCTAGCGGCAATTGCGACAAGTAGGCCAGCGATGAATAGCCCGTGCCAAAATCGTCCATCGAGAACCTCACACCGACCTTTTTCAACTCATGCATCTTGGCGATCGTATCCTCGACATCATCAAGCACGGTACTCTCGGTCAGCTCGATCTTGAGACGCGACGGCTCGATCGCTGCCTGTTCGATGCTGTCACTGACTAGCGCAACGAAATTCGGCTGGCGAAACTGCTTCGCACTCACGTTGACGGACAGCGTCAGTTTACGGGTGTCCGGATTCCCGCCCCATTCCCTGATCTGTGCACAAGCCGTCTGTAACACCCAATGCCCCAAAGGCAATATCAACCCAGTGTCTTCCGCAATGGGGATGAATTCAGCCGGATTGATCAATCCCTGTTCCGGATGATCCCAGCGGATCAACGCTTCGGCACCGATGGCACACCGATTTTTGTCAACCTGCACCTGATAGAAGAGTTTGAATTCATTTTTCGGCAACGAACTGCGGATGCCGATTTCAAGCTGGCTGCGCAACTCCAGGGCTTGCTGCATGGCCGGGTCAAAGAATCGCAACGTATTGCGCCCGGCCTTCTTTGCGGCATACATCGCCGTATCCGCCTGTTTCAGTAGATCATCAAGATTCTGTCGGTAATTGGAAAATAGCGATATGCCGATACTCGCGGTGGTGTAGTGCTCGATATCTTTGAGCAGATAGGGCTGGTGTAGATCAAGGAGCACTTTCTCCCCCACTTCGCGTGCCTGCACTGCCGCCTCGCCCCTGTCTTCGCTCAACCCCTCCAGCAACACCACGAATTCATCGCCGCCCAAACGCGCCAGCGTATCGCTCTCACGGATGCTGGCCCGCAAGCGGTGCGCCACGTCGATCAACAGCAGGTCGCCGACATCGTGGCCGCGGGTGTCGTTCAATATCTTGAAATTATCGAGATCGATGAACAACAGACCGGCGCAACTCTTGCTGCGTGCGCTGGTCGTGACTGCCTGATGCAGACGGTCAAACAACAACCTCCGGTTGGGCAACTGACAGAGCGGGTCATAAAACGCCAGGCTGTGGATCTTTTTTTCAGCCTGTTTGCGTTCGGTGATATCGAAGAACGCGCAGATATAATTCGTGATGCTGCCGTCTTTGCCTACAACGGCAGTAATGGTCAGCCACTCCGGATAAATTTCACCGCTCTTGCGACGGTTCCATATCTCACCCTGCCAGTAATTGTCACGGTGCAGAATCTCCTGCATGCGCGGGTAGAAGCCGGGATCCTCGCTATTGGATTTGATCATGCCCAGTGTTTTGCCGATCGCCTCATCGGCACTGTAGCCTGACAGTTTTGTAAACACCCGGTTGACGCGAAGGATCACCTCATCACTATCGGTCACGATCATGCCTTCCTCGATCTCGAAAGCGATCGCTGCGACACTCAAAGCCGCCTCGCGTTCTTCAAGCACCTTCATCATGCTGTTGAAGGCATGCGCCATGTCGGAGATATCCTTGGGTCCGGTAATCTTGGCACGCACCTCCGATTCTCCGGCCTTGGCGCGCCCCATGCTCGCCGACAACAGGTTGAGCGGGCGGGTCATGCGTTTGGTCAGGTTGTGGATCAAGACCAGGAACAGCAAAGCGAAGGAGAAAGACGAAACCATATTCACGATAAATATGTCGGTGGTGGTCTGGGTCAACGCGCCCTTGCTCATCACCACCAATACATAGCCGAGTAATTCGGGACGGACTTCCTGGACGTTGAATGGCGTTTCCACAGGGGGCTGTGTGTATACCGGCGCTACAAAACGCCAGGCTTTGTGGTTTTCAGCATTGAGAACCGCCTCAGTCTTTGTGGAACCAGTCGCGATATCTGCCACGGGAAATTCGGCGGCACCTGCAGTACCGCGCTTCAACAGGGCATGTTGCTTCACATCGCGTATTTCCACACTCACCACCCCGGGAAATGCCATGGTGGCATTCACTGCCTCATTGGCATTATCAGGAGAGCCGAATATCAGCGCCAGGGCGCTTTGGCGGGCCAGACTCTCGGTGATGTGCCGCCCCTGTTCCAGAATGTTGAGGCGCACCCGCTCATTGCTCTGCCATGACCCTACCAATGATGAAAAAAGTGCCAGCAACAGAATCCCGAGCGTGACCATGACACCAAGCTGCCGCTCAAAAGAGAGCCTTTGGAGGAATTCGTTGAGAATATTCTTCATGGGTCAGTACGCTTATTGTTCCGGGAAGGTCATGTTGAAACCTTGCTGGCGCCTCGGGTTGATTCCCAGGTGCTTGGCGGTACGAAGGTTGATCGCGCTTTGCACGTCACGCAATGGCATCATGCCGCGTTGTTCATAGCTTCCCGAGTTCAGGATGCCTTGCGCCAGAGTCCCCAGGCTTTTGCCCAATGCCAGATTGTCGGGAAAAAGTGAAAAGAGCACACCACGCCGGACATAGCCGAAGTTGCTGGAAAAGACGGCGATATTGCCATTCCAGGACTCCTGCAGCACCAGCGGCAGGATCGAGCTATCCTCCACCGTGGTTGAGTCCTGTGGCAGCCACAATGCGTCGCTTTGACTATTGGCAATGGAGAATATCTTCTGATAGGACTGCACCGCATCGTGCAGATTAAGCGCCTCATAGCTGACCAATTCCAAGCCCTGTTCCGGTGCAGCTTGCTTGGCCAATCTGACCAGCCAATCGCTGGCCGCCGGATTGTAGACAACGAACACCCGTTTTACTGAAGGTTTCAATGATTTGATCTGCGTAAACAAAAGCGCGGGATCCGGGGTCAGGCTGATCACCGGTTGTTGGCGCGCTTCACCTTCAGGCACGGTCATCACTCCGCCCACTACGACCTTGATGCCGTTATCTATCCCCATCGCCATTTGCATACCCTGCCGGCCAAGGGCGATAGTCACCCTGGTATTCTGGCGATGCAGACTGGCTTTAAGTGTGCCGACATCGGTATCGGCGTTCACCGGATAGTTCGGCGCCTGCGCGCCGATCTTGTCTTCAACACCCTCGATTATCTGGTCGAATATGGCACGGTAGGGCTCACCAATATCGGGGTAGATCACCGCGATCGCATTTTCATCCGTTGCACATGCTTGTGATGAGCAAAGCATCGCAATGATGAATAGCAAAAGTACGCCTTGCAACATGACCAGCCGCCCGGCTATATAGGCTGTCGCACCCTGAAGACCATGTCTCAACCAGAGCCTATTGATGGGCTGCCACGTGGCTCTATTCGACCATACCGTAAAGTACCCCGGACCAGGAGCCTGCATACGCAAAGAAAATAGACGCATGTGCAGGATCAGAGTTTGTGCTGGAATTCCAGGTAAACAGCGCGTCCGGGGAGCGGCAGATCGGAAATCATACCAACCGATTGAAAGGTCGGTTCCATCGCAACACGGTCGAACATATTAGTCACCATGGCGCTCATATCCCAATTGCCGGCGAAGCTGTCACGCCGCAAGGTCAAGTCCACCAGGGTGTAGTCTGGAATTTTAGCCCGCGTATCGCCCGGTTCCCGCACCCGGTTTGCCACATAATTGGCCTTGGTGCTGACCTTCCATAGCGGCGCAAAATGCCAGTCGGCGCGGGCAAACAAGCGGCGGTGCGGCGCCATGCCCGCATCCTGTCCGGTGGTCTGATCTATGGAATGCTGCAATGAAAAGTTGGCGGTCAGCCTCACATTGCTGGTGGCATCCAGCGTGGACTCCAATTCCAGTCCGCGCCCGACCTGATCGCCGGTATTCTGATACGGCGTTGCAGGCAGAATGATGTTACGCATACGGTAACGGAAAAAGTTCAGATTGTTTTGCAATCTGGCGAAAGGTTTCCATGCAAACGCCAGCTCATCGGTCGTAATGGTCTCCGGTTTCAGGTTGGGATTGCCGGTAGCCACCGGATTATTGATGGCATAGAGCTCGGCAAAGGAAGGGGCGCGAAAAGCGGTTCCGTGCATGGCCTTGACCACGACGTTGTAGGCCGCATCCCACACCAGGGCAAGGCGCGGATTGGTGGTGCCACCAAAATCCGAATAGCGGTCATGCCGCACGCCGGCAGTCAGCGCCCAGTCTTTTGCAAAATTCCATTCGTCCTGGGCAAATGCGTAGGATACGTTGCGCGTGTGCGGAAGCATATAGACCAGAGCTGGATTGCCGCTAACATCCGTCAAACCACCAGGCAGCGGGTTAAATGCCGCATCATAATTTTTGGTCTCTCGAACATCGTACATATCCTCTATCCGGTGTCCCGTACCGATACGGATTCGATGCTGCTCAAAGCCGGTATAGAATGCTGATACGCTGGCGTGAGTGTGCCGTTCGGAATGCCCGGGATTGCCGATCATCCCGTTGGGGAACCCCCCGCCAAAGGCTCCAGCGGGGAAAAGCGTGTAGGCCGGATCGCCGTATTCCTTGATACCGTAAAAACCGGCCGTTCCGGATAAATCCCAATTCGGCGCCCAGTTGGCTTTTTCATAGCTGACATCCAGATTCAGTCTGGACGCATGTCCGCGCCCGTTGGGATCCAGACTACCGGCAACACCACTACCGACGCCCACTTCGCGATTCTGGTATCCCGCCCGTAAGCGCCAAGCTTCGCGGGACAGATCAGCGCGCGCATCGATTCTTTTGCTTTGATCATTGACAGGCCCGGGAGCGAGCGATGCATTCGTGGCGAAAATTCTATCCCATGCAGATTGCGCGTCCTGCTGGATGATGCCTTTCTGTCCATCGGATTTCCCTGCACCCAGATAGAAAGCGGCGTCCAGCATACCCAGCTTGCCTCCGTACTGTGCCCACGCATCTTGACTGTTGAAACTGCCTGCACGCAACCCGTATTCAGTACCACCGATATCAGCCGCAGTCTTGGTAATGACATTGATCACCCCGGAGAAGGCATCGGCACCATACAATGCCGAACCCGGCCCGCGGATCACTTCGATACGTTGCACATTTTCCAGCGGCATGCCACCCCAAACCTCGCCGCGATCGCCCCAAAGCACGTTCGTGATCGGCATGCCATTGATCAGTACCAATACTTGCGAATTGCTTTTGGTGGCTATGCCGCGAAATTCATAAACCGGATGATTGCCGGCATTCGTCATGGAAACATGCAGTCCCGGCACGCTTTCCAGCACCTGGTCCAGATCGGTTGCGCCCATTGCTGAAATGTCACGGTCATTGATCACGGTCGCCACTGCCGGCGCGCGAGTGATAGATTGCGGGCTGCCCGTGGCGATGCTGATCATGGATTTGTCGCCATACGCCAGTGCCAGATCTTCCTCTTCAGTAGTCTGAGCGGCTGCCGTGCCGATCCATGCCAAAACCAGAAAGGCAACGGCTATTCGACGGTTGTATGTTTGCATATTTGATCCTCCCCTATGACCCACTTGAGTTTTTATATCTGGAACATTAACCACTAGCTCGCGCCTGCCCTGTGCCAGGGTCGTTGAAGCTGCCCTTCATACAGAATGTCTGAGCAAGCCATGGCATACAACGTACCTTCCGGGCGCTCCGACGCTTCGATGAAACAGGGAGGCATTCCACCCAGGAAAGCAGGAAATGCAAACATGTAATACTCTTGAGGCGAAAGGCCGACATCGGCAATCAAAGGAGAGACCACACCCGCATAATTCATTTTCATTCGCCAACGGCCAGCTAACAGCTTTTTTTCCACATCCAGCGCCAATCGCAAATATGGCCCCTGATCCAGGCCCAGACTCTTGGCGAGTGTCAGTAGTGGCTCAATACGTTCATCCGCATTGACCAAGGGTCGGCCATAACCTGAGACGCTGCGGTTCACCTCCAACTCTTGCCTTATGCATTCTTCAAGGTCGCCACCTTCATCCAACTGCCGGCGAGTTTGAATCAGGAAGTCTATCGCACGCATACATGAGCCTTGTCCGAAGATCGAAGCTTCGGAAATCGCCAAGGCGGCCGCCAGCCCCAAAGTCCCGGTGCTGCGGGAGCTGCCGGCCAATCCCGCCACGCGGTTATTCCACAGGCGGACATCCGGGTAGCTGGTGTAGGTCCAGATGGAATGCAGCAGCCGCAATTGTTCCCGGGTAAAGCGGCGCCCGGTGATGCCGAACACATAAAGTTCGACCCAGTCCATATCCTTCAAGTCCTTGTGCAGGTCGTGGCCACGATAGATCACGTGACTACCGGGATAAAAAGTCCCCATGCGGCTTTTCAACACGCCAACGTTTTCCTGTAGCAGGGCTGGCCCTTTGACACGCACGCTCATGCTCGCTCCCCTGTTGATTCGCTTTCCAACTCCATGGTGCCAAAAGGAAACTTCTTGTACCCGAGCGGTTGTTGTTCCAACGCATGCGCTGCCGCGCCGGGTAAGCGCAACAACAAGTACAACATTTCACCTTGCTCGGGAGTAAAACCCAAGTCGACAAGCGCGGCGGCGGCCACGCCTGACATTGCGAGGGGGCAACCCCCCGCCGAGGCTTCCAAAACGGGCAGGTTTTGCTGCAACCATGCCAGCTGTACTCCCGAATCGTAGCGAGCCAGACAAGCCAGCGTTTGCTTCACCGAAGTGGCAGTGCCGACGCCATAGGGGTCGAAACCCGGCGGGTGTTCCGGTGTCGGCCAGATGCTGCCCGGGATAGCCTCCAATCCGCCGAGTCGCTTGCGCCATGCGTCGAGGTTGTTACCACAGGCCATCCAGCTTTCCATCGCCAAAAATACTTCATGCCCCCCGGCAAATTGCCCGGCACCCACCGCCAGTGCAGCCATCAGCGAGGAAGCTGCCGTCGAGCCGCTAACGCCCCCGCACATGGCTGCATGTACGGACGCATCCCGCGGGCCGGGATTGGCCAGTGCCACTGCCAGTGTTTCCAGCATATCCGCTTGCGCTGCCGTTGGCGCTTCTTCACGGAACAGCAGGTAAAGCATTTCAACCCAGCGCGCCTGCCCCAGCATCTCGCCGTAAACATCGTAACCGCGGCAATAGGCAGCGCGGGTAGCGAATGGATTGTCGGGTTCGGGTTCTTCACGCCAGATGTTGCTGCGGATGGCATTGGGATTTTCGGTATCGCTCATACTTTGCTCGCTGGTAGAGGTTTGGGCATTATCATTAATTCTTTATGGCAACTTAGCCAACAGTTGCATCACCGGTTCATGATCCTGAGCCGAAGCTCCATGGGCGGCCCTTCTTCCTTGTCGACGCGCACGTCCAGCAGCGTGGGACCGGGGTGACTGAGGATCACATCCAGATCCAGTTCATCGAAATCCTGGGCGGTGCGGATCACGTGACTTGGGATGCCCATGGATTTTGCCAGCAGACTGAAATCCACTGCCGGCAATTCATAGGCAACCTGCTCTGCGCCTGACATACGCTGACCGAACTTCACCATGCCCAGTGCTGCATCGTTGAGTACCACGAACAACACGGTGAGATTCTCGGACTGTGCCACGCTCATTTCCTGACCGTTCATCAGCACGCTGCCGTCACCGGTGATACACACCACCGGTGACTTGCGATTGGCCATCGCCGTGCCCACCGCGCCGCCGATAGCCCAACCCATCGGGGCAAAATTCATCGTAACGCGCAACCATCCGCCGATGCTGGGTTCGTGATCGTACATGTTCAATTGATGGATCGCCCAGATGGTGCTATTGCCGGTATCGGTCAGAAAACGCGTATCGTGGCGACTGCGCCAACCGAGCTCGCGCATCAGGTACTGCGGCTTGATGGGCGCGTCAACGGATGACGGCTTGAACGGGTCATCGACGGTGGCTTTCTTGAATCTGCGCTTCTCCGCGGCAGATATCGTTCTCGGCTTATCCTTGCGCAACGTGCGCAACAGCCTTTCGAACACCGGGCGGATAGCGCCTCGCACATGCAAGCTTGCCATCGGCGAGCGCGCCAGATGTGCTTCCAGAGGGTCGATATGCACCAGCCGGTTATTCAATACCGCATCGCTCCAGCCGTTGCTGGACCATTCGCTCAGATTGGAACCGACCATCAGGATCAGATCCACCTCCTTATCCTCCACTGCGGCAACGGCTGTCCGGTGACCGGCGAAACCGAACACGCCACGGTACAAAGGATGACGCGGGCTGATGTGTCCCTTAGCGTCGGGAGTGACAACGAATTCCCCGCCCATCCTTTCCACCAACTCGATGACCAGTTCAGAGGCTTCGCCGCAGCCGCTACCGAGCACCGCGACGATCTTTTGTTTCTGCGCCAGGAGCGACTGCAATTCGCGAACCGCCGCATCATCGACAGCTGATACTTGTTTGAGCAGACGGACCAGATCGTAGTGCTGGGCGTTTGTTATCTCTGCCCGATGCACATCCATCGGTATGCTGAGATGGACTGGGCCGGGTGTAGGCAGGTGGGCGCTCAGCAGCGCATTGGTCAAGTGCCTTTCCAGTTGATCCGGGTGTGTTATCAGTGCACTGTAGCGCGTGCAACTGCGAAACATTGAAACCGTGTCTATGCCGGCACCGGATGTATCCTGCAGTGCACCCCTGGCAAAAAGATGTTGCGATGGCTGGGCTGTGATGACCAGCATCGGAATCTCATTTTCAAAAGCACAGGCTACGCCGGTAATGAGATTGGTGGCACCCGGCCCTGAAGTAGAACAGCACACACCGATCTTGCCGGTTTCACGCGCATAACCGTCGGCCATGAATGCGGCACCCGCTTCGTGCCGCGCGACCACCGGGCGGGGCCCGCCGCGCCGGGCGCTGCGCGCCAGTGCATTGTAAAGCGGCTCGATCGCGCCACCGGGCACGCCGAACACGAACTCGACACCGATCTGTTCCAGATAGGCTACCAGCAGGTCCGCCACTTGCAAGTTTTGTGGTTCTGCCTTGAAAACTTGAGCTTGTTCCAACGTTGTCATTGATTGATCAGTGATTCTGTTCAAGCGTACAACCTCCCAATTAAGATGTAGCCTTGGTGAATTTTATGAAGTATTGCACGCAAAATCATGGCCAGAAAAGTAAACTAGTGCAACTCTATCATAGCAAGCAGCATTTATTGCACGATATTGCTGATTTTTTCAGCCCTGACTAGCACGGATGGTGGATTACTTTCGGCATCCTGTTTCAGGTGCCATTTCCAGGAGGCAAAGCGAACAATTATTCTCAAAGCCATTGATCAATGATCAATGGCAGAGGCTCGATTAGTGGCAGGCCAACACGTTTGATGAAACTACTACAGGAAGAAGGAGATACACTTCGCCAATAGCGATTGAAGTGCTATCGGTAATCAGTTGCGACTGAGAAATGGATACAGACTGACTAAAGCAATTGCTTCAGTTCCCCGCTCTGGTACATCTCGGTCATGATGTCGGAACCGCCGACGAATTCACCCTTGATGTAAAGCTGCGGGATGGTCGGCCAGTTGGCGTAATCCTTGATGCCCTGACGAATCTCCGGATCTTGCAACACGTCCACGGTGAACAGATCCTTCACCCCGATTGCGTTGAGTATGCCCACCGCGTTGGCGGAAAAACCGCACTGCGGAAATTGCGGATTACCTTTCATGTACAGCACCACCGAGTGGGTGGTGACCTGCTCTTTGATGCGTTGCTGAATGTCTTGGCTCATGATGTTATTACCTGTATCAAATAGTCGGGTATATTAACGGCGCGACTGGTGCAACGTCAAGCGTAAACGAGGCGGAACGTTCCCGTCAAGGAACAGCAATTTCTCATCAGAACAGGGCGCGATTGATCAGCAGGTGGACGGCTATGCTCGCCGCGTAGCCCAGCGCGATGACCGGTGTCCACTTGAGATGGCCAAAAAAGGTATAGACACCGCGCGCTTGGCCCATCAACGCGACACCGGCTGCCGAACCGATCGACAATAGCGAACCGCCCACCCCCGCTGTCATCGTCACCAGCAGCCATTGCCCGACGGACATATCGGGTTGCATGGTCAGCACCGCGAACATCACCGGGATGTTGTCCACCACAGACGAGATCAGACCGATGGCGATGTTGGCGTTAGTTGCGCCCCATCCCCCATAGATCGCATGGGAAATCATGGATAGATAACCGATGAAGCCGAGCCCACCCACACACATCACCACGCCGTAAAAAAAGAACAGGGTA
Organism: Burkholderiales bacterium; assembly: GCA_038329705.1. Taxonomy (GTDB): domain Bacteria; phylum Pseudomonadota; class Gammaproteobacteria; order Burkholderiales; family Gallionellaceae; genus Gallionella. Next base: position 426 of record JBBQNH010000029.1, on the reverse strand, counting down.
TCCCATTCTGCGCGCGCCACTTCCCGGTAAATATCAAAAGGAACCTGACTGCCGATATTCTCAGCCGACGAATAGCCCGACCGGGTTCGTTTGTCTACAGTTTTCAGAAAAAACGCATAAAACTTCAACACGCCCATGCCGGTCAGCATGCCGATCACCGGCGGAAGTTGAAGATAACTGTGGAAGCTCACCGCCAGCGCGATGGTAAACATGAACAAGGCAACGATGCCCAGCGCTCCCCGCTTCATCCTGACTGTCTCACCGCCTGTTCCAGGTTTTTCATCGGGCACGAAGAAATGCATGACCGCTGCCGGCACAATAAAATTCACCATGGAGGGGAGGAACAGATAGAAGAACGTCCAGAAGCCGACCGTCCCGTTGCTGGCGACTATATTCTTCTGCCACACCATCAGCGTGGTGATGTCG